>NZ_CAJXQY010000088.1 GCF_913058315.1 uncultured Alteromonas sp. | reverse complement strand
CTTTATATCTTCCTGAAAATCAGCGCGAGAAGCGTTATATGACGGTATTGTTTGTTAATTGCTACACTGCATTGTTCAGTACAATTTAAGCAGGCTAATAATTATTTGAGGTTGGCAATCACGGCGCTTCTTGATGAGAGGCCTGTTTTTCGATAAATATTCGTAAGGTGATTGTCGACGGTTTTTTGCGAAATACCCAGTTCTTCTGCAATCTGTTTATTTTTAAAATGCTTTTTTAGTAAAAAACAAATCTGCCTTTCCTTGTTACTTAGCAGGCAAAACACGCGGTCAAAATACATCACTTCTACCGACCAATAACCCAGTAATGGCTCAATATGAAAAATACAACTCCCCGTAATCACAAGCGAATGTGTTGTTGAAGGGATAAAAGGGAGGCTACTGCCTTGCCATTCATGGATTTGCTTGCTTAAAACAGCGCGAAAGCTTTCATTCATTTCAAATATGCGGCCGGAATGATTGCAGATCGCCTGTGCAACACGCTCTTCCCTGCGCTTTAAGCGCGCATTTTGCAGGGTTTTGAGCCGGGTTGCCGTGGCTAAATGCGGCGCAATAAACTGTAGTTGCTTGTCGTTTAACGATGTGTCTTCCTGCGCAGGAAAAAACAAAAAACGATGGATAAGACTAGAGTCTTCCTGCGTTACAGCTAATGCACAGGCAGAAAGTTGCTTACTGAATAGACTATCATCCAGTTCAGTGGCCATCCCGTTGGCTGGTATTGTTCGCAACAGCGCAATTTGTGTTTCATTTAAAGCATCAGGACAAGCTGCTGTATTAGTGGTTAGCAGAGTATGAGCCAATAGTTGCCCTTCGGCGTCTTCAATTAACCAAAAGCTCGGGCCCAGGTCGACAACCTGGCAGATTTCGCGGAAACAAAGCTGCATGAAGGCATCTAAAGCATTACCCTGAGTATGGTGATATATTTTTGAAATACACTGGCCAAGCAGGAGTTCTTGTGATTGATGAGTCAGTTGCATCAGAGCCATAGGATTAACTTTTTTGCTGTTGGTTAAAGTATGAGATCGCTTGCTGCCTGGAAGATACATCCAACATTTTGAATATTTGTTTCAGGTGATTTTTCACTGTGGCTTCCGTAATACCCAATTGGTTACCAATTTCTTTATTACTTTTTCCCTGAATCAGCCATTGGCAGATTTCTAGTTTACGTTTGCCGAGTCGTTCGGCCAAAGGAATAGCTTGCACTTCAACAAATCGCAATCCGCTATAGTTTGTCACCTGGAATTGTAACGAAGATACTGAAAATGACTCATCCCCTCGTGAAACATCGATTTGAACTTTATTGCTTGTGATTAAATTAGCTTGCTCCAATGCAGCTAAAAAGGGTTCTTCTGCTTCGATTATATTGCCATAACCATCTAATACCGCCCGGTTAGCCTGCATTGCGTTGGGGAGTGATATAAAGGCGCTGAGTATATTAATTCGTAATGCCTCTATCATGTTTGGCACCAGGAATTCCTTACACAGTTTGTCGTGTTCGGAAAACGAATGGTCAGCATCATGTCGAGCAAACGTTATTATGTTCATGACCTGGCTTTGAGGGTTAACAGAAATGGTCATTAGTGAATGGTGCAAATCATATTTGTGACAATATAACTTGTACATGTCGGAACCGAGCCATTCTTGCTCTGGAACAATATCGAGAATGTCACACGTTTTGTCGAGATTCCCCAGCATAACCCCAAACACCTGCTGTACTTGTTGGGAAACTGTGCTTAGGTGGTGGTAATCCTCCATAAACCCTTCGGGTAAATTGAAGGTGAAGCTATCCTCTTCATAGAATCGCACTTGCTGTTCAGTACGGGTAATCCAAACGCCTGAATCAATGTTCAGATGACGAGCGATTAACTCAAAGCAATGCTGCTTAAACTCGCCGATAGGAACGCGATAGGCAAGCTCAAAGAGCTCGCTCACTACCTGATTTGTTTTTGCTAAAAAATTTATACTGCTCACTGTAATTATTTTGGATACGCAATTATGTACGGGTAACCTTAAATACCTATTATTAAAATCAATCTTCAAAACTCGACTTTATTCCGGCAAGTCAAGAAAATCATTAGGTTTATCAGTTAATTAAATATTAATTTATTCTAATGTATCATACTTCTAAGTTGTAAACTCGCAAATTTTGGAGTCGCTTCTTGTAGCCCCAATTCCTTATTGATGTTCACCGGGAGTGAATATACCTTTGGCGGAGTTTGAGCGTGGGTTTACCTTTTAAGTAACTGATACGTTTGAATTTTTGATTAAGTATAATCCCCATGTGCAGTTTTAAGGAATAAGACGAATGTCGAACTATAGTTTCATAACTCGAATTAATGCCGATTCAAATATCGTACTCAGCAGTACTTCTCCTTCTTCGCCGACAACACTTACTGATGATCAAGACGGAACATCTGATGGTACTGTTGCCAATGGTGATTCAATTACTTTTTTGAACGAAGATGGATTCTCTAGGGTCGGCACCGTGATAGGGACTACAGATAACGGCGTTGTGATTGAAAGAACAAGTTTTGAGGGCACGATACAATACTTAGCAACCAATACGGCATACTCTGCGGGCGCTCCCTTACAAAACTATGACAGTAATGGAAGCGTTTCTTTTTGTTTTCTGGAGGGGACTCTTATATTAACTCCGGAAGGTGAAAAGACCGTTGAAAGCCTCAAGCAGGGTGACCAGGTAATAACTTCTGATGGGCGAACGATATCAATACATTGGATGGGTTATGAAACCATCCGAAATGGTATTTGTACATCGATTCATAATGCACCGGTTAAAATCAGTCAGGGAGCCTTTGGCAGTGGTTTGCCGCATAGTGACTTATACGTGTCTAACGCTCATGCGTTTTTACTGGATGGTCACCTGGTGGTGGCAAGCGCTCTTATTAACGGTGAAACAATTACGTCAGTGCCGTTTTCAGACATGCCGTCTGAATTTGCTTACTGGCATATTGAAGCTCAAGACCACGAATTAGTGGTTGCAAACGGCGTTGCAGCAGAAACACTTTCAGGAGCCCCTGAACGCAAGAACTTTGATAACTACGATAGTTACGTTGCCCAATATGGTGCCGATCGTATTATTCAGCCAATGGCCTATCCGCGTATCAAAGACGTAGCCCAGATGCCAGAATCTTTAGTGGAGCGCTTTAATTTAGAAAAACCGGCGCTGAACTGGGATGAGCTACTTAATGCAGATGGTGCACAAGTTGTACTAAAACAAGCGAACAGCTAATTTATGCCTCATAAGTTTCATTTTATCGCAGGGTTGCCTCGTTCCGGGTCAACCCTTTTTTCTGCGCTGCTGCGTCAGAATCCCGAGTTTCATGCTGATATTTCCAGCCCGGTAATGGGGTTGGTGGATGGGGTTATTGCCCAAACCTCCACAGGTACTGAAATGGCACCTTTGGTCACCAACCAAAAGCGAATGACCATTACCAAAGGGCTATTTTCCAGTTACTATGATGATATCGATAAACCCTATATTTTTGATACGAACCGAGGCTGGACATCGAAGCTTTCCCTGATAGATACGCTATATCCAGAAGCAAAAGTTGTTTGCCTTGCTCGCAATATGGCCTGGGTTCTGGATTCCATGGAAAGGCAAATTCGCAAGTCACCGCTGGAAAATACTCAATTGTTTGGTAACAGTCAGCAGCGAGCGACGGTGTATTCACGGGTTGAAGCCATGGCAGCACAAAGTGGGCTGGTTGGTTTCGCCTGGCATGCTCTGCGTGACGGCTGCTTTTCTGATTTCGCGGATAAGTTGTTAATTATTGATTACGACCTTTTAGTGCGTAAGCCTGCACAAGTGATGAGTGGCGTGTATCAATTTCTTGAACTGCCTGAGTTTCAACACGATTTCGACAATGTGGAGTTCGATTCGCCAGCCTTTGATCAAAACCTGGGCGTCGACGGCTTGCATCGTGTGCATAAACAGGTTCAACCGCGAGAGCGAAAAACTGTACTTCCGCCAGAGCTGTTTGAGAAGTACAGTAATATGATGTTTTGGCGTGATTTGAAAAACTCCAGCGCCTACACGTTAACGCCATCAAGGTAACCATGAATGTAGTAACTAACATTCAGGAAAATATCCAGCAGGACCAGCTACAAGATGCGATGCATGCATGCATTCATTCATTAAAATCTGAATATCATGCTCAGATTTACGAGCTAGCCGCTCAAATTGCCATTAAATTGCGGGAGGAAAAGCGTTTTCAGGAAGGCCGTGATTTTCTTCTTGGTTTGCAGGCTATCTGGCCAGAAAAAGATAAGTCTCTTGGTTTTTACATGGAGTTAGGCCACGCACTCCGCCAACACCAAGACTTCATGGAAGCTATCACCGCCTATCAAACAGTTATAAGTATAAATCCACACCATCCCTGGGGCATTTTTTGGTTGGCGAAATGCTATTACTTAACAGGTAATGTCTCAAAAGCTAAATCAGTGATTGCTAACTATACTTTTCCCCAGGATATTCCGGTTAATCTGTTTGGTGAAGTTCAACTGCTCGAAATTGATCTCGCCATCGCTGAGCAGCGCTTTGATTGCCTGATTGATAATTATCGTTTATTGGCGCAAAGAGTCGGTGAACTGCCCAGATACATATTGGTGCTCATGTTAAGTAAACTGCATCTGGCCAATCAAAGTGAGGTGGTTTTTCGCTGTCTTATCACGTTTGCTTTTTACCGCCACGAACAAGACCTGCTGTTTAAAATGGCAAAGCTATTTTATGCCATTAACAACCCCGTCTTTGCGATAGCCACATTATTACGAATACATGAAACGGCAGGCTTGAAAGAATTTCAATGGAACCTGCTGATTGCTTGTGTTTTAGGATCTTCTGATTATGAACAGGGGGATGGCTGGCATAAAGCTAAGCTTTTAATTAACGACGAATATCACCAGCGAGACAAAAAGCATGGTCATTGGCAGTATTGGACAGACTATTGGGACGAACCTACCGAACAAAGTATTCAATATGGTAAAAACAGTGGTGTAGAGCTGGCGAAAACGCTTAAACATTTCAACACACTGTTTTGGAGTGCTAAACAAAAAAGCGGTGCGTCTGCAGATAGCACGAAAATACCCCAAAGCATTTTTACTTATTCGCTCAATGTTGGCGGTGATGATCAGAAGCGCTTAAAAGAGCAGTTACAGATGTTTGCCAATGATTATGCTTTAGAACATTTCGATCCTATACTCGCCGCAAAATATATTGCCGATAACTGCTCTAACCGTATAAGACGCGCCTGGCGCTTATCGCGGAATCCTAGAGACAAGAAGAGCTTGTTTACGCTTTGTTATCTGTTTAAGCACGGTGGCTATCTGTTAACAGACATGCATGCTGAGTCACTGCGGAGCTTTATGAATCTGGCTCAGTCTGTTCCTTCTTTATTACTGGTAAGAGGCGAGCTGGGTATTAATACTGGTTTGCTGGCAGCTAAACCCAATCACCCGTTACTTGCTGCGATTCTGGAAACCATTGTGCAGTCACTGCTTAACAGAACCCGGCTACCTGATCTGTATGTTACAGGGGCAATTTGTTGGGCAAGAGTGCTTGTTCAATATAACGCAGAAATGCTCAAGCGCGGCAAGATACCTGATTTATGGGTCATTAACGGGATAACCGGCTAATATCGTCCTGTATCTAAACAATCCTGCCAGTTCATACTAATCCCAAAAAGGCAGGTTTCATTGATTAATGGCTGCTTATTATTGATAATCGTCGGATTGAATTCAAAAAGGACGTTTCGTTAGATGAAAACCGTATTCGTAGCCGGTCACCGCGGCATGGTGGGCGCAGCCATTGTAAAAAACTTAGAACAGCGTGGTGGTGTATATATTATTACCCGCACCCGTAGCGAACTGGATCTAACCAGTCAGGCGGCGGTATCGCAGTTTTTTGCCGACAATAAGATAGACGAGGTATATCTGGCTGCTGCCAAGGTTGGCGGTATTCATGCTAATAACACTTATCCGGCAGAGTTCATTTACGAAAACCTGATGATTGAAGCCAATATTATCCATGCGGCCCATGCTAATGATGTACAAAAACTGTTGTTTTTAGGCTCCAGCTGTATTTATCCGAAAATGGCTCAGCAACCGATGACCGAGAAAGCATTGCTTACCGGTACACTGGAAGAAACCAATGAGCCCTACGCCATCGCTAAAATTGCCGGGATTAAACTCTGCGAAAGTTACAACCGCCAGTACGGTCGTGATTACCGTTCCGTAATGCCCACTAATTTGTACGGCCCTAACGATAACTTCCATCCGGAAAATTCTCACGTTATTCCTGCACTCTTACGTCGCTTTCACGAGGCCGCGCAACGAGGTGATGCCGAAGTGGTTGCCTGGGGCAGTGGTAAGCCCATGCGAGAATTCCTGCATGTAGATGATATGGCTGCAGCCAGCGTTCACGTTATGGAGCTGGATAAAGCCACTTACGAAGAAAACACCGAGCCTATGCTAAGCCACATTAACGTGGGCACCGGCGTAGATTGCACCATTAAAGAGCTGGTGGAAACCGTGGCTAAAGTAACTGGCTTTAAAGGGGATATTGTGTGGGATACTACAAAGCCTGATGGCACGCCGCGTAAACTAATGGACGTCTCGCGCTTGCATGCGTTAGGGTGGCAACATACTTATAACCTGGAAGATGGCCTGAAGCATGCCTTTGACTGGTTTTTGGCAAACCAGGATAACTTCCGCGGCTAATGGCTGTCTCCGGGCACATTTGTTTAAACGAGTTGTGGTGTTATTGAGTTATCATGGGACATCAAAATAAAAAAAATTTAGTGATTCATGCAGGGATGCATAAAACCGGGTCCTCTTCCATTCAGTCGTCGCTTTTTTTAAATCGCGACGCGCTGAATGAACACGGTATTGCCTATCCAGAGCGAGGGTTGGTGAAAGATGAGGAAGTTGGCTTTCGCCACTTAAAGTTTAGTAACTCCCTCAAGCAGCATGCATTCAATGAGGCAGCACTGCTAAGTGAAATAGTCCATCTTAATTCGCTCTCTGCCTCCACAATTGTCATTTCTCACGAGGATTTGCTCAGGCTGGATCTGCATGAAAAGGCCCTTAAGCTGCTGGGTGAGAGTTTTAATATCAGCCTGGTTGCTTATGTTAAAGACCCAATTCTGTACTTTAATGACAAATATAAAGAGTGGGTCAGGCGCATGGGATGTGCGCTCGAACCGGCCGATTTTGTGCTTCAGCATTTTGACTACCTACACTGGGACCGTCTGGCGAAAAAGTGGGAGTCTTTTATTGGCCGCGACAATATTTATTTATTCCCGTTTGAAAAAGCCCATTTTCGTAATGGTTCCGTGCTTACCCATTTTTATGATTTGCTGAGTCACATTTGCGGTGTACAGATAAACCAAGAGCGACTCGCTCCGCTAATGGCTAATCAGAATACCAGCCTGAACAACAAAGCCATTTTAGCTACATTATTGGCCAACAAAGAACCTGAGCATAGCCATACAGGGGTTAAAAAAAAGTTCTTAAAGTCGGCCAATCAGATGAGAAACCTGAACAGTTCAGGGTTGCTGATAAGCCGTGAATGCGCACGGCAGCTTAAAGCCCGGAGCTGGCATGCGTGGTATTACCTTAAAACACACTATAACTGCAATGTGTCGATGAAAAAGCTCGACGAATATAAATTTGATTCGGCGTTCCACAGTTACAGGATTCGTTATGATATTTACCAGAATGCGCACAAAAAAAGCTTAAAAAAGCGAATTAGCCAGTTATTATTGCCGAATGCCTGAAAATACGATGAAAGTGACTCGCATTGAGCGGATAGACGGATGCATGTTTTTTGAGGCTGGGTTACCATACCGGAAAAATGAAATGTGCCTTATTTTGGACGTAACATGAAAACGAAATTGAAAAAAATAGCTAAGCGACTGTTAGGAAAATCATCGGTACAGTTTCATATCGACACCATTAGCAGCCATCAAATTGCCGGTTGGGCGTGTAATGCGGCCAGACCCACCAAGCCATGCGTTGTTGAAGTGAAACAAGGTGATAAAACCTTAGCCTCTACTAAAGCAGCCACCCTGCGGGACGACTTGGTTGCCGCTGGTGTGGGTAATGGCTGTCACGGGTTTACTATCGATTTGGATATGTTGCCATTTTCGGCAGCTGCGCGCGAAGTGCATGTGTTTATCGATGGTAAAAGGGTCACTGATGCCGCCGTTAAACTACAAAATAGCTTTAGCGATATTTTAGGTGACTTTGCCAGTGAAGTTGAAAAGCGGATGGACGCCCTGTTGTCTATTCAGAACGAGCGCATGCAGCGTGAATTCGATTACCTTAAGAGCCAACTGGAAAATAAAAATTAATGGCAGCAAACGCTAAGGTAGTAATATTTTGCCCGCTACCCCCTAAGCCAAATGGTATTGCCGATTATTTGGCTGAACAGCTCCCTTATTTGAGTGAATACCTCGATGTAACGGTAGTCATTGAGAATCATGCCCCGGCACCGGAGGGAATATGCCCTCGCACCCGTGTGCTGCGGCTGGCTGAGTACCTGGCCAACTGGCAAGCTTTTGATAAAGTGCCTCATTTGTACCATGTGGGCAATAATCCCGATACCGTATACATGCTGGAAGTACTGCTGAGCAGGCCGGGGATCACGGTAGTACACGATCTTAACCTGCATTACCTGATCGATCTCACTAACCTGTCGCAGGGTGATAAAGAGGCATACACCAAAGCCTTAACTAACCAATACGGTGTTCAGGGTAAGGTGATCGGCGAACAACTTGCCAGCCAGGGCTGGAAAGGGCAGTTTATGCCCCATGAGCTGATGATGCACAGTTCAATTATTGATGCATCGTCGCAAATTATTGTGCACTCTGAATATTCCGCGAATAAAATTGCGGCGCTTGGGCATAGCGCTATTACGTTAATTCCTCACCACCTGTCACCTGGCATTCGTCATTTTCAGCCTAAACTCAAAATGACATACCGAGGTGAGTTAGGCTTGCCGGGTAATAAAGTCGTTATTACCTCAATGGGCTTTATTGCCAAGGCCAAACAGATAAAAGCGGTGCTTACTGCATTGGCAGAGCTAAAAGCACAAGGTCTGGATTTTGTGTACGTGCTAGCCGGCCAGTGCAAGCCTCACGAGTATGACGTGTATCAGGATATCGCCGATAGTGGCCTGGCTGATCATGTTGTGGTAACCGGCTTTTTAGACGAGCAGGACTTCTTTAAATACCTGCTGGCTTCAGACTTTATTATTAACCTGCGTTATCCCACCGGCGGCGAAAGCTCTGGTACGTTGTCGCGGGCCATGGGGCTGGGTTTAGGGTGTCTTGTGGTAAACATTGGGCCCTTTGCTGAGATCCCGGATGAGTGCGCGGTTAAGCTAGATTACGATGAGGCATTTAATGCCAACCTTACAGCTGCTATCAAACACTTAATTGAAAACCCGGTAGAGCGGGTTAGGCTAGGCTTAAATGCCCGGCGCTGGGTAGAGCGCAGCCATAATATTGTGCGCACTACGGCACAATATCGCGAGGTTATAGCACAAGAACAACAATTACTCAGCCGCAGAAGCGCTGCAGAACCGGCCTTACCTGCTATGTTATGGCGTTATCTGGCAGAGCCAACCATCGCCCGCTGGCTGGTGAACAACCAAGCCTGGACAACTACACTCGATACCCAGACAAGCGGGGTGTTGTGGTGGCTAAACAATACCGTTCCGGTAGGCGTTAGTGGGCCGGTTTTACTGGTTGGCGAAGCAACCTCCGGGTACAAGTTACTAACCGATTTATTTGGTTACGCCGAAAGTGCCCTACAAGTTATCCCGCCCTTTGAGCTGGAACAGTCAGAGGGCAACGCATTACCGGCTAGTCTGGCCGAGTTAGCGATTGTGGTGATACCCACACGGGCTATCGAGTGCGATCCGGTACGTTATTTTGCAGCCCTCAGCGAACGACTCGCTCTTGGCGCAAAAGTGTCTGTTACGGTGCAGCCCGATAATCTGGCGAGTCCTGATGTTCCGATCACCCGGGCAGATATTACGCAGTACCTCGAGGCCAGTGGATTTCAGGTAGATAACATCCATAAGGGTGTTTCACACATCGATATGAATAATACCTATCCGCCCATAACTCATGAGGAGTGGTGTTTTGAGCTTACAAAAGTATCCTGGATGATTAACGCTACGCCTCAGGCATACGGTTTTACGGGTATTAGTGAGCTTAAGTGGTTGCAACCGGCCGTTACCACAGCCAATGGCCGGGGGGTGTTATGAAAAACGTCCTTCAGGCATTAAATGCAGCTACGCAACAACACGCTATTAGTAATCAAATTCTGATCCAGTCGGCAATTTGTCGGGCGCTTCCACGCAATGCGCATGTAGTAATGGATAACCTGCCACAAAGCATTATGGCGAGTCTGGTAGAAGCCACGGGTATGAGTTGCGATTTCGTGGTGTTTGAACCATTAATACGTAAATATGGGTTTAAACTGGCAGACATGTTTGCCCAGGCAGGCCTGCCGCTCCTATGCTTAGGAGCCGAGTGTTCAACGTTGCGGATCACGCCGCGGGTAGAAGCTGGTTTCTCGTTGTTAGCCCGGGCGCCGTTAACGCTTGCGGTACAAACGGTAGACGATGCCTTGCTAGGATTACAGCGCATTAACTGGCTGGCATTTGAGCGGGTGGACGTTACCTTTTTAAATCAGTCGATTAACTGTGTTACACAACATCGGCCACTAATATCACTGACCTTCGAGGGTTCTGTTACCAGCTTGCTGCAATGGTGCGAAGTACATCATTATACTGCCGTTGATGCCACTTTAAGGGCGTTATCAACTACTAGTACAGCGTCGCAAAAGGTGTATTTATTTCCCGATCAGGTGCTACTTGATGAGGTTGAAACATACCTCACGCCTGATCAGATCAGCGCCGATGAAGTGTTATTGGCCAACAATCAATTAGCGCAAAAATGGCCAGCGCTGTGCACTGCCGGCGATAATCTCGGCAATCTTACCCAAAAATACTTAAAAACCTGTACCCGGCAGTATCCCTTAGCCACCATGATGGCCACAAACCTATATTCCTCTGAGTGGCATGATGACACCGAATGGCGCTGGACAGGGCCAGGCCACGACACCAGCATTTTATTACCTATGCGTGCGCGCGGGTTATATCGGGTGTCGTTGTCTGTACTGGCCTTGCCCGAAGGGCAGGAGCGTGGTTTTGTTCGTTGTTTTATGAACGGCGTACCTGTTTTTGGGCAATACATTAGCGCCGGTGATACGATTGCTTTTGATTATGTATCTAACAAGCCGGAAGAACCCGTAGAGTTGTTGTTAAGCGTAACCGACCTGCAAAATTGTGGCGGTCGTGACCTCGGTGTTGCCATTAGCGGCATAGAAGTGGTGTGGAACCTAAGCGAATGAATAAACATGTTTTAATAGTGTCACCCATTCCGTCTCACCCGCAATTTCAGGGCAACAGCGCACGTATATACCGGCTCAATCAAATGTTTCGGCAGTGTGGCTATAAAGTTCACTTTGTGTACTTTGGGATGGAAGGATTAGCGCCCGAGCAACAAGCTGCTATGGAGCAAGATTGGGATTACTTTCACTACGTGCAACCGGAAGGTCCGGCGGCCGAGCCCAGCTATGGTGAGTATTTCGATATAGATGACTGGTATGATCAACGGGTATCCATTCTGGTAGAGCAGTTATGTACACGTTGGAAGTTTGATGTATGCCTGGTGAATTACGTTTGGTTTTCTAAAGTACTCGAAGCAGTACCTGATGACGTGTACAAAGTTATCGATACCCACGATGTATTTGGCGACCGACATATTGTGGCGAAAGAAGCTGGGCTGGAACCGGTGTGGTTTTACACCACAAAAGAACTAGAGGCCTATGCTCTGGAGCGTGCAGATTTGGCTATTGCGATTCAAGACCAGGAGCAGGACTATTTTCAGTCAATAACCTCGAAACCCGTTGAAGTAATTGGCTATGTTACGCCGTTGCAATCCATTGTTAGCGCAGAGCGAGACGGCAACAAAATACGAGTGGGCTACATCGGGAGCGGTAACCCGTTTAATATTATCTCTATCGAAACCTTTCAAAACGCAATCAAACAATCGCCAACACTGTTTGACAATTTTGAGTTCGTGTTAGGTGGAAGTATATGTAAAACGTTTAGCGCTAATAATGAAGTGTTTGAAATTGTTGGTATGGTAGATGACTTAGACACATTCTACCGCGATATTGATGTTGCAGTTAATCCAATGCTCGGTGGTACCGGCCTAAAAATTAAATCGCTCGAAGCGCTTTCATTTGGTAAACCTTTAATGGCAACGTTAGACGCGATGGTTGGTATAACCACCTCTGAGCCCTATCAACAATGCGCTACAATTAATGAAATGGTAGATAAACTGCAAACGTTTAATAACAGTCGATTGACTGAGCTAACACGTAGCTCCAGTCAGGTGTTCGAGAATTATAACGAACAGCAAATCGCCAGCTTTAAAAAACTATTTGGCTAAGAAATAATGGATTTTCAGATTTATAAAAACACGTTAAGAGAATGGGCTCTTGAGCAACAGCCGGTATTCATTATGGGACCTGAAAGAAGTGGTACCAGCTTATTGTTTCAGCAGGTCTCAAATCACCCTGCTTTTTGCGATTTTTCACATGCGACAGTCGAAACTTTTTGTTTTATTAAGCCTTGGATGCTCTTGGAAGATGCGCGGCCGGAAAATTATGAAATGCGAGTTTATTTGGGGCAAAGAAATCTAGCAACGTTTCATGAGAGTATTGCGCCAATAATAGAGCGAAATAAACAATTAACTCAGCAAGGCCTGTCGTTATCATATATAAACCAGAGTAATCGGCATGAAGTATGGTTTGAACGGCGCTATAAACATGCTATTCGAGCTTTCTTTTATCATTCCTGGATGAATTTAGGTGAGAAACGGCTGGTTGAAAAGACACCTGCCCATATACGGTGTGCTGAGGAAGTAATGCAAACATTCCCTAATGCTAAATTATTAATTTGTACCCGAGATCCCGCTGAAATAATCGCATCGCATAAAAAACGCTATAAGAAAGAGATTGAACTCGGAAAGAGTCCTGAAGACCCATCAATAGCATGGTTAGCACACAGCACTAAAACTTATTTAGAGTATTTTTTAAATATTGATAAGAAAATATCTTCTTTAGCGCAGGAATATGGAGCAAATAAAGTTGTTGTACCTTATGGTCAATTAACAAACGACCCTAAATCTACATTAGAGAAAGCTTACTCTTTCATTGGCGTTGATTATTTCGCGCCGTCATCGAATAATTCTCCGGACAACACGCAGGCTTGGGATCCATTGTTAAATCTCGCTCCACAACAAAATGAGGTGGATTGTTCACAATTTTTATCGAAAGAAGAGATAGAGCTAGTTTCTTCTGTGCGCCCTCAACTAAAAAATAGTTGGATATAAGTAACTTAATATGTTGTTTGAAAATATACCGGTAATGCCTATTCAACAGATGTTGGGTAGTCCTTTTGGCAGATCAGAACACAAATTAGGGCCTGTTTGGCCAGATTGGGACAATGCGGGTAGTGTACGCTTCTTTAGAAAGGGTAAACCAAAAGATGATAAACCATGGGTAGGGCCAAATACTCCTTTCCGTTACAAAACTGGAAAATATGTTTGGTGTGGTCCAATAGTAAATCATTTTGGACATCAAATAGCTGATTTCTGCACCCGAATTGCTGTATATCGAGACTATGGATGTACTTATCTTTTTTCTGTTCGAAAAGGGCAGGGCTTTTCATATGAAGACGTCCCATTATTCTTAAAACAGATTTTTGAATGGTTTGGCATCAACTCCTCAGATATCTTGTTCGTGGAACAGCCTGTAATTGTCGAAAAGTTGTATGTTGAGCAACAACAAGAGCACTTACCTCAAGAGGGGCCTTCATATGAGTACCTCGATATACTGGATGATAATACAACTAGAAATGGCCTGTTTTCTCAACACAAAAGTGGTGTGTACTATATATCGCGGGCTGGTATGCTCAAGGGGATGCTGGCTGGTGAGCGGTACATAGAAAATATAATGCAGGCCAATGGTATAACGGTTATAAAGCCAGAATGTTTGCCCTTGAAAGAGCAACTAGCAATTTATGCTCAAGCTGAGACGTTGATTTTTTCAGAAGGCTCGGCTATCCATGGCCTTCAATTACTTGGGCATATAAATTGTAATGTCCGAATATTAAAAAGGCGCCCAAATGTGTTGATGGCTAAGGGCTTACTTACTCCTAGGACTAAAGAACTAACTTATCACGACATAGGCTATTTAGTTGCTGGACTTAGAGCTGATGGCTCTCCAGCTACTGACGCAGGCATAACCATCTGCGATAAAGATAGAGTCAAAGAATTCATTTGCTCTCAAGGCTTATCTATACGAGGCTGGAATGACGAAGCATTCATGGCCGATGTAAGAGTAGACGTTAAAGCTTTTCTGGATGCCGAAAAATGTCATGTAAGATCACAGGTTCAAGGTCATTTCGACACAATCCTCGCGAAACTACAAGCCTATGAGTTAATATAGAAAGGGTGTCTATTATGAATATCGTAATTCATGTTGGACCGCCGAAATCAGGTACTTCTGCAATCCAAAAATGGCTTCTCAGTAATATTGAACGACTAAATAATAATGGATTCTATTATCCTTCACATGAGTCTGATCCTAATGGTATAAGTTCTGGAAATGTACTTTCAATTTTCTCGCGTGATACAGAGGATAAATTAGTTTTTGATAAGCACCGGTATACTGACTTAGTAATCGAAGCTAAACGTCAAAATTGCCATACAGTCGTGTTTTCTTCAGAATTTTTTTTTCAGCAGATTCAAATATTAGCAGAACAAATACCTCAAGCTAAATTTATTGCCTACTTACGTTTTCCTGCGGAAGTAATCGAATCCGCATACAACCAAGGGGTAAAACGTCACCAGGAAGTTAAAGCGTTTGGGATAGATAAAAATCCAAAGTATTTTCAGGTGCATGTATTATTTCGCGAAGTCAAAGCCGTTGGGATCGAACGATTTCAGTTGAGGCCATATCACCCTCGTTGTTTTGTTGGTGGGGAAATAGTCTCAGATTTTTTGGCAGCTATAGGTTGGGATTTAGTCACCAATAAATTGAAAGTAAGTAGCGAGAGGGTCAACACTTCATATTCATTAGAAGCGTTAGAATTTAAACGTTGGTTTAATCAGTATAATGTTAAAGAGTTACAGGAAAAACTAGATTACTTTTTACAAAATTATCAGGGCCCGACAGCTAACTATTCTTTGATACCATCAGAAATTTTTGAAATCTATAGAAATACTCATTTGCAAATTCTTAATGATGTAGGTAATTTTTTTAGAATTGTAAACTTAGATAAGTTCATAGAGGCATGTCGTCAGCAAAAACAGCGCCCTTTTGCAAGGCAAGTATTGCCTGATGAAGAGTTTTTGAAAATTGCTACAGAGTTTTTAGCAGCCTACGCTGAAATGGCTCCTGCTGTATTTAAGACTTTGAAAGAGCGAGATGCACCCGACGGAACCTATAAGAGCCCCCACCGTATTAAGCTTATTTTAGGCTTAATACCTGTGAAGGTTAAGTTTAGGTTTTGGTTTTGCCATATTGTTAAGCGTTTCAAAAAAAGTACTATAAAAGGTGTTGTAAGAAGCGTGAATAAATGAAGATGGATATTTTTGACCACTTTTTACCTTGGACAGAGTTTCGTGTTAACAATATAGATACAGACCAATGGCGCCTTTTGCTGTCACCAGTCGCAGCAATAAAGCAGGATCAATCAATCCCAATAACCAACCTCATGGTTCTCCTTTATACCAAAATTTTTGGGCAGTGTAGTTTAAAAGAAACTGTTCATCGGCGTATATTAGTAAGCTGGTATCAAACTTATGCCCAGTCTATTTTTAATCTTCCGCAACTTTTTTCGTTACTTGAGGGTAAAAAAGGTAGTGTAGAAAAGAACAAAAAACATGGTTTTAATCTTATTGGGTATGACCAGGGGCGCCTGGGGCTAGGTGAAGACCTAAGGAGCTACGCGCGCTTGCTTCAGCAGAAAGGTATCTCTTTTTCAATTTATCATATTGGCCATCTGACAGACAAACTCGACTTCGATTTTAAAATGTATTATTCCACACAGTTGCCTTATCAATACTCTCTGTTTTTTCTAAATCCAATCGAGTTGCAGAAATTTGTGCAGATTTTTGATGGTGAACTGAGCGGATTCGGCACTACAATCGCAGTGCCTCCATGGGAACTACCTAAAATTCCCGATTCTTGGTTCGATCATCTTAATAAATTTGATTTTATATGGTCAATTTCCGAGTTTGTTCAGCAAGCTTATTTGAGTAGTCGTGGGAATAAGAGCAAAGTGGAAATTGCTAACCCGATTGTGATACAAAAAACACAACCTCATTGTTATAAAGTACCCCGGCAGTCTCGACCTTATACATTTCTCTATATTTTTGACGCGGCATCATATTTAGCAAGGAAAAATCCAACTGGAGTTATTAATGCATTTATCAAAGCATTCAAATCAGGGAAATATGACGTTAGATTGATATTAAAAGTTTCTAACACAAATGACTCACCTGAATGGAACCTGGTTCGGCATCTCGCAACGCAAGATCGAAGAATCAAAATAATTGATGATTCGTACAATGAAAAAGAGATGTCCACGCTGTGGCTTAAAACTGACTGCTATGTTTCTTTGCATCGTAGTGAGGGCTTTGGCCGAACAATAGCTGAAGCAGTTTCATTGGGCTTGCCAGTGATTTCCACAAATTGGTCCGGAAGCATTGATATAATAGGACAAGATAACCCTTTAAACATTGATTACAATTTGGTGCCTGTAGATGCTCATCAGTATCCGTGGTCTGATGAGCAATTTTGGGCAGAACCATCGATAGATGATGCTGCTGACAAAATGCTATGGATAGTTGAAAATCATAATAGTAATGATGTAGCTGAGTTGGTTCAAAATAATACTGCAAGGTTTAAGACTTTATTTGATATCAACGCTAAAAATAGGACGTTATTCAATTATTTTGAATAAGAAATATTTAAATGAGAACCTTATCAGCTGTGCTTTCATGATAATCTCAATAGCGACTTTGAGAATTACTATGACGATTTAGTTTGGAGAATAAACAATATGAGAAAAGGAATAATCCTAGCGGGTGGTTCAGGAACCAGACTCCATCCCCTTACTAAAGTCGTAAGTAAACAGTTAATGCCTGTTTACGATAAACCAATGATTTACTATCCGCTCTCTACGCTTATGATGTCTGGGATAAGAGATATTCTGATTATCACTACCCCGGAAGAGCAGAGTCGATTTATTGAGTTACTGGGTGATGGAAGTGCCTGGGGGCTCAACCTTCAGTATGCGGCTCAACCGTCGCCGGATGGTCTTGCCCAGGCATTTCTTATTGGTGAAGATTTTATTGGTAACAATAGTTGTTCCTTAGTGCTTGGTGATAACATCTACTATGGCCACGATCTGCGGGTTTCATTAAAAAATGCTTATGGGCAAACACAAGGTGCTACGGTATTTGGCTATCACGTTAATGATCCCGAGCGCTACGGTGTAGTGGATTTCGATGACGACTGGAATGCGTTATCCATCGAAGAAAAACCAGCAGTTGCAAAGTCTAATTATGCAGTAACTGGCCTCTATTATTATGACAACCGCGTTGTCGATTTCGCCAAAGAAGTAAAACCTTCCCCGCGAGGCGAGCTAGAAATTACCGATCTGAACAATATGTACCTGCAGGATGGCTCTTTAAAAGTGGAGCTGATGGGGCGTGGCTCTGCGTGGTTGGATACCGGTACGCTTGATAGTTTGCTGGATGCAGCAAATTTTGTTGCGGCGATAGAGAAACGCCAAGGGCTAAAAATTTGTTGCCCCGAAGAAGTGGCGTTTCGCATGGGTTACATTGATGCAGAGCAGTTAGAAAAGCTGGCCGCCCCCCTGGTGAAAAGTGGTTATGGCAGTTATCTGCTAAAAGTCATTGGTGATCGGGTTAAGTAACTCGCTTCGCGAATTATCCCGACAGATATATGCCCATCCCGGCAGTTATATTGTCATCCCGGTCTGTTTTTATTGTCATCCCGGCCTTGAGCCGGGATCATCATAACAGTCTGGTGAAGCGGCAGCGAAGAATTAATTGGGAGATCCCGGATAAGTGCTACGCCTTCCCCGGATGACGGCGTACAATTAGGAAGTCCCGGATAAGACCGGTACTCTCTCCGGGATGACAGAATAAAGATAGGAAAAGAATTAACCATGCAAGTAATCAAAACCGACATCCCGGATGTCAAAATTATCGAACCACGTGTATTTGGTGATGAGCGCGGTTTTTTCTTAGAAACCTTTCGCACTGATTGGTTTAAAGCTGAATGTGCCGACGTCGATTTTGTGCAAGACAATCACTCTAAATCTAAACAAGGGATTTTGCGCGGCTTGCATTATCAGTTAGAGCAAACTCAGGGCAAGCTGGTCCGCGTAGTGTCTGGCGAAGTGTTCGACGTAGCCGTGGATATGCGGAAAGACTCTGAAACTTTCGGCAAATGGGTTGGCGTGTACCTGTCTGCCGAAAACAAGCGTCAGCTATGGGTGCCTGCTGGCTTTGCGCACGGCTTTTATGTCACCAGTGAATCGGCTGAATTTGTGTATAAGTGCACGGATTACTACCATCCGGAATCCGAAATATCGGTGAAATATGACGATCCAACCATTGGCATTGAGTGGCCGCTGGTGAATGGCGAAGCGCCGTCTTTATCGGGCAAGGATGAAGCCGGTACGGCTTTTGTTGATGCGCCGGCGTTTTAGGATATTACCATGAAAAAATTAGTGGTTATCGGCAAAAGCGGTCAGCTGGCCTGGGAAATTGCCCGACTGGTACCGGAGGCAGTGTGCCTGGGCCGGGATGATATTGATATTACCTCAGGCGAAGACATCGCTGCGAAACTCGGCCCAATTAACCCTGATGCAGTGATCAATGCCTCAGCCTATACCGCTGTGGATAAAGCCGAGTCCGATGAAGAAAATGCTTACCTGCTAAATCAAACGGCGGTAGCCAACCTGGCGAAATATTGCAAAAGCAATAATGTGTTTTTGGTGCATGTGTCTACCGATTATGTGTTTAACGGCGAAAAAGGCTCTCCCTACACGGTAGATGATGCCATCGAGCCTCAGGGCATGTACGGTAAAACCAAAGCGGCGGGTGAGGCCGAAGTGACTTCGATTCTTCCAGCAGCAAGTGCCATCCTGCGTACTTCCTGGGTGTATTCCAGCCATGGCAATAACTTTGTAAAAACCATGCTTCGCCTGATGGCAGAGAAGCCTCAGCTAGGTGTGATTGACGATCAAATTGGCAGCCCTACCTGGGCCAAAGGCCTGGCGCGTGCCTGTGTGGAAGCGGCTTCTCATCGCACAGCAGGCGTATATCACTGGTCTGATGAAGGCGTATGCAGTTGGTATGATTTTGCCATAGCCATTCAGCAATTAGGGCTGGAAAAAGGCTTACTGCAACAGGCCGTGCCGGTAAAACCCATTCCGAGCAGCGCTTATCCCACCCCGGCAAAGCGCCCCCATTACAGCGTATTGGATAAAACCCTAACGCGAGAGACTTTTACTTCACCCCTTAACCATTGGCGCGAACAGTTAAGCGCTATGATGGATGAGTTAGTGTAAGCGCAGCAGAGAACTTAATAGCATGACAACAGCGAAAACCATTATTGTAACCGGCGGCGCGGGCTTTATTGGCTCGGCGGTAGTGCGCCATTTGATTAACGATACCAATCATAACGTAGTGAACCTCGATAAGCTGACTTACGCCGGTAATCTTGAGTCGCTTAAAGAAGTTGACTCAAGTGAACGTTATCACTTTGAACAAGTGGATATCTGTGATGGTGCAGAAGTAAAACGGGTTCTGGATACGTATCAGCCTGATATCATTATGCACCTGGCCGCCGAGAGCCATGTTGACCGTTCAATTGACGGCCCCGGTGAGTTTATTCAAACTAACGTAGTGGGTACTTACGTACTGCTTGAGCAAGCCCGTGCTTACTATGCTCAATTAAATGAAGACAAGAAAGCGGGGTTCCGTTTCCACCATATTTCCACCGACGAAGTATACGGCGACCTGCCACATCCGGATGAAGTGGCTACAGGTACCGAGCTACCGCTGTTCACCGAGGATACGTCATACGAACCAAGCTCGCCATATTCAGCCTCGAAAGCGGCATCGGATCATCTGGTGCGTGCATGGTTAAGAACATTTAAATTACCTACCGTGGTGACTAACTGTTCTAACAACTATGGCCCTTACCATTTCCCGGAAAAGCTTATTCCGCTGATGATCTTAAACGCGCTGGCAGGCAAGCCTCTGCCTGTGTATGGCAAAGGTAACCAAATTCGCGATTGGTTATATGTTGAAGATCACGCCAGGGCGCTGGTGGTGGTGGCTACCCAAGGCGACATTGGCGAAACCTATAACATCGGTGGTCACAACGAAAAACAAAACATCGAAGTGGTGCACACCATTTGTGACATCCTCGATGCAGTAAAACCCAAGGCCGAAGGCAGCTACCGCGATCTCATCACCAGCGTAGCTGATCGCCCCGGCCATGATATGCGCTATGCTATTGATGCCAGCAAAATTCAAAAAGAGTTAGGCTGGACGCCCCGGGAAACCTTTGAGAGCGGCATTAAGAAAACCGTGGAATGGTATTTAAACAATACCGCCTGGTGGCAAGCTGTATTAGATGGCAGTTATCAGGGGGAGCGGTTAGGCACTGCTTAATAATCGTCGTTTAACTCGATATTTAACGCAAATAACAGGGGGCAAGTAGCCCCCTTTGTGCTATTTGGGGATATCCCGCCTTTCGTATAATAAGCGCCGGCAATGCGGTAAGTATTTGCAAGTCTAATCCAATACACCTTCTCGACACCTCTATTG
>NZ_CAJXQY010000087.1 GCF_913058315.1 uncultured Alteromonas sp. | reverse complement strand
AGAACTTACGGTACTGGTGAATGGCCAGAATGACTTTACCTACGCGGTGTACTTAACGGCAACGCAACAACCCGACTCTACGCTGACAAACGAAGTGCCGGTGGACGGGAGTAACATTCAAACGTATTATCGCGCCGAAGTTCACTTGTCGGAAGGTGGTCAGGATTACGACCTGATGGGATGGTCAAAAGACGGCGTGATTAATGATGTACTGGATCAGTTCCAGAAACATCAGCACTTTTTGCATCTGCTTAATTAATGCATTCAGGAGTATGACTATTAATGCGTAAAGAAGAAGAATTACTGGTAGCGTTACGACGTGTAATACGGGCGGTAGACTTACGCAGTAAACAACTGAGTAAAGACGTGGGCATTACCGGCCCACAGCTACTCGTATTACAAAATATCGCAGCGAAACCAGGCATTATGGTAAAGGAAATCGCAGACGGTATTAATTTAAGTCCGGCAACGATTACCAATATTCTTGATCGGCTGGAATCCCGTGATTTAGCGCACCGTATTCGCAGCACACAGGACAAACGTAAGGTTGGCGTTTACCTGACAGAAGCTGGCGAAAAAGCCGTTTCAACGGCGCCGCGTCCCCTGCAGGAACATTTTGTAGAGCGCTTTAATCAGTTGGCCGAGTGGGAACAGAGTCAGATGATAGCAACCATGCAACGTATAGCCGCGATGATGGACGCTGAGTCGATTGATGCTTCTCCGGTTCTGGCGGTTGGTACACTCACCGAGCGCCACGACTAACTACAGACAGCCGCCATCAGCACATAAAAAAAGGCCGGTATTAATTGGCCTTTTGTTTTTCTGCTTTTAGCGGGTTGAGCCGGCCGCCGGTAACTTTATCGGCCCGCCCTTCCTGAATGGCTTTTTCGGCCCGGCGTTTACGCACTTCTTTTGGATCGGCAATAAGCGGCCGGTAAATTTCGATGCGATCACCGTCCTGTAATTCAACCGTGGGTTTGCAAACACGATTCCACACACCAACCTTGGCAGTTTTTAAATCAATCTCGTTGTGAATATCAGTAATGCCAGACGCCAGGATCCCCTGCTCCACGGTAGCCCCTTTCGGAACCGTGAGCTCAATTAACGACTGCTTGGCCGGTGTGGCATAGGCCACCTCAATATTAATGGGTTCTTCCATCAGGCGTACACTACTTTTGCTCGTTGAGTAAATGCGTTGACCATGCTCGCAGCAAGCGAATTAAACACTTTGCCAAACGCCAGCTCTATCATTTTACTTTTAAATTCAAACTGCAGGCTAAGTTCAATTTTACAGGCCGACTCTGATAACGACGAAAACGTCCAGCCGCCGCTTAATTGTTTAAACGGCCCATCTACCAGAGTCATACTGATACTCTGCGCGGGGGTAAGCACGTTTTCTGTGGTAAACCATTGCTTAATACCCGCTTTAGACACCAGTAAAGCAGCCTGCATGGCATTGCCCTGTTGACTGACAATTTTGCTATCGCTGCAGCCGGGCAGAAACTCAGAGTAAGACTCAACATCATTAACTAAATCAAACATGGATTGCGCACTGTAGGCAACCAGTGCGCTGCGCTGTATTTTCGGCATACGAATTTTGTACTCCTGCAAGTTGCCGCTGAGTTTATCATAAAATCTATTTTGAAAATAAGCTGTTGTGGCTCACTTTGCCGGCCTGGAAATTTTTACCGCCCAGCGCAGGAAATACGAGACAACATTTATGTAATCAGTATAATAGCGGCCATGAAGAAAAATAAATCCAACTCCTCCAGCAGCGGTACTATCGCGCTCAACAAAAAAGCGCGCCACGATTACCATCTCGAAGACAAAATGGAAGCCGGCATTGCTTTGCAAGGCTGGGAAATTAAAAGTATTCGTGATGGCAAAGTAAATATCACCGACAATTACGTCATCATCCAGAATGGCGAGGCGTATCTTGTAGGGGCTCGTATTACACCGCTTAATCAGGCCTCAACGCACGTTATATGCGAGCCTGAGCGCGCCCGTAAACTGTTACTCAATCAACGGGAAATAGACCGATTAATTGGCGCCCGTGACCGTCAGGGGTACTCCATTGTTGCCACCGCCATGTACTGGAAGAAGTGCTGGGTGAAACTGGAAATTTACCTCGCCAAGGGTAAACAATCCCACGACAAACGCGACACCATTAAAGACCGTGACTGGGAGCGTCAAAAAGCCCGGGTAATGAAGCATAAAGTGTAACAATATTCTGAATAACAGGGTGCCAGCGGCACCCTGTTTTGTTTAGGTCTATTTTAAGGTTTGCGCAAACCACTGCGTAGTTAATTGCAGCAATTGTTCGTCTTGCCCTGCCTGCTCATTAAGCACATTAAATATGTGGCTGGCGTCTTTTATCACTATAGCCTGCGCCGGATAAGCCTGAGTAGCGTTGATTAACTGTAAGGCATTTTCAGCAGGTACCACTTTATCGGCACTGCCCGCAATGGCCAGCAATGCTCCGCTATAATCAGCCATATTCGTGAGTGATTTATTGGCCTTTACCTGTTCAAACCATTCCAGCGAAATATCCAGTGATGATCGCCACGAGTACTCCTGGGTAACATAACCTTGCTTTGTGGCCTGTTGGTAAAGGTTGTCGAATAAAGGCCGAAACGCACTCACTCCATCACTTGCCACTGACGACCAGGCAACAAATGACGTGAACACCGGCGACTCAGCAATCAGCAACTGCGCAATTAACCCGCCCTGGCTAAACCCGACGATCCCCAGCTTTTGCCCATCCACCTGCGGTTGACTTTGCAGGTAGCTGAGCGCTACGCCTGCATCACGAACCGCACTGTTAAGCGTGTAGTAGCGATAGCTAACCGGGCTATCGCCGGTCCCCGCAAAATCGATGCGTATAGAAGCCACCCCCACCTTCGCCAGTGCTGCGGCCAGGCGGGCATACAGGTTACCCACTTCATTTTTATGCGACGCCGTGCCATGTAATAACACCACGGCAGGCACTGCCTGAACAGACTCCGGCACATTCACAATGGCAGGAATATCATACTCACCATTCGATAACCGTAATGACGACTCCCCCGCCCCCACACCCGTTGCTATAACACTAAGCACAACGGCAATTAGCCATACTTTCATGAAAAACACTCCGGAAAACAGATAAGTATATAACTTATCATGAAAAGAGCCTGAGCACCGGCACGATGTCTTAGATTCAATATTACTTAACCCTTCATTAAATTTAATTAAAACTAAAACGCAAATGCTATTGATTCCCATTTACATAACTGGTTTAATTCCTGCGATTTTTATTCTTAGGAGCAGGTAGTCGTTATTATGTTCACGAAATCCCCCGTCGCACTCGGATTATTAGCCTCATTATCTTTCGCAGCACAAGCTGCAACCCCCAACGATATTGAGCACGTTACTATTTTTGGTAATTCGCAAGCAGTAGAGACTACACCAGGCAGCGGTATGGTTATCGACCAGGCTTACCTGGATGATTTTGCGGTAAGTGACATTATGCGCGTGCTAACCAAAGTGCCCGGGGTATATATTACTGAAGAAGATGGTTACGGCTTACGCCCTAACATTGGGATGCGTGGAAACTCCGCCGACCGTTCAGAAAAAATCACGATTATGGAAGATGGCGTACTGGCAGCACCGGCTCCCTATGCCAGTCCGGCCGCATACTACTTCCCTACCATTGGCCGCATGAGCAGCATCGAAGTGCTAAAAGGCGGGTCCAGTGTATTATATGGCCCCCGTACTTCGGGCGGTGTGATTAACCTTTTAACCACACCTATCAGCGACAACAGTTTTGCTACCCGGCTGGATGTCTCGCTGGGCTCAGACGGCTACCGTAAGGCCCATGTACTGGCCAGTGGCAGTGAAGGACGTGTAGGCGCATTGGCAGAAGTGTACCACTACGGTGCCGACGGTTTTAAAAACCTGCCAACCGGTGATGAAACCGGTTTTAGTAAAACGGACGTCACCACCAAAGTCGGCTTTGAACTGGATACCGCCGGGAAGCACTATATTGAAGCTAAGCTGAAGTATTCTGAAGAAACCTCAGATGAAACCTATCTGGGCATTACTCAGGCAGACTTCAACAACACGCCATTTGCCCGCTACAGTGCATCAGTGCTCGATGAAATGTCTACCGACCATAAGCTGATTAACCTGAACTACGTATACAACATTAGCGACAACAGCACGTTAACCATGACCGCTTACTACAATGATTTTCACCGTAACTGGTATAAAGCCGACCGGGTGAATGGCCTTAGTCTGGGCAGCGGTGCTGAAGAAGCAGCTTCTGCATTTGATGCCGGTTTAAGTGCTTCTGATACGCTGGATTTTCGGGTTAAAGCCAATAACCGAAACTACCTTTCACAGGGAATACAGGGTGAATACGTACTCTTTACCGGTGGTCATCAGATCAAGGTAGGCGCGCGGGTACACAATGACGAGATGGACCGTTTTCAATGGGTCGACAACTATCAGCTTGATAGCGACTACGTTATCAGCACACTGGATGCTGGCATTCCGGGGACCGACTCTAACCGCATCGACAGCGCCAACGCCCTGAGCGCTTACGTGCACGATACCTGGGAATACGGCAATCTTACCGTATCCGGCGGCTTGCGTTATGAAGATGTGAACCTCGCTCGTGATGACTGGGGTAAAACTGACCCACTGCGTACAACCGATCCGGCAATGCGCCGCAACAGTGTATCGGCCGTACTACCCGGCATTGGCGCCACCTACCAGTTAAGCGATGATTTATTATTGTTAAGTGGTGTGCAAAAAACTTTTGCGCCACCGTCACCCGGTAATAACAACGCCGAAGAAGAGGAAGGCTGGAACTACGAAGCCGGATTACGCTACTCTGACAACCTCAGCCGTATTGAGCTCATCGGATTTTACACCAACCTGGATAACCTGCACGGTAACTGTACCGCCAGCCAGGGCTGTGACAGCGACTTAATTGGCACCCAGTACAACGCCGGAGAAGTTGACATTAAAGGAGTTGAATGGAGCTACCAGGGCAATTTCCCGGTTGCATCATTCACAGTACCGGTAAACCTTAACTACACCTATTCCACCGCCGAATTTAAAGAAAGCTTCGATTCAGAGCTGGACGCCTGGGGCAGTGTTGAAGCGGGTGATGCCCTGCCTTATCTGCCCGATCATACTCTGCAATTTGAAACCGGCGTTCGTCAGGATAACTGGCAAGTGCTGGTAGCCGTAAAATATACCTCAGAAATGCGTATTCAGGCGGGTAATGAAGCCGTAACCAGCACCACCGGTATACCTTCGAGGACACTGATGGATGTCTCGGCCAATTACATGCTGGATAATAAACAAACCGTTTATCTGGTGATTGATAACCTGACTGATAAAGACTATATCGCTACCCGTCAACACGGTGGTATTCAGGTAGGCAAACCCCGCACATTCCAGGTGGGCTATCGTTACCAGTTTTAATCCATCAGGGCGGTTTATTAACCGCCCTTTTTATGTGCGTGGCGTTAATCCGGCTGCCGGTAAGCCCGCACAATATCAGCCATTACGGCAAGGCCAATCTCTGCTGGTGTTTTACTGCCAATATCCAGTCCAATTGGCATATGAATATGCATTAGCTGTTCGTCACTAAGCTGCCCTATCCGCTGTAAACGCTCGGCCCGTTTTGCCGACGTACGCTTAGACCCCATCACGCCAATATAAAACGCCTCAGTATGCACCGCTTCCATCATGGTGAGATCATCTACTCTGGGATCGTGAGTAAGCGCTACAACAGCCGTATGGCTATGCACGTTGTTGGGTTTCATAATGTAATCGGCTGCGAAATCCGGTACAAACCGGCACCCCTCTATATTACACAATGCCTGCTCGGCCTCACGGTGTTCGCAAATAATGACCTCAAACCCCAGTGACTGAGCGTATTGAGCGCAATATTCCGCCACTGGCGAATAGCCGGCAATAATTAAACGCCTGGCCGGGCCGATACGAAGCGCAACATGATGATTTGCCGATTGCCAGCTCACCGCAGGCGTATGTTCGGTGACTTCAGTTAACCGGCTAACACCCGACTGTGTATCAACTTCGCGGACCTTTACATCCTTACCCTGCAGGCAATTCAGATAAGCTGCGAAGTGTAATCTCTGGTTCTCATCCGGAGTGATTTTCTCGACCAACACATCAAGAATGCCACCACAAGGTAAGCTAATTGCCTGCTGCCCGCCCTCCTCGCCGTAGCGTACTGTTTGCGCAGGCGCATCAAACTCATTAGCACCGAGCCGCGACAGGAAATCATCTTCCACACAACCACCAGACAGAGATCCTACCCAATCATTGCTGGCCGTTGCGGCAAACAAACTGCCTGGTTCACGGGGCGACGACCCCCAGGTGGCCAACACAGTGCAAAACCAAAACGTTTTGCCCGTCTCCAGCCATTCATTTACCCGGCTTAACACCGAGACATCCATTGGTTGCATAATTCGAGAACTTATTAGTTTATCTATTGATAATGTAAGCAATTAAGCGAAAAACACCAACCTAGATCACATCATTACGGTAAATCCAGCGATAACCAGCACTTAGCTGCTCAGCAAAGCAGCAACCAGCGGCCATAAAGGCGTTTATATTTGTACTTCCCCCTTGAATAAGTTAGTATCCGCCCAATATTAAACAGTATGCAGAGGGCGTAACTCTCTGGTTTAATAGTAACGATCTCCGGGGCTGATTAGGATTCGACAGGATCTAGGAAGCTGGAGGTGCATGCAGAGGAGCGGTTTGCCTCTTAAAAAGCCGCATTTAAATAGTCGCAAACGACGAAAACTACGCACTAGCCGCTTAATACCCGGCATAGGCCCTTCCACCTAAGCTTTGTTTGCTAGCCAGGATTTTGGAAGGTCATATAAGTAAACTAGCGAGGGAAACTCTCCTGAGGTTGAACCGCGAAATAGTATCAGGACAGCTACCAGGAACCCTGTTTGTCGGGGTCTAAAGTAGTTAAATAAAAGACAAACTAAGCATGTAGTACCGAAGGTAGACATTTTCTGGACGCGGGTTCAAATCCCGCCAGCTCCACCAAATAAAAAAGCTTGCCACCTGGCAAGCTTTTTTTGTGTTGAATGATGTGGGTAAGTTCAGAATGAATATCGAATAGACAGTGAGCCTGCGTTGTATTCATCGTTTATCTCATAACCGATGCCTGCGGCCATTCCGGTATCGAAATAATAATGCGCAGTAAACTCCACCCCGCCAGCGCTTTCTATATAGGCTGGCCCCCAGTCCTCATACTTGTATTTGATGTCCGTTTGTAAGTTCCGGTAGAAAGAACCTCGTACACCTGCTGCTACGCCATAGCCGTCTGCGTGGTGGTAACCATTGCCCAACCCATCTTCGTTCTCATAGGTAATTTCGGCATACACCGCCCAGTTCTCAGACACATTAAATTTACTGCCGAAGCCCGAACTCAGGTTGTTATACTTTAAGTCATATCCGTTGAGGCTCTCGTTTAATCTTGCATAACTTCCGGTAACATATAAATACGGTAGTACCGTATAGGAACCTCTTAATACTATCCCTGACGGCGTATTATCGTTTCTATCCAAACTCAGCTGTGAATAAGCTAGTTCTATATAGTCAAAATCAGGCAGGTCGGCAGCAAAAACAGGGGAAACGGCAAACGCCAGCAGCGCGCAGGAAAGCTTTTTCATTCTTCATCCATAAACAGTAGTACTAAATCCATTATTGGTGAGGGTATAACTATTTTGGCCGAAGTAAACCAATGAAAAACATGGGGATTTAAATGAGCGATGATGATTTAGTGGGGTGATTTCACGTTTAATCACCCCACAGAAGAAGGCTTTGAGTTTATAGCCCCAGTTCTTTATCCAACACTTTAGCAAATTCCTCGAAGCTCATGTTCGACATCAGCTTACCGTTTACCACAAAGCTTGGCGTTGAACGAATACCATCGGCCTTGGCGTTTTGCTGATACCAGTTAATCAGCCTTTCAGATTTAGCATCATCGCTTAAACAGGCCTGCAGTTGTTCATCACTCAGTCCGACTGATTTACCCAGTGTTACCAACTCATTCAGGATAGTATTACCATCGCGACTGGCCATCCACTGTTGCTGCTGTCCAAACACCTTATCTACAAAGTTAAAGTAGTCTTCACTATCGCCGGAACAGCGGCCAATCATTGACGCTACCAAACCAAATTGATCAAAATACACTTCGCGAAATACAAATCGGATTTTACCGGTATCGATGTAATTTTCTTTAAGTGGTTTAAACGCGTTGTTGTGAAAAGAAGCGCAGTGCGGGCAGGTAAACGAAGCATATTCTACTACCTGAACCTGCGACATAGGGTTGCCCAATGCCATGTCTTTGACCTTAGCTTCAGCCGGGTTCACCACGGAAGGTGGCGTTTCTGTGCTGCCTGGAATAGGCGTAACAGGCGCACTGTTGTCCTGCTCATACACCATAAAACCAATCCCCAGTGCCAATACCAACACCCCTACGGCCAACAATAATACCCGCGAATTCATTTCTACCTCTGAAGTTAAACTAGATACAAACTGTAGGTTACCATTATCCGGTATCTAATCAGAAGGGGGTTTAACCCGGGCGTCGCTTTATTTGCCTCAACATCCTGTCCATGGCATTTATCCCTTGCAGGGTAAATGGTCCAATTTAGCCGCCTGTGCGTAAGCATTAATGAAACATAAACGCACCCAAGGAGGCACCTATGTTTACTCAACAACCCGGTATTAACGATTTGTTTGTGCAATTAGGTTTACCGTCTGACGAACCGGCCATTGAACAATTTATCAGTGAGCATCGCGGGCTTAAATCGGCGCAGCCGCTGGCCGACGCACCGTTCTGGAACGAAGCCCAGGCGAGTTTTCTGCGTCAGGCGCTGGCCGAAGATGCTGAGTGGGCAGAAGTCATAGACGACCTCAATACCCGCCTGCACTAACCCGCAGACTTCGCGTCGGGCACTGCACCGCCCTGCAGTGCCCTGCCCCCGGTGTCACCCTCAAAGTTTGTATTTATCGTTGCTTGATCTGGCGCTATACATAGGCGTTATAGGTTACTTATACTAAAGTAACAGTACTAAACTGTTATAAATGTATAAAAAAGGGCGAAGTTTACGCTATGACACAATGGTTTTGGCACACGTACGATGTAATTGAAAAAACGTTCTTTTACACACTCACCCGGAAGATAATCGGTAACATCAGCTTTTTGTTTTTGTTCCAGCTGGCAAATTTCTACTTGTTTTACGCACTAATGAACAGCTCGGCAGAGACCCATGATAGCTATCAGTCCACGCTTATTACGCTGTTTATTTTAAGTACTCTGAGCTTTGCGTTTACCATTTTTTACATGCACCACCTGATTGTAAAACCGGTAAAAGCGCTGCTTAGCACGTTAAATGATATCAATCACACCCAAGGCGATCTTTCTACCCGACTGCCGGCCTTTACCTGTGATGAATTCAGCGAACTGTCTGCCGCCTACAATAAGTTTGCCCATAACCTCAGCGAATTAATTGAGCGTGTGTATAAAGATGCGGAACGCTCAAGCGATGCCAATAAAGAAGTGTGCACGCTGGTAAAAAATGTGGATAGCCAGGCGGCCACCCAGAAACACCTGAGTGACAACATCAGTCAGTCGTCGCAACAGGTTGGCCACAGTATTCACGACATCGTATCGGCGTCTGAACAAGTGGCTACCACTAACAGTCAGAATCAAACTAACGCCACCACGGCCAATCAAACGCTGATCACCTCCAAGCAACAAATTGAGCGCATCACGCTGCTGCTTAACCAGTTTTCTGACACCGTACGAGGTTTGCAAAATAACGCCGATAACGTGCGGAATATTCTCAAGATGGTGGAAGGCTTTGCCGACCAAACTAACCTGCTGGCCCTGAATGCCGCCATTGAGGCTGCGCGTGCCGGTGAGGCTGGTCGCGGTTTTGCCGTAGTTGCCGATGAAGTGCGTAGTCTGTCGGCCAAAGTGGCCGACGCCACACAGCAAATCAGTAGTTTTTTAAATGAGATGGAAACCCTGGTAGGCGAAACCCAGCAGGAGTCCAGCCGGTTGATCGATGCCTCCGGTCAGATGCAGGAGAGCATCAGCGATACGTCTTCTACCTTTGAACAGATGATGGATGATTTCAAACAGAATATGGAAGCTTTTCAGCTGATCATGAACTCGGTCAATGTGCTTGAATCACAACAAGCCCAGGCCACAGAAATTGCCGGTCAAATCACCCAGCTCAGCATGGATATTCAGCATTCCATGGCAGCCAGTGTGAAAGAGGCCGAACAAGCTCAGTCTCTGGCCAGTTCAACCCGCCAGGGCCTGAGTCAGTTTGTGGTAAGTTAAAACAATCCAAAGCGCACGCAGCGTCGTATTGGTGGCAGTAGCAGGAGAACACAGCATGCCACCGAAACACCAATTAGACGACGCCACCTTATCGCGTATTATCGAAATGGCCTGGGAAGACCGTACGCCTTTTGAAGCCATTGAAAAAGAATACGGCTTATCCCAGGATCACGTTATTAAACTGATGCGTGGTGAACTCAAGCCTTCCAGTTTCCGGCTGTGGCGCAAACGCACGGCCGGGCGCACCACCAAACACCTGAAGCTGCGCTCACCAGAAATAAACCGTGGCTACTGCCCTACCCAGTACAAACAGCGCTAGTTACTTTTTGTCTTAGGTGTGATTAACTCATGCCCTCATGGTTTGATGGCATAAGGACGTCGCAGATGATTACATTGTATGGATTCGGCCGCGGGCTGGGCATGTACGACCCAAGCCCTTTTGTACTGAAAGTCGCCGCGTTTTTACGCCTGGCAAACATTGATTATCGGTACGATGGCAACGTTAATTACGTGTTTAAAGCGCCGAAGAAAAAACTGCCGTATATCGACGATAACGGCACCATCGTGTGTGATTCCAGCTTTATTATCAGCCACCTTAAAAAGCGTTACGTCGCCGATTTCGACGCTCATTTGTCTGCCCGGCAACAAGCTACCGCCACCCTTATTAGCAAATCGCTGGATGAGAACTTTTACTGGTGCCTGGTGTATTTTCGCTGGATTGATAGCGCCAGCTGGCCAACCGTGAAAAACGCGCTATTTGGTAAGCTGCCCTTCCCGCTTAGCACCATTGTGCCGCTGGTGGCTCGTCGGGGCGTTAGCAAACAGGTTTATCAGCAGGGAACCGGCCGCCACAATAAAGATGAGGTGTTAAGCATTGCCAAACAAACACTTGATGCGTTGTCGGTATTAATCGGTGATAACCGGTTTTGCCTGGGTGACAAGCCAAGTTCACTGGATGCCACCGTTTATGCGTTTTTGGCCGAGGCCGTACTGGTGGAATTAGATAACGACTTTACCCGTCTGGCCCGCCAGTACACCAACCTTAACGATTACTGCCAGCGCATTCACCAGCAATATTTTGCACAATAGCGTGCGTGTAGTGTTTATTTACCTAAGGGAAGTTCTGTTGCCACACTGGATACCAGCAAACCAATGGCAATGGTTAATGCGAAACTGGTAAGCGTGCCAAGCATCACATACTCGGTTAGCTTTTTGTCTTCACTCTGACGCAAATCGCCAAACCGAAACACCGACTTGGCAGCCAGTAAAAAGCCAATGGCCGCAAACTGATTAAGCAAGATAAAGGTGAATACCAGGACCCGCTCAAGATAACCAATGTTCTGTCCGGCAGCCTGCAATGACGTTTCACTTTGCTCTGCTGGTTTATCGGCCTCCATAGCGGTACTCCAGGGGGCCAGCACTTGCCTGATAATAATCGACACCGGGCGCAGAACCAGTAGGTAGCCGGTAATAACCGCAAATGTTTGGTAGTTAAGTGACTGTTTAAGCCAAGCACTAACCGTGGCTTGCTCAGGTTGCCACACCAGCATTACTATAAAGCCAATCACCAGTAAATGAGCCAATTGGTCTGCGACAAACGCTTTCATTGACGTGCCGGCGTAGGATTTCAGGCCGTCGATAACAATATGTGAGGCCCCCAAAAGCAGCGCGTAAGCGGCCACGGTAAGCGGGTGAATTTCGGTTGTCAGACCTAAAATAAGCGCAGCCAGAAGCCCGTGAATGGCGCCATGCCAGTATAAACAGGGCGCCGAAAAATGACGCTGATTGCGCTGTACTATCCAGTGTGCAGGCTGGAAATAAAAATCAGCCAGTACATGGCCGGCAATTAAGAGTACCAGCAGCGTCATGGTAGTCATGCGGTAAAGTCCTTTGTTACCTGTGCGGCAAAGTCGTCCAGGTAGTCGCTAATCAGGTGATACTGACTGGTGTTTAAGATCCGGGTGACATTGCTGCGTTTCTTATCCAGCACTCTGGCCAGATGTTCATGGGATTTATTATCGGTCATCAGATAAGCCAGCACAACCTGAGCCTGGGTTGAGGTCAGGCGATCAAGGTGACTGTCGTAAAACCGTGTGAGCAAACCAATGTGCTGATTAAAATTGTGATTACCGCTGACAATACTCAGCCCTCTGCCTTTCAGGCTATCGAGTCCATGGCCGGATAGTGAGTACGCTTCACCGGTAGCGGTTTTAACCGCCTGCCCGCCCGTTTCACCGGTGCCAATGCCAATACACTGACGAACGGTCACGGCGGGGTCACCACTGCGCAGGGATAAATCAATCAGCGTGGCTAACGTCGCAGCTGATGGCAACGGTGAAACCACCTGAAAACTGTCGCCACGAAATATATCGAACTCAGCGCCGTAACGGGCACGTAACGTTTTGAGCAGCCGCTCCAGACTGCCCATCACCTGCGAAAAATCGCTGCCGGAGAGTTTACTCGACCCTACTATATCGCCGGTGATAACCGCAATTACGCCGGTATTTAACGGTTTTTCGGTGCTTTTCATTGCATTATCCTCAGCCACAGCGTATTTCAGTAATGAATCACATCACTAAAAGTTACTATATTTAATCACATAAATCAAAGTGATTAAATTTGGTAACATATTAGCTCAATATACGTTGGGCAAACCAGAAGCTGGCGAGCACCGCAATACACACCGAGCCTGCGCGGGTAACCATAGCAGTGAAGCGGGTAAATCGGGTGACCGATTGCATAATAATAACGGCCAGCACCACAATGCCCAATTGTGCAATTTCAACGCCGGCATTAAAACTTATCAATGCCCCCACATAACCAGACGAAGGGATACCCAGTGATTTTAACGCCTGAGCAAACCCCAGACCATGTACCAGCCCAAACCCAAACACCAGGGTAAAACGCCATAATAAGCGTGGTTTGAACAACAGGTTTTCAATGGCTATCCAGGCAATCGATAATGCAATGATCGGCTCTACAATGTGGCCGCTCACCACTATTGCCCCATAAGTAGCCAGGGCCAGCGTAACGGTATGCGCCAGGGTGAAGGCGGTGATCAGCAGTGCCAACTGGCGCAGTGAAGCAACGCCTAAAAATAACCCCAGCACAAATAATGCGTGATCCCAGCCAAACGGCACAATGTGCAGCATGCCCTGCTGAAGATAACTTAGCCACAGCTTCACGTCTGCGCTTTCCAGCCCGCTGGCCTGAGGCTGTGCGGTAAAATAAAAAGCCGGACTGGCCTGATTCCGCACCAGCCAGCGACTTAACGTAAGCTGCTCACTGGCATAATCCATATTAACCGCAATCGGCTCTTCAAATTTAAAATCATCGGTAAATACTGTCACCAGAGCACTGTCAGTAAAGCCATCAGGCAAATTAAGACTAAACACAAAGCGGGTCATGGGCCAGGCCAGACCGGAGGTAAAATCCTCAGCCGGTGCCTCGGGCCAGGCTACCGACCTGAACTGCCAGTTAAGCTTATCGTTGCCCAGAGTAAACCGACTGGCCTGTTCCAGCTTACTCAGTAGCTGCCTGAAAACGTCTGATTTTTGCGGCTCAGCAAGCCGGGTGAGCGCATAGTAAGCTTCGCCCCCCTCCATGACCTTGGTTAAATCAACATCCAGCGTCACGACAGCCTGACCGGCTTCATTAATAACGACATCAACCCTTGTCATATTGAGCAAGTGCGCCTCAGCCGTTGCCGGCAGCCAGAGCAGCACCAGAAAAACCATCACATAGCGTGTCATGCTAACGAACCTTACCTACCAGATAATCGCGTGGGTATTGCCGGTGGTCACATCCACCAGGCCGACCGGGTTGCCCTCATAAGGAGCTACCAACTGCCACTTCCACGGCGCCGCGGTTAAAAAGGCAAAGCGCATTCGCTCCGGCAAGCCATTGGCATTGATCCACACCATTTTATCGGCCTGGTGATGCAGGTTTTCCATTTCTGCTGCCACTTCATTTACCGGCCGTGCCGTCATTAACCCGCCAATATCCAGCTGAACCCTGGCCACGACTTTACCATCATTCACCAGCGCCCATCCGCCGCCCATTTCGGCAACCGTATTCGCAGCAAGGGCCATGGCATAATCATCATTCCCCATGGTCCAGATATTATGTAAGTCATGCGACTGCGAGCTGGCCAGGGCGGAACCCGGCGTCTTCGGCCCCACATTTTGCCAAATCATTTTCGATACCGCGGCGGTGCCATGATAGCGGTCAACCACCGCCACTTTTATCAGACCAGCATCAGGGTCGGCTTTAATGGTGCCATCCTCTGCAACCGGCAGTTCCATGGTGATAAATTCAGGTTCAAACCAAAATGGCTCCAGCACTGCCGCGTTAACGGTTTCACGGCCTTCGGGAGCGCTAATCACAAAATCGGCGGCAATCAGCTCACGCCCTACATTCATGGTGTCAGTCGCCCACTGTGGGTAATCTATTTCGGGGATGGGAAGCAGGTACTCGCCGTTATCAGCCGCAAGCTGACCATTGGCGTAAACCCGCTCAATGGCAACTGTTTGCGGATCCGAAAGTAATACCACATCGGCATAACGCCCCGGGGCCAGAGCGCCTACCAGATGATCAATATTAAAATGGCGCGCCGTGTTGTAACTGCCCAGCTGATAAGCAATTTCCAGCGGAACGCCCAGGTCGATGGCACTGCGGATGTTATAATCCATGGAGCCCAGTTGTAAGGTGGCAAACACATCGCGATCGTCGGTGGTTACCGAAATGTTACTCCAGTCTTTCAGACCCATGTCCAGTAGCTTCGGAAACAGCGAGTCCATGCCGGCCTGTTTAATTTCTAAAAAGACGCCGCGACGTAGTTTTTCAATGCCTTCATCGGCCAGTCGCACTTCGTGATCGGAGGCCAGGCCTGCCGCCGCGAAAGCACTGATATCTGTTTGTGAGGTAAGGTTCATCCCATGGCCTTCCACCACACCACGGTAATCATAGGTGGCTTCGATCATCTCCCAGATACGCTGATGGCCACCGTTATCGGCATTAATGACCGCCGACCAGTCCATTACTTCCCCGAGCGCCACAACACGCGGATCGTAGGTCAGGAAATCGCGCATCTCGTTATAACCATAGTAACCTCCGCCCGACTCATAAACCGTTGGCGGGGTGGCCGAACCGATAGCCGGGAAGATTTTCAGCGTGCTACCTTTACGTTCCGCCTCGAGCCAGAATTCGGCATTGCGATTGCCTACCACGTTGGAAATCTCGTGGGAGCCTTCCACCGTCCAGGTATTGCCATGAGGGATCACCAGTGCCGCTTCGTACTCCGGCGTCAGGTAAGAGCTTTCTATGTGTTTGTGAGATTCACCAAACCCCGGTACAGCCCACAGTCCGTTTGCATCATAGGAGCTCTGTGTTTCGCCTGGCCAGGTGCCGGTATCGCCTACCCAGGCAATACGGTTATGGGCAATCACGATATCCTGTGCGGGCAACCACTCCTGAGTAAACACATTAAGTAGCGTTACGTTTTGAATAACCAGCTCGGCTGCTTCCCGGCCAAGGGCTACCTGCGTTAGCGCCTGGCGGGTTTTCACTTCATCCTTAAAAACATGAGTTTTAACCGGTGCATCAGTATCTGCCGCGGCTTCCTGCTTAACTTCAGAGTGAGGCGAACAGGCACCAAGCAAAACACTTATAAACAGTGTCGCAGCGAGAGGATAACGGGTGGCAGACATAACAATACTCCAGACTGGCAAAGGTGATGGGTGGAAACGAGTAACGCAGAAGGCTGGCAATGGTCAGTTTCTTTTCCGACAGATTGCAGCGGGCTAACAACTATGAGCAATGTAGTAGCAATTGTGGTGCCAGATACCTGACCAAACAGTCAAGCCCGGAGTGAGCGGTAATAGGCCGCTCTATTCACTGCCATCACGCTGGCAAAAGTAAGCTGCGTGCACCAATTGGTGACATCCTTGCACTGCGCGCTGGCAGATATATTTTTGTGGCGGGCAATCTCTACGGCCTGCTCTCACGTATAGCTCAACATGACAAACCAAGCCCGTCCTTCAGCGCCTATGACATCACCGGTACCCGCTATGCTCACTGTGGTCTGGTTTAAGCGCGACCTGCGATTACAGGATCACGAACCGCTTCATCATGCAATAACCGTGGCTGCGAAAAAGGGCTACCCGGTATTGCCACTGTACCTTTTTGAACCGGATATCATGGCCGATCCGCATTATTCTGAGCGGCACTGGCGGTTTGTGTGGCAAAGTTTGCTGGCTATGCAGCGCACGTTACAGGCGGCTGGGGGCGAACTGCATGTCAGTTACGATAACGCCGTTGCGTTTTTTCGCCGGCTGATAGCGGCACATCCACACATCGAAGTGGTCAGTTATGCCGAAACCGGGCTGCAATGTACCTATGAGCGGGATAAGCAACTCAGTACACTGTTTAAACAACACAACATCAACTGGCGGGAATTTCCCTATGCCGGGGTGCAGCGCGGTATTACGCACCGGCGCACCTGGCATCAGCGCTGGCAACAAGTGATGGCTCAACCTGGTTTAACGACTGATCTGCATCACCCGCACTGGTACATCAATAAATCCCTGGTTAACCGGGTACCCGGCGACCTTGCCGCGCGTTTGCATAGGCCCGATGATAGCAAGCAGCCCGGCGGCGAACATCAGGCCCACCAGCTGTTGGCCAGCTTTCTGACCGACCGGCATACCCATTATCACCGTCATATCTCCAGCCCGCTGGCCAGCTTTAACAGCTGCTCCCGGCTGTCGCCCTATCTGGCCTGGGGTAATATAAGCCTGCGCCAGGTTTATCAGGCTCTGAATAGTGCTGGCAGCAAACGCCCCCGATCGTTAAGCGCTTTTGCCTCGCGATTATACTGGCATTGCCATTTTATTCAGAAATTCGAAAGTGAGTGCGAACAGGAATTTCGTGCGGTTAACCACGCTTATTCTAGCTTTCCGTACCGCACTGATGACAAGGTTGAAGCCGACCTCGCTGCATGGAAAACCGGCACCACCGGCATTCCCATTGTAGATGCCTGCATGCGCTGTGTTAACCACACGGGTTATTTAAACTTTCGCATGCGTGCCATGCTGGTGAGCTTTTTAACCCATTATCTGCTGATCGACTGGCGGCTGGGGGTGCGCCATCTGGCCCGCCAGTTTCTCGATTTTGAGCCGGGAATTCATTACCCGCAGTTTCAGATGCAGGCGGGCGTAACCGGCACCAATACCCTGCGTATCTATAATCCGGTAAAACAGGCTGAAGATAACGATCCCGACGGCAGTTTTATTCGCCATTGGGTCCCGGAAATTGCCCATCTGCCAAACGAGGAACTTTTTGCGCCCTGGCTAATACCACCACTCACCCATATGGCAATGGAACAGCCGGTACCAGAGCGCTACCTGCACCCTGTTGCACAGCCGGATGATGCCATTACCCGGCACCGGGATTTGTTATGGAATTGGCGAAAAAGGGATGATGTAAAACGGGAAGCAAAACGTATCCTGCACCGCCACTCTATACCTGCCAGCCAGCTAAAGCCTACTCGCTAACTGAGAGACTGGCGTGGAGCTGGGATTGATCGCACTGACTCAGGGTAAGTCTGGCCGGCGCTAACTCAATGCCCAGCGGTGCGGCGCGACTAAGCAGTTCCATGCCCAGAATGTTGTGCTCATTGTTCATCACCGCCACGCTGACATTGGTAAACTGACAATCGTTGCTCAGACTTAGCAGCGGCACATTATACAGCTTCACTTTATGCTGACGGCCATTCGCCAGCCTGGCGATAACCAGACCATCTTCTGTGACGTGCTGAGTTTGTCTGATGCGGGCAAAGGTTGCCTTATTAAGTACGGTAAGCGAGGAGCCTGTATCAATTAAAAACAGCGTATCAGACTCGTTATCCACTTGACTTTGCAGATAAAGCGTACCGCCTTCACTGGTCGTCAGTGCAAAGCTGTTGGCCTGAGCTGTATTAACCAGAGCAAGATTGGTACTTACCAGCACTGCCAGGGCGGCAAACAGGGTTTTGACTGGTTTAACAAACATACGCATTCTCACTCACTGACTAATTCAGAATTCACCGGGGTGAGTTCATCTTTTTGAGACTCAGTGAGTAGTCAGCAAGTTAAGCACCAAAACGTAGGTGATTGTTTTCAATGGTATGCGCTCAGCTGAACTGTCGCTAACGCACAAAATAAGTGCTACACCGCACCACAATATAACAATTTAAACCGTCCTTTATCACCAAATGAAGCTTAAATGAATAAGTTGATAGTTAATTACTATCACGAGATGGTATTACTTTTTATGAAAGGCTTAATTACACTCGAATTGCCTATAAAAAATGCTAAAACTGTTTTAAATCTTCAAGGACACTAAAATGAAATTATCAATTTTGCCTTTATTGGCTGTTTCCTGCTTCTCATTTGCCCACACTTCAGTCCAGGCTGCACCAGAAATGAACAATGCCGATACCACCATGGTTGTTGAACGCTCTGGTAAACCGCCTTTCAAGCGTACCTTTGTACAAGCCCGTACCGTTGATGTGGCCCAGTTTGAAACCAGCGCACAATGTGAAGACGTAAAAACCGTCACCCTGCGCGGCAAACCACCGTTTAAACGCTCTACCGAATGTGTTCGGGTTGTTGACGTTGCACAGTTTGAAGTCAGCTCAGAGCAGCCAACCACTGACTTTAGCGGTAAACCACCATTTAAACGTCACTAATCCGCTCTGCGCAATCTCCCCGGGCCTGCCAACCGGTTGCCCGGGGATACTTTAATCTCGTTATTGATCCCCGCTCGACCCTTCATTCGTTTATACCGATTAATTAATAAAATTTATTTCATCAATGGTTGTTGTTCCGGTACGGTAAATTAACGGTGAAAGCAAAATAAACGGACTTGCATTATGAAGCGTGCCCTCGTTGTAGAAGGAGGCGCCATGCGCGGTATCTTTGCCGCTGGCGTACTCGACAGTTTTCAGCAGCAACAGTATTACCCTTTCGAACTTGTTGTTGGTGTATCGGCCGGCGCTACCAGTGCAGCCGGCTATCTGACAGGCAATGCCGAGCGCAACCGGCGTATTATTTTACGCATGGCCACCCAGCGGGATTTTTTTAACCCACTGCGGTTTGTCATGAAAGGTCATATGACCGATGTAAAGTGGCTGTGGTGTGAATCCCGTGAGCGCTACCCGTTAGATGCAAGGGCGCTGAGCAAAGGGGCACCGCTGATGGTTGCTATCACCAATATGCAAACCGGGCGTGCGGAGTATCATCAGGCAACGCCGGACAATCTGGATGAACTGATGGAAGCAACCTGTGCCCTGCCACTGGTCTACCGCACGCCACCGCAGCTTGAAGAGGATTTCTATGTGGACGGCGGCGTGGCCGATGCTATCCCCGCGAAATATGCCTATGAACAAGGCTGTCGGGACATCACCGTAGTGCTCTCGCAGCCCTGGGGCTATCAGAAACCAGCAGAAAAAACGCCCTGGATGACCAATAAGATGTTTGCCGATTACCCGGCCCTTATCGACACTATCCACCAGCGCAGTGATACCTACAACAGCACGCTGGCATTTATTGCCAATCCACCGGCAGACTGTAAGGTACACATAATCGCCCCACCGGCCGACTTTCCGGTAAAGCGTCTGACGATGAACAAAACCAAACTGATTAAAGGCTATCGCATGGGCCGCCAGTGTGCACAACAGTATTTAAGTCAGTTTACCCAGGCCGCCTAGGCAAGCTGACTAATGGCGTATTCCAGGGTAAACAGTATCCCGCCGATCAGGCCTCCCACCAGGGTGCCGTTTATACGCACCTTCTGTAGATCCTTGCCGATATTCAGTTCGATTTGACGCGCCATGTCCCTGGCATCCCAGCTTTCGATGGTGCGACGGATATGGTCAGTAAGAAAATCGGCCAACTCCGGGGCGATATACCGGGCAGCTACGCCAATATGGTGATTCACTGCCTGCTGTAAATCTGAATCAGCCAACAGTCGCGCGCCCCCCTCACTGAACAATCGGGTAAGCCGGGCAGCTACCTGGCCATCGGTTTTCGCCAGATCATCGGATAACCACGCATGGATATCCTGCCAAATCCGCAGCAAATACCGTTGCAATGCCTCACTTTCCAGTAACTTATTGCGGAAATCTTCGAGTTTTTGCCGGGCAGCAGGATCGGTTTCCAGTCCATCAATAAAGCGGCTAATCTGTTCATTCAATGCCTGGCGAACCGGGTGTGCCGGATCGCTATTAATATCCTGCAGGGTATGGCTTACAGCACTTACCGCAATGGCCGCGCCCTGCTCACTTAACCAGCCGGAAGGCAGAATTTTTTCCAACCGACTGTATTCGGTTTTCAGCCAGACATTCAGCTTAGCGGCAATCAGTGCCTGGGTTTCCTCACTTTGTAATGCGCCGGCCAACTTATCGATGAGTTTGTCTACTAACTGCTGATGACGATTATCCCGGGTCATCACACGCAGGGAACCGGCCAGCAGCGCGGCCATCGGGATCTTTCGCAAGCCACGGTCTACTGAGCGACGCAAAGCCTGTTGGATAGGCGTATCGTCAATCACATTTAATAGCCCGGTGAGGCTGTCTGCCACATAATGGGCCAGTCGCGCTGCGTTGTCGTTTTGCGATAACCAGAGCCCCATGGCTTTCGCTGGTGAACTGCGGGCCACCAGCGACTCGATGGCCTGCACATGAAAAAACTTTTCTTTAACAAACTGGGCCAGATTAGTCGCAATAGTATGCTGATTGCGAGCCACGATATTGGTGCTGTCTCTTATACACATCTGACGCTGCCGACGAATAGAGAGGTGTA
>NZ_CAJXQY010000086.1 GCF_913058315.1 uncultured Alteromonas sp. | reverse complement strand
AGATTTCTGCCTGTCTCGTGGGCTCGGAGATGTGTATAAGAGACAGTTATTGACCGAATGTGATGTTGCAGCGGCTTTCAGCGTTACTGAAGAAGGCGCGTTTTCAAACATTGAACTGGCCATGCAGGTGAGCTTTGCTGCTCACGGGGCTGATTGCCAGTGGCTCGGTCTTGAAAATTCATCTGCTGAGTCGGCTACTTTTCAGTCCTGGTGTGAAGGTATTGCCGTTTCAGTACGTCAGTCTGCGAGCAAACTGGCAACACTTGCTGCGTAGATGGTAAAGAACACTAATATTTAGACCCGTAACAAAAATGTCATGAATTGAGCAGAGAAGTTGATTCAATTCGCTAGTCGATGTTTTTAATGCTTAGCCGGTATAAGTGCCGTAAGTTAAATAAAAAGTTATTTAAATCAATGGTTAAAATTTTCTCCTCGACAAATTGCCAGGCATTTCACAGTGACAGGGTTGCGGCCTTGATATGGAGTGCAGATAGCTGTTTTAATGGATTTTACACCCTGCCAACTCCGCCTTCGCCCTTGTAATAAATATTTATGTACGTATAATTAGACCTCTAATTAATATTGATAATCAGTAAACGACAAAAACACAAAGGCACTCTTTTTCTATGGCGTTTGAAAGTTACATCTCTTTAGCAATTTATTTTGCAGTCATGCTGGGTATTGGATTGTTTGCATACAAGCAGTCTACCAGTGACATTTCCGGGTACATTCTGGGCGGCCGTCAGGTTAGTCCGCATGTTACCGCATTGTCTGCCGGCGCATCCGATATGAGCGGATGGATGCTAATGGGCTTGCCCGGAGCGATGTTTCTAACCGGTTTCGACGCTATGTATATCGCAATTGGTTTGGTGGCCGGTGCGCTGGCGAACTATTTTTTCGTTGCGCCGAAGCTTCGTGTTTACACCGAGGTTGCCGATGACTCGTTAACCATTCCGGAATTTTTTGCCAAACGGTTCGGTCAGTCTAATGCCAGTGTTCGCATGGTGTCGGCTGGTATTATCGTGATGTTCTTTACGCTGTATACGTCAGCGGGCCTGGTGGCCGGCGGTAAATTATTTGAGAGCGCCTTTGGTATGGGCTATCAACTCGGGTTGATTATTACGCTGGCGGTAGTCGTATCTTACACTCTGCTGGGCGGTTTTTTGGCGGTCAGCATGACGGACTTTGTGCAAGGCTGCATTATGTTTGTGGCCCTGGTGTTAGTACCGATTGTGGCATTTACGGAGTTTGACAGCCTGGCACAAATGAATAGTGCCGCGCTGGAGTCTGTGCCATCGCTGAGTGAATCATGGCAGCAACTGACACTGCTGGGGTTGGTTTCCAGTCTGGCGTGGGGATTAGGGTATTTTGGTCAGCCACACATCATTGTGCGCTTCATGGCAATTCGTTCAGTTAAGGCCATTGCAACTGCACGTAATATTGGCATGTCGTGGATGCTGGTAACAATAATTGGTGCACTCGGTACGGGCTTTGTAGGCATTGCTTACGCGAATCAGTTTGGCTTGCAGGTAGACGACGCAGAGACTATTTTTATTATTTTCTCTGACATTCTGTTTCACCCGTTAATCAGCGGCTTCTTAATGGCGGCTATCCTGGCGGCTATCATGAGTACTATCTCGTCGCAGTTGCTGGTATCGGCCAGTTCGTTAACCGAAGACATTTACCGGGTTGTGAGTAAAAAAGAAGCGACCCAGCAACAAACTGTTGCTATCGGCCGCTATGGCGTAGCAGGCGTTGCTTTGGTAGCCCTGGTACTGGCATGGGATTCATCGAATAGCATTTTATCGTTGGTCAGTAACGCCTGGGCCGGTTTCGGCGCCGCGTTCGGACCATTAGTACTGTTTTGTTTATATAAGAAAAATTTAACTCATAAAGCTGCTCTGGCGGGAATATTAAGCGGTGCTATTACTGTTTTATTCTGGATATATGCGCCGGTGCTTGAAGGTGGCGCAACACTCAGCAGTGTGGTTTATGAGATTGTCCCCGGCTTTATCATTAGTTCACTGACTATCTGGGGCGTGATTATCTTCAGTGAAGAGCCGCACGAAGAAGTGCAGGCGAAATTTACCGAAACAAATAAAGTTTTAGCAGAATTATCTTAAGGTGATAGGAAATATGAATCGTTCAAATTGGAAACGCATTGTAGTTAAGGTTGGTAGTGCACTGATTGCACCTAACCGTCAGGGATGTAGTAGTCATTATCTTTTGAGTATTGCGCAATTTATCGTTCGCTGCCGGATGCAGGGCATTCAGGTTGTACTGGTATCTTCCGGTTCAGTGGCCGCGGGTGCGCATTTATTTCCGGAAGAAACGAAAAAGAATATAGCAATTAAAAAAGCGATGGCAGCCGCTGGTCAGACCGAAATGATGTCCACCTGGGATAAACTATTCGACTTTCCGTCGGCCCAGGTACTGCTGACACATGCTGACTTGCGAGACCGTGAACGTTACGTGAGTATTCGTGAAACACTCGACAGCTTGTTGGATCATGGTGTGTTACCCATCGTTAACGAAAACGACACGGTGACGACCGACAAATTAAAAGTGGGTGACAACGATAACCTGTCAGCCATGGTAGCCACAGCCGCGGATGCTGATGCGCTGATTATTTGTTCAGACGTAGACGGGTTGTACGATAAAAATCCCCATAAACATGACGATGCGAAATTGTTGTCCTGGGTAGATAAAATTGATGAGAGTATCTATGCCATGGCGGGCGGAGCCGCCGAAGATGGTGTTGGTACCGGTGGCATGCGCACCAAGGTTGAAGCCGCCGAAAAAGCGGTTTCTCACGGTATTGATACCTTTATCATTAACGGCTTTACCGAGCTGTCATTTAATCTGATGCTCGAAGGGCAAAACCCTGGCACGCACTTCCAGGCGCATGAGAAGCCGATGAAAGAAAATGTGCATTGGATGACCCACACCTCGAATGCGCAGGGTGAGGTTGTCATTAAAGAAGCGTTTAGCGATCCTCTTGACGAGGGCGTCGAGTCACTCACCAGTAGTGAGATCCTCGATGTAAAAGGCGAGTTTTCGGTAGGTGATACCATTTTGGTACGTCGTGAAGATGGCGTTAAGCTGGCCAAAGCTAAGTCAAATTACAGTAGCTGTCTGTTAAACTTCATCGCCAATGAAGGAAATCAGAAGTTTGCGTCGGAATTCGAAGAAAAAACCGGTCCGATTATTTCAGAACAGCACATTGCAGTATTGGAGAACAAATGAGTTTAATTACACAAATTGCCAACGACACAGCTAACGCTGCAAAAACGTTAGCGATTTTAGATGAAGCAACGAAAAACAAAGTACTGGCTGCTATGGCAGCTGCGCTCCGTGACAATCAGGACGAGATCGTTAAGGTCAACACCAAAGAAGTTGCAGAGGGTAAACAAGCGGGTCTTGACGATGCCATGCTGGACCGTCTGACCCTGACGCCTGCACGCATTGAAGACATGGCTGCTGGCATCGAAACGATTATTGAGCTGGCTGATCCGGTAGGGCAGGAGCGTCCAATCATGGAACGCCCGAATGGCCTGCAAATTAATAAAATGCGTGTGCCCCTTGGTGTGGTGTGTATGATTTACGAAGCCCGCCCCAATGTAACTGCAGATGCAGGCGCGCTGTGCTTCAAATCGGGTAACGGTGTGATCCTGCGCGGTGGTAAAGAAGCGCTGCAAACCAGTATGGCCATCGCTGGCTTATTACAACAGGTATTGCGCGAGCACGATTTACCCGAAGCACTAATTAGCGTTATCCCGGATCCGGACCGTGCGCTGATGCAGGAACTGATGGAGCAGGTTGATACCATTGATGTCATCATTCCACGTGGTGGTGAAGGGCTTATTCGTTACGTGACGGATAACAGTAAAGTGCCGGTAATCCAGCACTTTAAAGGCGTTTGTCACTTATATGTGGATAAAGAAGCCGATTTAGACATGGCCTTATCCCTGCTGATTAACGGTAAAACCCAACGCACCGGTGTTTGTAACGCTCTGGAAGGGTTGGTAGTGCATCAGGCCATTGCGGGTGATTTCCTGCCACAGGTAAACAAAATGTGTCAGGAGAAAGGCGTTATCGTCCACGCTAACGAATCAGCCGCTAAGTATTTCGATAATGCGGATGTCATCGGTGACGATGAGTTTGGCGAAGAGTACCTTGGCCTTGAGATTGCCATTCGTGTGGTGAAAGATTATGACCAGGCACTGGCTCATATCCACCAGTTTGGTAGTCACCATACTGAGGTGATTTGCACCCGGAATGGCGATACGGCAAAACATTTCCAGCGTGCAGTAGATGCTTCTGCGGTTATGATTAACGCCTCTTCGCGTTTCAATGACGGTAGTCAACTTGGACTGGGTGCTGAAATTGGTATCGCCACCACTAAACTGCATGCCTACGGCCCTATGGGACTGGAGTCGCTGACCACTGAGAAATACGTAGTCACCGGCACCGGACAGATCCGCGAATAATCACGACGGATAACTGATGGTCGGCGTGGTAAGGTTGAGTTTTTTACTATAACCTGCCACGCTTTGCTACCAATGTATTAAGTCCACCTATAAGGTGGGCTTTTTTGTTTTCAGCCCTAAACCACCTACTTCAGTAGGTGGTTATCATTCATGGTAGGGCTTTGCCCGTATACCTACCCATGTTAAATCTCCCTTTGATTTTTAGCGAAGTCAAAAAGGAAATTAACATGAGTAGATACGAGCAAGCATCGCATGTGTTCTGGCGATGTCAATATCACATAGTTTGGACGCCGAAGTATCGGTTTAGGGTTTTGAAGAATAAATTAGGCAAAGATGTTTACAGGTGTATTCACGTGTATTGCCAGCAACTCGGCTGCATAGTAGTGGAGTTGAATGTACAGATTGACCATGTCCATCTGGTAGTAAAAATTCCTCCAAAGTTATCCATATCGAATTTAATGGGAGCTTTAAAAGGAAAAATAGCATTGAAGCTATTTAGCAAATATCCGCATTTGAGAAAGAATAAGATGTGGGGCAACCACTTTTGGCAAAGAGGCTACTTCGTTGACTCAGTTGGGATAAACGAAGAGATCATAAGACGGTATGTTCGTCACCAAGAGAAGGTTGAAAGACAAGAGCAAGCTCAGCTAGCCCTTGAATAGAAGGCCCCCTTTTAGGGGGTTAACGCAAAGCCACCTTCTTTAGAAGGTGGATTCTTTACTAGAGGATCATGAGTTCATGGCGATGCCTGACGTAATCGACCAAGCCTGGCGCGTTTTTCTGGACTACACCCAGTCCTACAAATTACTGACATCACTATTACTGATAATGGTGTTTCTTGGCTGTAAGCGCATCATTATTAAATTGTTGAGACGCCAGGGTAAGAAAAGTGGCGATGACCGCCGCCATTCGATCAATATTATCGATCAGCTAGGCAATGCCATTCTGTTGGTTTTGTTACTCATGCTGTGGTCGACAGAAGTACAAAGTCTGGCGTTATCCATTGCCGCGTTCATGGTGGCAATTGTGTTTGCGACCCGCGAGATGATTCAGTGCTTTATGGGCTTCATCTATTATATGACAACGCGGCCGTTCAGGGTTGGTGACTGGGTACAACTGGGTGATAATGTGGGTGAAGTGGTCGAAATGGACTGGGCGAAAACTACCTTACTGGAAGTTGACGCGGAACATTACGGCTATACCGGTAAACATGTTTATGTACCCAACAATCAACTGATGATTCAGGTGGTGAAAAACCTGAACTTCCTGCGTCGCTACCGTTTGCATGAGTTTTCCTTAACACTGGAGCCCCTGGTCAATCCGTATCTGCTACTCGATGCTTTCAGAACCAAAGCCATTGAACATTGCAGTCATTTCAGAGATGTTGCCGATCGTTACAAAAGCTGGATTGAACGAAATCTGGACGCGGAATTCATCAGCATTGACCCGGTAATTGATATAGAAACCAATAACTTTGCCAAATTTGTGGTGAAAGTAGGGCTATTTTGCCCATCTGACGAATCCCTTTTGCTCGAAGAAAAAATACGCGCAGACTGGCTGGCCTTATGGTTTGACCGGATAAAGGAAGAACAAAACAAAGGGAGCCTGCCACCCGTGGGAACGAATCAGGTATAAATCAACGCCAGGCGCGGCGCTGGCTGAAATGATGACTTAAAAAGTCCATCTGGTCGGCCAGAATCCGGCGGTTCATCAGGTAGAAACGCTCATACAGGTTAGGCGCAAATGGCACCGCTAACAATGGCATCTTCGCTTCTTCCGGTGTTCTGGCACCTTTCTGGTGATTACAGCGTGCGCAAGCAGTTGCGACGTTTTGCCAGGAATTTTTACCGCCACGAGAGCGCGGGATGATGTGGTCGCGGGTGAGTTGTCCGGAACGGAACTGGTCGCCGCAGTATAAACACAGATAATTGTCGCGACGGAATAAATAGCGGTTACACAGGGCTATTTTGCCATTAGGTACTACTTTGCCATCGCAGGCAATGATAGAACTGATACGCAGTCGGCTTTGTTCACCCTCACGATTCCAGCCGCCAAGTAAAGTTCGATGCTGATTTCCCAGTTCAAACAGAACTTTATTTTGGGCGTAGTAACGGGCGGCCTGATAAATGTCGAGCCAGTCTTGTGGGGCACCTGCTTTATTGAGTCGTAGAATAAGCATCTGTTGCTCTCAATCCGTTAAACGTCAAGCTCTCACAACCATTACTGTCTGGGATCAGTATGACAGATTGATGAAAAGACACCAGCAACTGGTGTAAAAATGTGCAATTTACACTTCAGCATCAATTTTTTTGTTTTCAGACGATTAGTTATTGGTAAACATCCGTTGACGCCGCTATACTAACGGCCGCGTTTAATAGCGAAGAATTTCAAAGAAAGATTTAAAGGACAAATAGTGACTCCTATTACAAAAACATTCCAGTATGGACAGCATACTGTAACTCTAGAAACGGGTGTGATTGCCCGTCAGGCAACCGCTGCAGTGCTAGCCAGCATGGACGATACCTCTGTACTGGTAACCGTAGTTGGTAAAAAAGAAGCCAAACCTGATCAGGATTTCTTCCCCCTGACCGTTAACTATCAGGAAAAAACTTATGCTGCGGGTAAAATCCCAGGCGGTTTTTTCAAGCGTGAAGGACGTCCTTCAGAAGGCGAAACCCTGACAGCGCGTCTGATTGACCGCCCGATTCGCCCATTATTCCCTGAAGGTTTCAAGAATGAAATTCAGGTTGTAGTAACGGTAGTCTCGGCAAACCCTGAGATCCCAACTGACGTTATCTCAATGATTGGTACCTCAGCGGCACTGGCCATTTCTGGTATTCCGTTTAACGGCCCGATTGGTGCGGCGCGTGTAGGTTATACCGATGGCGAATACATTTTAAATACCCGTAACAGCGAACAGGAAACCAGTCAGCTGGATCTGGTTGTTGCAGGGACTGAAGGCGCGGTACTGATGGTTGAATCAGAAGCCAGCGTACTGTCTGAAGAAGTCATGCTGGGTGCCGTAATGTTCGGTCATGAGCAGTTACAAACCGTCGTGTCTGCCGTCAACGAGTTTGCCGCCGAAGTGAACACGCCTAAGTGGGACTGGGTTGCGCCGACTGAAAACACCAGCCTGAAAGATAAAGTTAAGGCGCTGGCCCTGGAAGGGATGACAGCGGCTTATCAGATTTCTGACAAGCTTGAACGTAAAGATGCCGTAACCGCTGTATCTGAAAAAGCACTGGAAGAAATTCTGGCGGCTGACGAAGAGCAAGATAAAAAAGAAGTGTCTGATCTGCTTCACGAGCTGGAAAGCGACGTAGTACGTTCACGCATTCTGGCCGGTGAGCCACGTATTGATGGCCGCGATCCTACTATGGTGCGTGCACTTAACGTATCTACTGGTGTATTGCCACGTACGCACGGTTCTGCGGTATTTACCCGTGGTGAAACCCAGGCGTTAGTCGTTGCTACCTTAGGTACAGAGCGTGATGCGCAGATGATCGACGAGCTGGCTGGCAGACGTGACAGCAAGTTTATGCTGCACTACAACTTCCCTCCGTACTGCGTAGGTGAAACTGGTATGATTGGCTCGCCTAAGCGTCGTGAAATTGGTCACGGTCGTCTGGCGAAGCGTGGTATCCAGGCAGTAATGCCTTCGGACGAAGAATTCCCGTATGTAGTACGTGTGGTTTCTGAAATCACTGAATCAAATGGTTCATCGTCTATGGCGTCTGTATGTGGTACCTCACTGGCTCTGATGGACGCGGGTGTGCCTATTAAAGCTTCCGTTGCCGGTATTGCGATGGGTCTGGTGAAAAGCGACGAAAACTTTGTTGTACTGTCTGACATTCTGGGTGACGAAGATCACTTGGGCGACATGGACTTTAAAGTTGCCGGTACTACCGACGGTATTACCGCTCTGCAGATGGATATCAAAATTGAAGGTATCACTAAAGAAATCATGCAGATCGCCCTTAAACAGGCTAAAGAAGCCCGTTTACACATTCTGAGCGTAATGGACCAGGCACTGGGTGGCCACCGTGAAGAAATGAGCGAATTCGCACCGCGTATCTATACTCTGAAAATAGATCAGGACAAGATCCGTGACGTTATCGGTAAAGGTGGGGCGATGATTCGTTCTATCACTGAAGAGTCTGATACCAACATCGAAATTGAAGATGATGGTACCGTTAAGATCTTCGCTACTGAGCGTGCTAAAGCGGAAATCGCCATTGCAAAAATCGAACAGGTGACTGCGGAAATCGAAGTAGGCAAAACCTACAACGGTAAAGTTACCCGTATCGTAGATTTTGGTGCCTTTGTTGAAGTGCTGCCGGGCAAAGAAGGTTTGGTTCACATTTCACAAATCGCTCATGAGCGTGTGAACAAAGTGAATGATTACCTGTCTGAAGGCCAGATGGTTGACGTTAAAGTGATGGAAATCGACCGTCAGAACCGCGTTCGCTTGAGCATCAAAGAGCTGTTAGAAAAACCAGCTAAGCCTGAGTCTTCTGACGACGCTTAATCGTAAAACGATGTTATTAAGTATAAAGGGGCTCTGAGCCCCTTTTTTCATTGTTATCACAAAGGAAAATAACATGGATAAATCCGTACAAACTGAAATCGAAGCGGCGGTGTTTCGTCGTCTTATCACCCACCTGGATGAACATAAGGATGTGCAGAATATAGAACTGATGATTCTGGCTGATTTTTGTCGAAACTGCCTGGCTAAGTGGTATAGCAAAGCCGCCGAAGAAAACGGTGAAGAAGTCGACTATGATGAAGCCAGACGTGTGGTTTACAAAATGCCTTACAGCGAGTGGAAGGAAAAACACCAGTTGCCCGCCACAGAAGAGCAACTGGCAGCATTTACTGCCAGGCAGGCCGCTAAAAAGGCTTAGCCGCGGTTTTGCTCTTCCGGCAGGCTGTAAGAGTGGGGGAGCAGTTCACTAACTGTGGTTTCGGTGCATTCGCCACTAGCGGTAAGCATAAACACCGGTGTGTCTGCACTGGCAAACTCGGCGATTTTCTGGCGGCAGCCACCGCAGGGATAGCAGTAGTCATCATTGGGGCTGGCTACCAGAATTTGTTTAATCTTCGTGGCGCCGGCGGTGATCATAGTACCGATAGCCGAGGCTTCGGCGCACTGTCCTTGTGGGAACGCGGCGTTTTCAACGTTGCAGCCGTAATAAACATTGCCGTCCTCGGCGACGATAGCCGCGCCAACCCGGAACTTAGAGTAGGGGGCATAGGCGTTTTTCTGGGCCTTCAGTGCGGCATCTTTTAACTGTTGTAACAATTTACTGCTTCCTTAACTGTCGTTATTTTTGTCTACTATCCGGTGAGAACTGATATAGTCTCACTCATCAATACGTGTTAGCGTCTGACTTCTGTTATAGTTGTATCAAACGCGGCGAATAGGAAAGAATTATATTTACCATGCTTAGTCGATTGAGTCTTATCTTTTTTGTTTTAGTGGTTACCGGTTGCGCACAAACTGCACCAAAACAACAGCAAACCGAAATGGGGAACCTGTTAGTGCCCGAACCTGCTCCCCTGAGTATTCGTTCGCAGGTCGCTATCGCCCGATTCGGGCAAATATTATCCAATGCCGAATTAACCGACGAAGATAAAGCTCAGTTACATTTTCAGCGTGGTATGTTGTTCGACAGCGTTGGCCTGGGAGGCCTGGCTCAATTTGATTATAACCGGGCCATCAATTTTAAGCCTGACATGGCTGAAGCCTATAACTCTCTTGGCGTACACATGGTGCAGCAGGAAGAGTTCAGCCGCGCTTATGAAGCATTTGATTCCACTTTGGATATTGATCCCGATTATGATTTCGCGTTTTTAAATCGGGGGATCGCGCTGTATTACGGTGGTCGGCCGGACCTAGCGGTGGCTGATCTGGCGACCTTTGCCAACAAAGCGCCGGAAGATCCTTTCCGGGTACTGTGGGCGTATTTTGCAGAGTTGGAGCTGGCGCCGACAACCGCCCAACAGCAATTAACCCAGCGCCGGGGCAACCTTCCTGATACCCACTGGGCCACCGGCCTGGTCGATTTGTTTTTAGGTCAGCAAACTGAGAAGCAACTGCTCGATTCGCTGTTAACTGGTATTAGCAGTGAAAAGGAACTTACCGACAGATTGTGTGAGGCATACTTTTATCTGGGTAAGTACCATGAAGAAAACGATAAACCCGGCGTGGCATCTAATTATTTTAAGTTTGCACTGAGTACCAATGTGTATGAATACGTTGAACATCGCTATGCCCGCCTGGAATTGCAACGCCTAAGGCAAAGTACGGTTACCGACTAACCCTATGATGTTCTTCAGAGCGACTTGCCTGGCGGTGTTTACTTCACTGACAATCGCCGCAGACAGTGGCCATTTGCCAACGCAACTGCTTAGAAACGCTGAGCAGGCAGAAAAGCCTGCGCCATTATTGTGGGTGGCGGTGCAGCAAAACAATCTTCAGGCCAAGCAACGATTGCTGGAACACGCAGATACCAATCGCAATCAGTACTGGTTGGAAATGCTGATTAAATCCGGTTACTCACCCGCAGCTCTGGCGTTGTCCCGGCTGGAGGATAATCCGCGTATAACCCAACGGCTGGTAAGGCTAGCCGCACGCGGTGGAGTAGCCGAAGCCCAGTACGAATACGCGCTTACCCGTGATGATTTCAGTCACCGGGAAACCTGGCTCAAGGCCGCCGCTGAGCAAGGGTACTTTGTGGCCCAAACGGCACTCGCTGACTGGTACTTACTTCACGAAAAACAAAGCGAAGCCGAACCCTGGCTCGAAATAACCGCTACCAGTGACAGCCAGAGTGCCTTTCAGCTTGCCTATATTCGCTGGCAACAAGGCAAAGAAGATGACGGGTTTGAATTGTTTAAGCGGGCTGCCGGGCAAAAACATGAACAGGCTGAAAATGTGTTGGCGGTGCTTCAACAATACCAGCCACAGTCAATTTCAGCGTTATCCTCGGCAACCCCTGCCAGGCAAACGCAAGCCTGTAAACAGCATATTCAGCCCTTCGCAACAGGCCTGGCTGAAATGGTTCAGGCCAAGCGGATTTACCAGCAATACTTGTCAGATAAGCGGTTAAAATCATTGCCTTTATGTGTGAATAAGCCAATCTGGTTAGAGCGCGATGCGATTAATTGTGATGCCAACTGGCAGGGGCAGGGGCGCTTGGGCTGCAACATTGAAGCTCTCGAACCCGTCGTCAGACAGCGTGGCTTTACTCATGCAGTGATACTGGCTAAGTCGGGTAAGGCGAATGTGAACAACGGCGTGATGTATCTGGATGTAGGGGATACTTACAGTGTTTTTGTGCACGAACTGGCGCATTTTGTTGGTTTTGTTGATGAATACCCATTAACCCGGAGCTTTGCTAAAGAATATTGCGCCAGACAATCGGCGCCCAATCTGGTGTTTCTTGGCGCACTCACTTATACACCACTGAGCAATATAGAATTCTGGCAGTCCATTGAGTTTCCTGTCACGCTTTATCCTTCCCGCACTTGCAAGAATATTGGCGTGAAGAGTTTTAAACCCAGCGATCGGATCACCTTTATGGAAAATCACGACGCTAAATACATTCCGCCTATCTACCTGTCGATTTGGTCTTCACTGCTGAATAATCCAAAGATACAGAGGCCGATTGCCATGAATTTCTTTCAGTACTTTGAAAGATCTGGCAATACGCAGAAAGCGGCATACTGGCTGGAGGTATTCCGCCAGCAGCGTGCAGTGACTGTGCCCGACGCTGTGGCAGAACCTGTAGAAGAAAAATATCAGCGCTGATTAAGTACTTCAGAGCGGTATTCGTTGACCCACATAGCCGTGGCCCCGCAGATAGCTACCGGCATGACCAGAAAGTTAACGATGGGGATCATGGCCATCACGTTGACCGCTATCCCGAAAGAGTAACTAAGCCCCTTACGCTCGCCCAGCCTGTGGCGCATCTCGCCAAATGGCACTTTATGGTTATCAAATGGGTAGTCGCAATACTGAATAGCCATCATCCAGGCACCAAATAAAAACCACAGTATCTGACCGATGACCGGTAAAAAGAAAAACAACAATAAAAAGCCAATGGCGCGAGGCAGATAATACACCAGCTTGGTGATTTCTCGGCCAAGGGTGCGGGGAATATCTTTGATAATGGCCATCACACCGTCATCGCCGAGCGACTGTCCGGTAAGGTGACGTTCGACCTTTTCGGCCAGCAGGCCATTAAACGGGGCCGCTATCCAGTTGGCCAGGGTGCCGAAAATTAAGGCAAAGCTAAGCAAAATACTGATCACCGCCAGCGGCCATAGCAGAAATGTGATGGACGTTTTCAACCAACCCAGCCAGTCGGGAATGAAGCTAATCAGATAATCCACACCGGCCTGAATTTCACCTAACAAAAAGTAAAAGGCCACTGAGAATAACACCAGATTTATCATCAACGGGATAAATACAAAGCGTTTCAACCCTTTAGTGGTAATTAAATCAAACCCTTGCCCAAAATAACCAATACCGCTGCGTTGTGTCATTAAAACTCCTGCTGCCTGGTGAATAAGCGATGCCATTATCAGAAGGCGAAATGATAAAAAATGGCATACTTTCAAACACCCACAGTATAAAACCCTGGGATCCCACTGTGAATTCATAATTGTTACAGTTCATGAACTTTGTTACATTCAACTTATAATAACAACCACAACAACGCGTGCGCATATTGAGAGTTCCCGGTTCAACTCTATCGACAGAATCAGCGGGTACCGCTAGTGATGACGCTCTTATAACAGAGTGGTGTTGTTGTGCGTCTTAAGAAAATTCGCCTTGCTGGTTTCAAATCCTTTGTCGATCCGACCACAATCCCTTTTCCGGGGGATATGACAGCGATTGTCGGGCCCAACGGCTGTGGTAAGTCTAATGTTATCGACGCCGTGCGCTGGGTGCTGGGTGAAAGCTCCGCGAAAAACCTGCGTGGTGATGCCATGACCGACGTGATATTTAACGGCTCGTCGGCCCGTAAGCCCGTAGGGCAGTGCAGTGTTGAGCTGGTGTTTGATAACTCCAGTGGCCGGATCGCCGGTGAATATGCCAAATACAATGAATTGTCGATTAAACGGGTCGTGACCCGGGATGCAATCTCCACCTATTTTTTAAATGGCAGTAAATGCCGGCGCCGCGATGTCACCGATCTGTTTTTAGGGACGGGACTCGGCCCGCGCAGTTACGCCATTATCGAGCAGGGCATGATCTCGCGGCTAATCGAGTCAAAGCCACAGGAATTACGGGTTTTTATTGAAGAGGCCGCGGGGATTTCCAAATATAAGGAGCGCCGGCGCGAAACTGAAAACCGTATCCGCCACACCCAGGACAATCTCGAACGGCTGGAAGACGTGCGGGGAGAACTGGGCAGGCAGCTTGAGAAATTACAGCGACAAGCTGCAGCGGCTAAGCGCTACAAGACGCTTAAAGCACAGGAGCGTACCTTAAAAAGTGAACTGGCGGCCATTCGTTGGTTAAAACACGATGATCACCTGCAGAAACTACAGCAGACTCAGCAACAACTGGATACCGACATTGAAGCGCTTCGTGCCCGTCAGCGTGGTGACGAAGCCGGTATTGAAAAATACCGGGATACCCAGCAAACCTGTAAACAAAAGCTCGATCATCTGCAACAAAACTTATTTACCGTAAGTGCCAGTATCTCGCGGCTGGAGCAATCCGCGCTGCACAATCAACAACGATTAAAACAAATTGAGGGTGAGTTCAGCGATATTCAAACCCAGCAAAATGCCTTAACCGAAGAGGCACAGCTACTTTCCGGCCAAGCAGAAGAACAGGCCGCACTGGCGCTTGAATTAGAGCCCGCTTATGAAATACAACAGGCGGCCTGTGAACAGTTAGAGGTTACGCGTGACCAGGCGGAAGCCGCGTTGCATCAGCATCAACGGGATTTTCAGCAAACCGACCAGCAGTATCATCAGCTAAAGCAGCAAGTGCACTCTCACCACAGTAAGGTGCAGTCGTTATTGCAAATGCAGATGCGTACGCAGCAGCGTATCGGCGAACTTGAACGCGAAATACAGGAATTTTCCCAGGCCGACCATCAGCAGGCGATTGATGATTTGCAGCTTGAGCTGGAAATGCTGGCTGAACAGATTATTGAACAACAGGATAAGGTTGAGCATGCCAGACTGGCGTTGGAGCAATCTCAGCGTCATCATGAGCAGGTACGGCAACAATCCCAGTCACTGCGTGCCCAGTGGCAACAGAACCAGTCTAAACGGGTAGCGTTGGAAACGCTGCAGCAAGCCGCCAGCCCCGCTAAGGCCCAGCCCGATGGCATTACACCGTTATGGCAGCAATTGACGCCAGAGCCGGGGGCCGCCGCGATTATTGAGCATGTATTAAGTGCCCTGGGTGATGCACAACTGGCGACTAACGAGGATCTGTCTGCACTGACAGGGGATCACGACAACCTGAGCGCAGGGGTGAAATATTTCAGCCAGCAAGCGTTTACCCGTGACAAACAACCCGGCAGTGTCGCGGCATTGCTGGAAAACCCCTACGTGCCCCATTTGTTCAATCAGATTCGGGTGGCGAAAGATGCCGCCAGTGCGCTGGCTATGCGTGAAGAGTGTGGTGATGATCAACTCATTGTCACTCAGGATGGCCAGTGGTTTGGTCCGGACTGGTATCGTTATGGCGAGCAGGACACCGAGCAAGGGGTGTTGCAGCGTGCCGAACAGATAGAACAACTGAGTATGACCATTGCCAGTCAGGAAGCACAACTGGCTGAGCTGGAAGAGCAGGAAAGCAGTGCTCAGGAGAATATCGAAAAGGCCCGGGAACAGGTCAGTGCCTGCGAGGGCGCTCTGAACGAACGCAATAACCAGCGTCAGCAACTCACTCATCGGTTAAGTTGGCTCAGTGAGCAACAGCAACAGGAAGCGCAAAAGCGACAACGACTGGATGAAGAGCTTGGCCGACAACAGGCACAGCTAGAAGAAGAAGCCACGGAACTGGCAATGCTAAGTGAAAGCCTGGAATCGTCTGAACAGGCGCTGGCAGATCAGGCGGAACGCCAGGCGCGTTTGCAGGATCAACAGCAATCATTGCAGCAGCAACTCAGTAGTCAACGCAGTCAGTACGAGCAAAATACCCGGGAACTGCACCAGATGGCGTTGAAACTGCAGGAAAGTCGTAATCTGCAGCAATCACTGAACTCGCAACAGCAACGCCTTAGTCAACAACTTAGTAGTCTGGAGCAACGAGCCAAACAGCTTCAGGAGGAACAGCATTCGCTCAGCCAGCCGCAAACGGAGCAAGCATCCCAACTGCAGGATTTGTTAGAACAAAAAGCGGTACTGGAAGAACAACGGTATACATTGCAGCAAGAACTTGAGCATGCCGAGGAACTGCTTAATCAGGCGATGCAAGGGCAACAGGCCATCGTTGGCGATATTGCCAAACGCCAGGAACAGCTCGACAGTCTTAAAATTGAAGCGGAAGGCTACCGGGTTCGCGGCACTGCGATTCTGGAACAACTCAGTGAAATCGGTGTCACACTAAAAGCCGTGCTGGAAACGCTGCCGGCTGAAACCAGCGAGTCTGGCTGGCAACGGGATCTGGAACAAACTACTGCGGCCATTAGCCGGCTTGGCGCGGTAAACCTGGCCGCAGTGGAAGAATACGATGTGCAGGCTGAGCGTAAAGCGCACCTGGATGCCCAGTTTGACGATCTGAATGAGGCACTGGAGACATTGCAAAATGCCATTCGCAAGATTGATCGCGAAACCCGCTCCAGATTCAGTCAGACCTTTGAACAGGTTAATGAAGATCTGAAAATGTTATTTCCAAAAGTGTTTGGTGGCGGCTCGGCTTATCTGGCCTTAACCGATGATGATCTGCTTGAAACCGGGGTAACGATTATGGCGCGTCCGCCCGGCAAGAAAAATAGTACAATTCATCTGCTTAGCGGTGGAGAAAAAGCATTAACCGCATTATCATTGGTGTTTGCAATTTTCAGGCTTAATCCGGCGCCCTTTTGTCTGTTGGATGAAGTGGACGCGCCGCTGGATGATGCTAACGTCGGACGCTTCTGTAACCTGGTTTCTGAAATGTCGAAATCGGTACAGTTTATATATATCTCACATAATAAAATTGCGATGGAGATGGCGAGTCACCTGACAGGTGTCACCATGGCGGAACCCGGCGTATCGCGCATGGTTGCCGTGGATGTCGATGAAGCGGTCTCCCTGGTAGACGCATAAATTAAAAGGCGAAAGAAGTCGATGGAAGAAGAATTACGTTTGTCATTGTTGCTACTGGGTGGTTTTTTTATCCTTGGCGTGCTGGCACATGGCTTATGGAACATCCGCAAAAACAGCCAGGCGAAAAAGCCACAGCGCCGAATAGAGCCTGAAGGCTGGCAGGATGAAGCGCAAGACGATGAGCAAAGCAGTCAAAAGACGGCCAACGACTTCGATGAGTTTGGTATTGGTGAAGTCCGGGTGGTTAGCCACTCGGTAACAGAAAGTGACGACAACGAACCGGTATCATCGCCTTATGCTGCCGGGAATGAAAACATCAATGCTACCGATGATGACGCTGAAGAACGGCAGTCTGGCGTAGCTGAAGCAACGCCTGAAGCGGATGAAAATGAATCTGAGCAGGAAGACGCTGCCAATGAGACGCCAAAGGAAAAGCTTTACGCGTCGGTAATTACTAATCCCAAACCACAATTTAATCACGATAATGTGGTGGAATTACCCGATTCTGTGCCAGCCCCCCCCTCGTTTTTGTTAAAAGAAGAGGCCGAACCGGCTTCGGAGCCAGCCCCAACGGATGTCCATGACGAATTTTCGCTGGATACTCAGCCTGCTCCGCCTGAGCAAAAGTCAGCAACGGAGAATGACAAAGCGGATAAAGCGACGGAGGCTGCAGCGCCAACGCCCGTCAAAAAGCGCAGCCGGACAGCGTCCAGACGACGCCAGGAACCGCGCTTTGGTGACGATGAACAGATGCAAATAGATTTTGACGACTCGGTTAAAGCCGCTCAGGCAGAGGCGCCTCAGCCAGCCGGTCAGGTTGAACCTGAAGTGCTGATCCTGAACGTGCGTGCACCCGAAGATGCGCCTATTAGTGGCGCTGCCTTATTGCCAATGTTACTCACGCTGGGCTTTAAATTTGGTGATCAGGATATATTTCATCGCCATGTCAATTCGAATGGTAAAGGACCCGTACTGTTCAGTTTAGCGAATATGTTTAAGCCGGGTAATTTTGACATCGACAACCTGGAAACCTTTACCACCCGCGGCGTTTCATTGTTTATGTTATTGCCCATTGAGGGCGATCCGCACCAGGTTTTTAATATGATGCACAATGCCGCCCGTAAGATTGCCGATGAGTTTAATGCTCAGGTGTTAGATGGCCGGCGCAGCGTGTTATCTAAACAGGGCTTACAGCAATACGTTGAAAAAATTCGCGACTTTGAACGCAAACGTATGATAGCCCGCCACTAAGTTAACTATCCTCAATTCGTCGTACTACTGTTAACAGGCGGTAGTGCAACAACAAATGAGCAATTCCCATGAGTGATCAAACCGTCATCGCGCAGCTCGAAGCCTTGCGAGAAAAAATCAACGACTATAATTATCAGTACTACGTGCTGGACGATCCCAGTGTGCCCGACAGTGAATACGATCGTCAGATGAAAGCCTTGCAGGCGCTGGAGGCCGAGCATCCGGCGCTGATTACCCCTGACTCACCCAGCCAGAAAGTGGGCGGTGAGCCGCTAGGTGCCTTTGAGCAGGTGACTCATGAAGTCCCTATGTTGTCGTTAGACAACGGTTTTGACGAGGACGATTTAAAAGCCTTTGAAAAACGCCTGCTCGACCGCCTTAGAGCAGATAACCAGCTTGCCTACAGCTGTGAGCCAAAACTGGACGGTCTTGCGGTATCCATTCTGTACGAAAATGGCACATTGGTTCGCGCAGCCACCCGGGGCGATGGCCAGGTGGGTGAAAACATCACCGCTAACGTCAGAACTATTGGTAACGTCCCACTAAAATTACGGGGCAAGGGGCTGCCAGAACGAATTGAAGTGCGTGGTGAGGTGTTTATGCCTTGCGATGGGTTTGAAAAGCTCAATGAAAACCAGCGCAGTGCCGGCCTGAAAATATTTGCTAATCCGCGTAATGCGGCGGCCGGTAGTTTACGCCAACTGGATTCCCGGATTACAGCGAAGCGCCCGTTAATGTTTTATGCCTACTCGCTGGGTGTTGTAGCGCCGGACGATTTTACCTTACCCGCCAGTCATCATGAGCGGCTTAAGCAGTTAGCTGAGTGGGGGATCCCCTTGTGCCCGGATATTGGCATTACTAAAGGGGCTATTGGTTGTGCAGAGTATTACGAGCAAATCCTGTCGCGCCGTGATGGCCTCGCTTACGACATCGATGGCGTGGTGTTTAAGGTAGATGATATTGCCCTGCAACAACAGTTGGGCTTTGTAGCCCGTGCACCGCGCTGGGCTATTGCACAAAAATTTCCTGCGCAGGAAGAGATGACCCGTTTGCTCGACGTGGAGTTTCAGGTTGGACGTACCGGTGCGATCACGCCCGTTGCCCGACTTGAACCGGTATTTGTTGGCGGTGTGACGGTGTCTAACGCAACCTTACATAATCAGGATGAAGTAGAACGGCTGGGCGTTTGTATCGGCGACACTGTGATTATCCGCCGGGCGGGAGATGTGATCCCGCAGGTCGTGTCTGTGGTAGCTGATAAGCGCCCTGAAGATGCCCGGGAGATTCAGTTTCCGGCTCAGTGCCCGGTGTGTGACTCCCAGGTAGAGAAACTGGCCGATGAAGCCGTGGCTCGCTGCACCGGCGGGTTAATTTGTCCCGCCCAACGTAAACAGGCGTTAAAGCACTTTGCATCACGCAAAGCGCTGGATATAGATGGGTTGGGTGACAAACTGATAGAGCAACTGGTGGATGCCGGGTTGTTAAAAACGCCAGTAGATATTTTCAATCTGTCTTTTGGGCAACTGACACAGCTGGAAAGAATGGGGGATAAGTCAGCTTCCAATCTATTAAAGGCCATTCACAGCGCGAAGCAGACCACATTACCAAAATTTTTGTATGCACTGGGGATCCGTGAGGTAGGGGAAACCACTGCCACTAACCTGGCACTGCACTTCCAAACCTTAGCAGCCATCCAAAGCGCGAGCCTCGATGATTTGCAGGCAGTACAGGATGTGGGGGTCGTGGTCGCTGAGCATGTATTTAATTTCTTTAGCGAGTCACACAACACTGAGGTGCTCGAAGGATTGTTAAATGCGGGATTAAACTGGCCGGAGATTGAAGCACCAGACGAAGCGGACCTGGTGCTCGATGGCAAAACCTGCGTAGTCACCGGCACGCTGAGTCAAATGTCACGTAATGATGTGAAGGCATTACTACAGCAGGCGGGTGCCAAGGTGGCAGGTAGCGTATCAGCAAAAACCGACTTCCTGGTGGCCGGCGAAAAAGCGGGCTCTAAACTGGCCAAAGCCCAGGAACTCGATGTGGAAGTGTGGGATGAAGAACGTTTAATGGCGTTTCTGACGGATAACGGCTTAGTATAAATCACCAGCCGGACCCAGTCCGGCTGTTTTTTAGCGATACGGTTTGTACGAACAATAGGACTGTTACTGAGCATTAAAGTCTCCTTCAGGCTGTGTCAATTCATGCCGATTGTAGCATCGTGTTTTTGCTCTTTATGCGGGTGTTACAAACCACGGAAAGTTTGAATGTTATTAATCTTATTTGGTTTTGGTATGTTTACTTTGGGCGGCATCATGCTTTTTAAGCCCATGGCCTTTGCAAATGGCATTTCACAATTCAGCAATAAATCTTGGTTTCACAGTTTTGAAATAACGAGTCGTTTTATCGTTGGTCTATTATTCATTTGGCAGTCAAAGCATTCTAGCTATCCATTGTTATTTTTAGTACTAGGTATGGTGCTATGCTTCACGAGTATTTTTCTAGTTCTGATTGGCTCCAGCCAGCATAAACGTTTTGCAATATTAACAGCGAAAATTGGTAAGTGGTTTCGTCCTATAGGTATGTTCTCGCTTTTAACTGGCAGTGTAATAATGTACCTTGGTTTTTTGGGATAAGCTTATAATTTAAAGCTGCAGGTGGTCCTGATTCCGGAACACGTAGGCTCATCAGTCCCTTCGCGCCAAATGATAGGCCACGTGCAATTGGCCCTATACTTTGTTCATCGGAGTTCACACATGTTTGGTTTGAGAAATTTATTTGGATCTTCTAAACCTAAAACCATACGTTTGGATGGGTTAGGGACTTTCAGCTATTTTGGAGATCAAGTAGATTCTTATTGGGAAACTGAAAGTCCGGTTGCTCTGTTACCAAAAAAATTCAGTTTCGGTGCTATTGAAGGTGATTGTAGTGGTCCTAGTTCAAACGCTTTGGCTGCATTTAAGAAGCTAGCAAACGCGCCCGAAATATTGGCATCATTAATTGGGCCTCAGTTTATAGAAAATGCCCGTAATCATATTACCCTCAAAGATGGTAAAGATTTTCATTCAAAATTCTTCCTTAAAACGCTAACTTGCAAATCAGAGGATGAATTTGAATTCGGTTATCATTCCTTTGAAGGTGATTTGTTCATTGAGTCTTTTTACAGGTCAGGTGTAATTACTCAAATACACATGGATACTGGTTGTTGTAGCTAACATCGCAAATGCGCACAACAAGGCGCTTAATAGCTTCCCCCGCGGTCACGGCGAAAGTAACGTAGGGGACTTCGTGATTAAACTGCTGGAATACTGCCCATTAGCTTCGCGTTATGTACCACAATGGAAAATTAGGCTTCATCTGATGGACAAGAAATTAATAAATAAATATCGAGAATATGCAGCAACAACGGAAGCATGGGCTGTGCTTTTTGTAAAAAAACATCTTCGAAAGGCTCAGGGGCATTGGGTTGATATTACAGATAGTCGTCAGTACGAGATGTCAGAGAATGAATTACATTTTCGTTATGTTAATGGTGGGTTGTTCAAACGAAGATTAAAGCCAAAGTATCCACTAAAAGCCGAGTTTACCGTCAATGGAAAGTTTGATGAACGCACTTATATTATGATGGTTAGAGCAATAACTTGGGAAACATCACACCTAGATATAGAGCAGCAAAAGTTAAAAAAAGTATCTCCGTTAAATTTCAGTATTACTGGTGTTAGCTACGATAAAAATAAAGGATGTAAAGGCTTTTTTCGTGACGATGCTCCTGCTGCTATAAAAGCGCTGGAAAAAGACCTATCCGATCGCACTAACCCGCTTTGGGACAGGGCTATGAATTATGTTAATGAGCCCGAATATGTGTATAAGATTAAAAGCGTCAATCTTTTTCGCGGTGCTAAATAACGAAACAAATTAGGACACTCGCGTGGCCGCTGGTACAAACTCTATCTTATTATCAGCTGGTTTTTTAATGATTCAAATCAGTAGGGAGGGCGTTCAGAATTCTGTGTCAGCTAATTTTGGCTAGAGATCTAAGACTTCAT
>NZ_CAJXQY010000085.1 GCF_913058315.1 uncultured Alteromonas sp. | reverse complement strand
CCACCACAGTGAGTTAAACGGTGTCGAAACACCACGCGCCATGCCCGGCACACCATAAAAAAAGCCGCTTCACAGCGGCTTTAATATTGTAGCGTCAGCTTAGTATTCCCACCAACATTCCTGCCACCAGGCAAGAAATTCTTCAAAGTCTATATACCCATCATGATTTTCATCGATGAGTTTAAAGCCTTCTTCTACATGGCTGGCTTTGGTTTTAGGTGAAATTACCGTCAGTAACTCAATAAATTCCTGCAAATCAATCTGACCGTTACCATCACGATCAAAGAAGCTGAAATCTTTTTGAATCGCTTCTACTTTTTCGGGTGTTAATTCAGTAGACACTGTCTGATTCCCTGTCGGTTCTTAGTGAATTGGAGTGTAACGCCAGCTACTGTGAATGTCTACGACTTAACGTGTTTTTGCGCTTGCAGCGCACGCTGTCGTTGCTCTTCAGCTTTGGCTTTGCGGCGCGCTTCCATGGCATCACGAGCTTCAGTGCCTACGTGCTCTTCATTGCGCTCCCGGGCCAGATTAATCTGTTTTTCCCGTTCGCGGAAACGCTCAATCTGTTCCTCGCTGTGTGTACCAAAACAGTGGGGGCAGCTTACTCCGCTTTCAAACTTATCACTTTGTTTATCCGCTTCAGTGATCGGCAAACGACAAGCATAACACTGGTCATAGGCGCTCTTTTCCAAATCGTGATTCACCGCTACGCGATTATCAAATACAAAACAGTCACCTTCCCACAACGTTTCTTCTTTAGGTACATCCTCAAGGTATTGAAGAATGCCGCCCTCAAGGTGGTAAACTTCTTCAAAACCCTGTTCTTTTAAGTAAGCAGTAGACTTTTCACAGCGAATGCCACCGGTACAAAACATGGCAACCTTCTTATTTTTGGCCGGATCGAGGTTGTCTTTTACGTAGTCGGGAAATTCTCTGAACGTTTTGGTATTTGGATTGACCGCATGCTTAAACGTACCAATTTCTATTTCATAATCATTACGGGTATCAATTAACACCACATCCGGGTCGCTTATCAGTGCATTCCAGTCAGCAGGCTTTACGTAGGTCCCAACGGTACGACGGGGATCGATGCCTTCCACACCCATGGTGACAATTTCTTTCTTCAATTTTACTTTGGTGCGGTAAAACGGCTGGGTTTCGTGGTAAGACACTTTGTAAGAAATCGGATTAAAACGGTTATCGCTGTTCAGCCACGCCAACAAGTTATCAATGCCCTGCTGTGTACCGGAAACGGTGCCGTTAATCCCCTCTGCTGCCAGCAGCAGGGTACCTTTAATTTGATTCGCTTCCATCACATCGGTAAGCGGTTGGCGGATAGCTTTATAATCTTCAAGCGCGACGAATTTGTACAGCGCGCATACAATATACTGACTCATATTTTTTAACCTTTGCGAGTTGGAACGTAAAACCAGTGCAAAATGCGCGCGGAATATAGCAAAAAAATCGACATCCGAAAACCCGACAGTGAAATTGGCGGACGATTAAACGGCGATAGCCTGTGACGCGGGAATGGTATCGGCCAGCAAGGTGGCATCAGATTCTTTGATTTGTGACGACTTTTCAGTCACCCACCCGAGTTGAGTCCGATAGGGACAGTTTTGTTTTACTTCAGGCTCCAACCGCTGGCTGTTGTTGTGAAAACTCAGTGGATCGGGACTGATGGCCTGCCATAAACGAATATGTTCATTGCTGAATGTTGTCTTAAGGCCCGCCTGCCAACGCAGGTAACTATTCACATTCTCGGCAGTAGACGCCAGCGGACTGCGCCGGTAATGGTTTAACCGTGCAGGAAAATCAGGGTCTTCTACCGGTTCCTGCCGGGCTGTCCATTTAACCTGCTCGTCTCCGCGGGCCTCGCTGATAGCAAGATATAAGGAAAACAACGCAGCACTGCCCCCCACCGCTTTATTAAGCGCCAGTGACGATGTGACATTCTGAACATCAAAAGATGCGGGGGTAAGGTTGTCTGGTTGCAAAATCATTCATAGGTATTAACGACTTACTAGCTTAATCGGCACATACCCATTATCCTTTAGTATATTATCGAACAGTTTCGCGTTTAATGGGAGCGGCCATTGGGAGTGCCCTATCAGGACGTAAATATTCTGATTGTAGAAGATCAGCGTCCCTTCCTTATTCTGTTAAAAGGGTTGTTAACCAACCTCGGCGCCAAGGATGTCATGACGGCTACCAGCGCTGATCAGGCAATACGCTTTTGCCGCAACCACAGAGTCGACATTATTGTGTGTGATTTGCATTTAGGCACCAATAAGAAAAATGGCTTTGAGCTTTATCAGGAACTGCAGTTTCGCAAAATGGTATCGCCCGGCGCGGTATTTTTGCTGATCAGTGCCGATGCCGCACGCCCAATAGTGCTGGGGTCGCTCGAACATAAACCCGATGATTATCTGCTAAAACCTTTTTCCCAGGCGCAGCTGAAGAGCCGGTTGAATAAATCCTGGCAACGTAAACAGTATTTTTTAAAAGTACTTGAGGCACTGAGCAAACAGGCATTTACCACGGCGATTAACGAGCTGGATAAACTCAGGGAGATGCCCGCGCCCTATCAGCGCATGGCGTTGGAAATCCGCCTCCAGATCCTGTGGCATGAAGCTGAGTATCATAAAGCCCTCAAGCTGTTAAACAGCCACTCTGATCTATTGCCCACCCAATGGGCGCAATTGGCGCTGGGTAAAACCTACCTGGCTATGCGCAAATTCAGCGAGGCAATTCAATGTGCCAATAAGGTACTCGCCTTGAATCAGTTTGATCCGGAAGCGCTGGATATACTGGCCCAGGCAAAATCAGCCTCTCAGCTACCCGAAGAAGCCCTTGAAGATATTCGCCGGGCGATTAAAAATTCGCCATTTTCCTTGCAACGACAGATTCTGGCCAGTCGCATCGCCCGCGATAACAATGATTATGAGTTACTGACTGAAGCCACTAAAGCCACCTGGCAACTGTCTAAAAACACCATTTTTAAACAGGTGAATTACTGGTGTAATCATATTTCCAGTTTACTTGATGCAGCAGAAGCAGCGGAAAGTAAGACGCAAAGACACCGGTTTCAACAGGAAGCCCTGCTCCAGTTGCAGCGGGCCGGACATGATGAAGCGCTCACGCGTCTGGATGAACCCTTTAGTCTGGATATTTTTGATCAAATCATGCATGCCCGGGTGGATGCCATAGACGGCAAGTTAATCAACGCCAAACGCTCCCTGATGGACAGTCAGATGGCAATTGAAAAACAATTTGAGCTCTACCCGGCCTCCCTGGCGCCTTCCAGCATGCAGTTGATGGTTGATCTGGGAGAGTTTGAGGAAGTCAATCAGTTGCTGCAAACCCTCTCCCAGCAAAATACCGAACTGGACGATAGCAGTCGCATGCTGGTGCGATCGATGTCGAAACAAGTTAAGGAAAGCGAACAGCAGTATACCCACATCAACCGTCGTGGTATTCAGCTGTATCAACAGGAAAAATACGCCGAAGCGAAAGCCGCATTCAACAGCGCACTGGAACTTTCTCCGGTAAACGCTGGGATTGCACTAAACTTAATACAGTGTCTGATTAAACTGGTAGGCAACGAAGGTAAAGACGATGCTTCGATGATCAAAGAAGCCCGTCAGGTGTATAAGATCCTGAATCACGCACCTATGCGGGAGCAACATCAAACCAAATTTGACGGATTACGGGATGAATTACTGCGGTTAGGCATTGCTACCCTGTAATCACCAGCTCGCTCTACCCAGAGGAATAAAGGTTATGCAAAAACACGGTTTACTGGTCGCTGCAGTTATGGTTGGTTCAGGCGGATTGTCGGGGTGCGCCAGCCAGTCCAATCTGTGTGAAGATATCCTTGAGGTAAAAGCTCAGGCACAGCAATGCGAAGTCTTACAAAAAGCCATTCGAAACCCGAAAAACCCGCAAATGGCCCTGACAGCAAGGCAGCGGTATGAGAACGAGTGCGTAAATTTCCGTTATTACCGGGATGATTACGATACCATTTGTAAAGGCGGCGAGCAGCCCATAGGTCAGCCTGCCCCGGCCCCCGTCAACAAAGATAACTAACGCGCCCCCCGGCCCAGGGCCGCCATTACCGAGCCGCCAATCACCATCACAGCGCCCAGAATCGCCAGCGCACCGAGTGGCGGCTGTTCGAAGCTGCTCGGATAAAGATACTCGGCCACAGCAACAGAAATAAAGGTAAACACCGGCGCGGTGGCAATCACAGCACTAACCCGGGAGGCATACCAAACCCGCATGGCCTCGGTAAATGCTCCATAGGCCACAAACGTATTTAAACAACAAAACAATAGCGCCCAGCCCTGCACCTCGTTCATCTCAGTGATCGCCTGCAGGTGGGTAAATGGCAGTAACATCAGACTGCCAATGATATATATGATCAGGGTCAGCTGCATAGCTGACATTGTTTTCATCAGGGATTTCTGGCACAGCGCATAACCCGCCCAGGTTACGGCGGCAATAATAACAAACACAACCCCGAGTGTATCTTCAGAATCCGACACCACAATTTGCGGCAGGCGCTGATTGAAAAACAGTCCCAGGCCAAACAGTAACGAAGACGCTCCCCACAACTGCAGGCGACTGAACCTTTCTTTATACAACACAATGCCGCCCACCATCAGAGCAAATGGCGCCACCTGCATGAAGACCTGTACACTGCCCGGGCTCAGAAATTTCAGACTCATAACGTTAAAAACATAGTTAATAACCAGCATCAGGGTGCAGGCAATCGTCAGACTGATAACGGCTTTCGGGTAACGCAGAAAATGGGGGATGTGGCGACGGTAAAACAACCATCCCCCTACCAGTAATGCTGCCACTACAAAGCGATAAAGGGTAATGGTCTGACTGTCCATGACCTCCAGACAGATCTTAAGAAACAGGGGTAATACGCCCCACAGCACAGCGGTAACCAAAGACAAACAAAAGCCATAGAACGGCCGGTAACTACTTTCCAACTAATCATTACTCATGAGGTATTCAAAGTCTTCAATCATATCGTCAATCTTACTGATTAGCTTCCTTTTTTGCTTTTTATCCAAGGTGTAGAGCAGCTCTTCCGCCATTTTTGCATAAATCTGCGTGTTGTCGTTTCGAAGCTCTAAAAATGCGTCACTGCGAAATTCATCCGGATGCGTCATCAGGGCCACAAAGTCTTGATTAAATTGCGGATTAGCCGCCCTGGTATCAATCATTTTGCGGGCGGCCTGCTGGAAATCCTGACGGTAGGTCAGCCACAGGGCCCGGGTACTGGTAAACTGCCCGGCATACCCTTTAATAATGGCTTTCTGACTGGCATTCAGGCGACCGATAAACTCGCTTACGCCCTCTTCAATATCATCCAGCCGTTCCTCAGCCTGCTCTGCTGGTGATTGCTGGTTAAATTCCTCCAGTGACTCCCGGATCTCCTCATTTTCTTCGCTTAATTCATCAAACAAAGCTGTTACCTGATCATCGGTAAGTTTTTCCGCCATATCGGCCAGTTCCGGACTCACGCGATCGCGCAACCGCTCCCAGTGTTCACGGCTGTCGAGCAAATGGCGCTCTATTCTGGCTGCACTGAGTTTTTCGCCCTGCAAATCGGTTTTCAGGGATTTCAGGTGAGAGATGTATTTGCCAAGCTCTTCACTGCGGTGCCAGCTTTGCCAGTCGGCAAAGTATTCGTCGAATAAGGCTTCCTGATTATCAGACAGCGACACATAATCATCGATATACCAATGAATTAACCAATCCAGATTATTATAGGTAAACTTTGTCGAACATCCGCTTAAAAAAATGATGATCGCAATCAACAAACCTTTTTTCATTGTCACTTCCTGTTAATTTACACTTGGCACGCGTGGTTATACCTGACAATCTATCATTACGTGCTGAGGGCAGTACCCGATCGCCGGGCTTTACATTTCAGCCTTATACTACTCAAAAACGCAACGGTTTTACGTGGTATAACAACATAATACTCAAATTTGGACTGCACAAGCGATGACAAATTCACAGCAACTCAGCAGTGTATTTGTATCAAAATGTAAAGGAACGCTTTATGACCAATAAAAGAATTGCGGTACTGACCTCCGGCGGCGACGCGCCGGGGATGAACGCCTGTATTCGAGCGATTGTTGTAGCCAGTGAAGGCGCGGGACATACCGTTATTGGCTTTGAGCACGGCTATAACGGCCTGCTGGCTGCAAACTGGCGCAAGCTGGACAGTAAAAAAGTGCATAATATTATTCAGCGCGGCGGCACCATTTTGCGCAGTGCCCGCTGCAAAGAGTTTAAACAGGACGGGTCAGCCAAACTGGCCGCTAAACATCTCGATGAGCTTGCCATTGATGCCCTGCTGGTGATCGGTGGTGACGGTTCTTTTCATGGTGCTAATCATCTGAGTAACTTCTGGTCCGGACAGGTTATTGGCCTGCCCGGCACCATAGATAATGACATTTACGGTACCGACGCTACCATCGGGTATTACACCGCCATCGAAACCGCCATGGACTCGATTGATAAAGTCAGGGATACCGCTGACGCTTTTGAGCGGATATTTCTGGTTGAGGTAATGGGCCGCCATGCCGGCTTTTTAGGCGCCAGTGCGGCGATTTCCGGCGCCGCGAATTATGTTATTTTACCGGAGTTGTTCAGCGACCCGGAAACCACACTTAAAGATATCCATCAGCAACTGGCCATTCATCGACAACGCTATGGTCATGAAAGTTTTATTATTGTGTTAACTGAGAATTTGTGGCCCAAAGGCATTGCTGACTTAGGTGTTCAACTGGAGGAGCTAACCGGGGGTGAAGTGCGTCCGGTGACTCTTGGTCATATTCAGCGGGGTGGCTCCCCAGTGAGTCAGGATCGCATGCTGGCGACACTACTTGGGGTTAATGCAGTACGTTGTGTCGAGCAGGATAAAACCGGAATAATGGTGGGCATACAAAACAACGCACCGGTAGAAGTGGAATTAGCGCAAACCTGGGAAAACCATAAAGCGCTGGGCGATTCCCTTACCCACACGATGATTACAATGCTTAACGAACGGCATAACTGGGGAATGACAACATGAGTAAGACGCCTATTTTCTAAAAAAGGTGGCTTTGCGTTCCCCTAGAAAAGAGAGCGCTATTAAGATCGAAGAAAGAACAAGTTTTGTGCCCTAATTCAGTGTTGTCATCGTCACTGGCATACATAGCAAGCTAGAAGAAGCATCATAGGAGAGGATTCAGTCGATGCTGCATAGGGGGAACGAATAACCGAAATGCCAACTATCGCGGAAACTGCACATAGTTTGAGTATTACAGTTTCATACTGAAAACGTCTCTTCTTGGTCAGAAGCGGTCGTTTTGATGAAGGTCACCTAACTCACTCTGAGAGTCATAATTTGTTAAAGCGGTCCGGTGGCTAACGGCAACAAACTGATGCGCCTTGTTATGTTTGTAGGTTAATTCCAACGCTGCGGTAATGCTGCGCTATGAGAGCCCACCGAATTTCAGCAACTTCGGTAAATTCCTCTCGCCAATCACAACATCCAGAAAAATAAGTATCCGAAGCCGTTTGTAAGAAACGATCTATTTGATCAGCCGTGAAATCAACTCCAAGGGTCAGGTAGTGTTTTCGATAGTTCTCCAGGATCCGGAGAGACTGAAAATCACCGGAAAGCTTCAGGATTCGGATTATCAGAGGGCACCATTCCATACGGTATATGAAGAAGAAGTCCCATCCTTCCATGTCGGCTACTGATTCAAGATATGCAACGGCGAATATAGGCCATTCCTGCTCAGACAGACTGGCTTCGACCCGAAGTCCTCTATCTAAAATCTCATCAACGTCTAAGGTCTGCATGATTATTTAAACACAACGTCCCGCTAAACGGCGAGCGTTAGCGAGTCTGGTGGAAACTGCGCTTTTTGCAGCCGGAACGAATTTGAGCGGATTGTTAGGGCTAGGTATCCATTGGCACTCCATCCCAATCCTCCTCAACGCCATACGCCCAATCGATTGCTCTCCTACGTTCGGAAACTATACCTTCGCTTAACTCACACTCTTTTCCGGTTAGGCTACTGTTTCTTGCATACCAGTGCATTCTATATAAAAGGTCGGACTGTTCTTGAATTTCAGTAATTGGGCGAATCTCGGCCTTTTGAATGAATTCTTGAGGGTTTGTTTTAAAAGGTATTTTGTGAGCAAGATCATCATCGCAATGCCTAAAGTGGTCCAGCTCCACTAGACCAATGCACCAAGCAAGAGCTTGAGCGCATTCGGTTAACCACGACATCTTAATCTTATCCTGATCTCCGATTATGTCTTGGTTAAGCAGCTCGCTCTCATGACCGCTGACATAAGGCATCAGATTGTACTTGGTAAGGCTTTCAAGTAGATCCTTGCCTTTTGCGTCGAATCCCAAACCAATAATGTATGCCAAGGCGCTTAATCTGCCAGCGATATCCTGAGCTGTTCTAGGATTGACCTCATCTAGGTTTTCAATCTCAGGTAAATGCTCAGGCACGTCAATACCAATTGAGCTTAGGTATTCAGTATTCTTGTTTTTTAATTCTTCCATGTTCATTTCTCGGAGAGCCCTAACAACTTATTATAGAGAATTCACAGTAACCCGTAGCCTTGCTCATCCTTGGACTCCCAACATAATTTATTGATAACAATAGCTTACACCTGATCATTAGCCAGTTTCCAATGATTTTTTAAAATGCGCGAACAAGGCCTGTGTATGGTGAGACAGTCTTTTGAGGAGATCCCCGATATCGCTTTGCGATTCAGGGATGACAAGCTTAGATGGTTTCAGGTATTAGATGGGATGCTGAAATGTCTGCTATTCGCTCTTTTCGGCAATCAATCAGTTTCGGACTATCAGGTTTGAATGTGCTCAAAATCTGAAATTGTCAGATCTTAAATTTGTTAGAACCGTTTAATCTGGTCTGGATTTACTCGCAGCTCACAGTCTGCTCAAAGCGGCAGACTTTCACCTTTTTTTCACCCAACCGGGTTTATTGTTGGCTTCATACTGTCTTTTTAACTGAATGGCACTCGCCTCTGAATAACGCCCTATGTTAACTAAAATCTATATTACAGACCGCCTTATACACTGGATATCCGCCTTTTTGCTGATATTTATGCTCATGAACCTTTCTACGCAGCTTCACAATATAGATTGGGACATTAAAGGTCAGTTACTGCATCGTCAGGATGCTGTCGAAGCACATGCTGTGGTTGGTCTGTTACTTTTCGCCCTCACAATAGGAAGGCTATTGTTTACCTGGTTAAACAAAGCCAAATTAAAGCGAACGACACCGCGCTCAAAAAAGCATGGTCTCATGATCAAAACTACGCATACTGCGCTTTATGTCTGTCTGATGAGTCTGGCGATTACGGGCTCAGCCATGATTAGCCATTACGAAATCCCGTTAACGGTACTTGGTGTTGAACTGCCACCAGAAAAAGTCGGCTTTTATGATTTCTTCCCCACGGTTCACCAAATTCATATGGTACTAAAACAGGCAATTTGGTGGTTACTGGGTATCCATGTTGTCGGCGTGATAATGGCCAAGCGCTAAAATGAAACGAGCGACACCATACTTAATTTATAAAAAAATCATTAGTCGCTCTGAAATGCTCTGCTAAAGACAAAAACCGTTCATTGAGCCACCTCGCCACTTTGTCCGTTTATCGCTCAAAGCCGTCTTGAGCAGTATAAATCTATATTGCTCAGTATTGTGCTGGGTTACTCTCCAACCTCTACAGGCAAAGCTCTACCACTAGTGATCGCCACGTACCGTAGTCCATGCTCTAGGGCTAAAAAAAGACGGCGCTTAGTGCGCCGTCTTTTTTTTAGTCTGTAATTGGTTTAGCTTACATCTTCATGGCCGCTTTCACCTTATCACGGTGACTGCGACTCACTTTTAGCTCGGTATCGTTATTGAGGATGAGGTGATACTCACCACTAATATGGCTTACCAGTTTCTTCACGTAACGGATGTTAGCAATCGCCGAACGGTGCACACGCACAAACAGCTGCGGGTTGAGTTCCTGTTCCAGCTCTTTCATTGTTTTACGCATAATATGCATGCCGTCCAGCGCATGTACACACATGTAATCACCGGCTGCATCAATCCACTGAATATCAGATACATTTACCCGGGTAACTTCTGAGCCGTCTTTAATCGCCAGCACGTCCGGATAAGGATTGGTTTCTACTGCCTCACCACTGGCCAGTTTGCGCAAAATTTCCTCGCAATCATCGCCGGTCAGCTCTGCCACAAGGTTAACCAGTTTTCTGGACTGTTCGTCCTGGTTCTGGGTAGCAAAATATTCACGGACTTTCTTAATCGCAGCACCCAGGCGCTCATCGTCGGCTGGCTTGAGCAGGTAATCCAGCGCATGCACATCAAACGCTTTAATGGCATAGCTGTCATAGGCGGTGACGAAGATAATCATAGGAATAGGCTGTTTCAGCTCTTTGAGCTTATTAATAACCTGAAAACCGTTTAATCCGGGCATTTGAATGTCGAGGAAAACCAGGTCAGGACGATGCTGAGAAATCATACTGACCGCATCCAGACCATTTTGACACTCAGCAACCACTTCTACATCGTCAAACTTTTCGAGACGTAAGCGCAGGCCACTGCGGGCTAACGGCTCATCATCGACGATCAGGGTTTTAATTTTATGCTGACTCATTTAAATATCCTTTACATCATAAGGAATACGAACACTTACGCGTACCCCCTGCGGCTGATTATGTTCAACCGTAAAAGCGAAATTCCGATTATACAAAGCGTGCAGGCGTTCTTTAATATTAGGCAACCCTACGCCACCAGAGCGGCTTAACTGGCCATCGGTGATATCTGCGCCCGGACCGTTATCTGCTACATCGAGCAGTAAATCATTACCGAATCTTCGTGCATCAATGGTGAGCTTGCCTGCATGTTCAAGTTTAGAGATAGCGTGCTTTATGGCATTTTCAACGATGGGTTGCAGTATCATACTTGGAACCATAGCATTTTCGCAATCTTCTTCGATATTCCAGACCACTTCCAGTCGTTCGCCAAAACGCACTTTTTCAATTTCAAGATACAACCGTAACGCTTTGATTTCCTGTCCTAAAGCTACTTTTTTAATGGGGTCATTATCGAGCGAGTAACGGAGAAAGTCGCTGAGCCTTGAGACCATGGCTTCAGCGGTATCGTTATTTTTCATCAGAATAAGCGTCGATATGGCGTTCAGCGTATTAAACAGGAAATGCGGATTTAGCTGATAGCGCAGCATTTTTAGGTGCGCCTGGTGAGCCATGGTGCTGGCTTTTAAGGCATTTTGCTTTTCGCGCTGCAGCATCTCAAAGTTTTTGATGCCGAAATACAAACCGCTCCAGCAGCCAATCATGATCATCGAATCTATGGTATTACTGAAATACATATACCAGGCATCAGGCCGGAAGCCGTGCTTATAGATTTCCCAGTAGTTAACGTTTTTCACTACGGCCCACAACAGCGCTACTGCATAGGAAGCCGCCAGTACCGTTAGCAGTAATTTAACCGCGCCCTGATTTCGCGCCCAGCGGTAGACGTATCGCAGTGGAATAGTCAGGATCCAGCCGGCATAGGAATTGAGGATAATAATAAACAGAAAAATGGGACGCACTTCATGCAAAAACGACCCAATGTAATAAACCACAGCAAATCCCGCCCAGCCTGCGGTATGTAATACCCAGAATAAACGTTCATTGTTTTCAAAAAGTCGCTGCCACTTCAGCACAAAGGTACCAGATTGTTTTGTCATCTACTGCATTATACGTGTAATTGTGTGGGTGAATAATGACTTAGTCGTAATTGCTTTACGATTTATCGCACTATGATGAAACCTGAGGGCATCAGGCAGTGTGGAGACGGTACAGACTTTACACCGTAATTGCCACACTGCCGGGAGATTAATAACTAATATTTAAACGTTTGAGCCAGCTTCCCCATACCCAGGCAGGGCCAATCAGCAGAAAACGTATATCGGTAAAAAACGACGGGCGTTTGCCTTCAATTGCATGGCCAATAAACTGCAGGATCCACATCACCACAAACACCCCTACACTCACCTGCCATACCGGTACTGCTGACTGTGCTATTTGTTCAATGATGAGGAAACAAGCGATGGTCAGCAGGGTCATGGCAGCCCCAATGGGGCCAGACAGTAAGAAGTAGTAATACAGTACCGGAAGCGCTAACAGGTGAGCAAAGTTAATGCCGTACTGGGCAATGAAGTCTGGCACCGGTATCGACCAGATTAAACCAATCACTGAAAAATAAATGGCCGGCACGGCCAGGTTGTGAATCATCTTGTTGGTAGGATTCATGTGGCTTTCAGAATATTCGCTAAACAGCCTTTCTATATCACGCATGCAGTTGTCCCCGTTTTCCTGACTGATACGGAATGAGGCAGATAATTGTTTTATAGGTGCTGCCCTTTTTCCGCCGCTGGTACAACCAGCGTAGCTCCTATCCTAAAGCTCAACAATAAAACGATCCAACAATTTTTTAACAATTTCTGCATCAGCGGCAAATTGTACGCCGTAAAACACCCGGGTTTGCGATGTGCTGCTGTTTTTAATAATGCCTTTGATGACACTTTCCTTGTCAGCGGCAATCTTTAACTGAATGGTTTTACCATTTTCCAGAATGGGAAATTCGGGGCCAGACTCCAGTACACACCGACAGCCCTGAAATGACACGTCAACAATCATGCAATCGGTACTCAGGGTTTGCTTGTCATCACTGGCACTGACCCTGGCCTGAATGCCCGGTGTCCAGCGCTTGTGTTTGCGCAGCGCCAGCGTTTGCAGCGAATCAGGCATAGCCACGAAAAGAATGGGAACCGGATGAGTGATGACTTTCATTACGCGGGAGCGAAAAGCAATCACCTTACCCTCGTCGCCTTCCAGCACGTAGCGTAAAACCACTTCATTGTCGGGCACCAGCACATCGCGCAAATAGCCCCAGCGGGACTCACTGGGCACCTGAAATAACAGGCAATTAGGTACGTCAGCGCCAATATAACTGGTCTTTACCCGTTTTGGCGCAGTGGGAGTGGAGATTTGCAAATCCACTACACTGCCAGGGGTAAGCGACTGTAAGCTATTGATATCAGCACTACTAAGCAGGATCTTTTTTTGTTTGGGCATCATTTAAAACTGAATCGCAATCACTATAGCTATATAATCATATTTTAAATATTTCACAACTATTCATGTTCATCCTGATCAAAACAGGCTGCAAGAAGAGGTATCCCGAATGGCGCAACAATCGCCCGTCCTTCAGTATTCGTTATCCGTAAACTCCGTCAGTCAACATTTGTTTGACGTGACCTTATCGATCCCGGCCATCGATAGTGAACATCTCACACTGAACCTGCCAGGTTGGATCCCAGGCAGTTATATGGTGCGTGATTTCTCCCGCAACATCGTCAATTTTGTTGCCACTAACGATGAAGGGGAACGCCTCGACGTTACTTTACTGGATAAGCAGCAGTGGCAGGTGAAGACATCGGGCCAGGCGGTATTGGTGGCTTATCAGGTTTATGCCTTTGATTTATCGGTTCGCAGCGCCTACATAAATGACGAATATGCGTTTTGTAACGGCACCAGTGTGTTTGTTGGCGTGGCCGGATGCGAGGCTTTTCCCTGCGAGCTGGTTATCGAATGTCCGGCCAGCCAGCCCGACTGGCAGATAGAAACCACCTTACCCCATCGGGAAGACAACCAATTTATCAGTGCCGATTATCAGGAACTCATAGACCATCCTATTTTCATTGGTCAATGCACCAGTGCCGACTTTGAAGTGGATGGCGTAACCTTTACCTTGATGTTCAGTGGTACCACCGAGTATGACATGCCGCGCTTATGCGCCGATCTGGAAAAAGTCTGCCAGCATCATTTATCATTGTTTGGTAAGCCCTACCCGGTTAAGCATTATTTGTTTATGACATTAATTGCCGATCAGGGCTATGGTGGTCTGGAGCATCGCAGCTCTACTGCGCTGTTATTTCCCCGCTTTGAACTACCACTGGCAGGTGAGCCTGAAGAACTCAGCGACAGCTACGTTAACTTTATCAGTCTGTGTAGCCACGAGTTGTTCCACACCTGGCATGTGAAGCGCATTAAGCCGGATGTCATGGTGAACCCGGACCTTAGTCAGGAAGCTTATACCGACCAGCTGTGGATTTACGAAGGCTTCACCAGCTTTTATGACGATGTCACCCTGGCCCGCGTAGGCGTCATCCCGCCTGAGCGTTACTTTAAAATAGTCGCGCAAAATCTCACCCGGCTGTATAAAAATGCCGGGCGCTTTAAACAGAGTATTGCCGAATCGAGTTTCTACGCCTGGAATAAGTTTTACAAACAGGATGCAGGCTCGGTAAATCACATTGTTAGCTATTACAACAAAGGCGGCATTGTGGCCCTGGGTCTGGATATACTGTTACGACAGCGTAGCGACAACCGCTACAACCTGGACGATTTGATGCGCCTGCTGTGGTCGCAATACGGTGATGAACGCGGCACGCCAGCCGATGTGATTGAGCAACTGTGTAAGGTTGAGCTTGAGGTCGATGTAAAGGATTACCTCCACAGCGTGGTATACGGAACAGAAGATGTAGCGCTGACTGGTTTACTCGACACTATTGGTGTCAGTCAGGTATTACAGTCACCCCTGTCCTTACAGGATAAAGGGGGCGATGAAGCAGCAGGTAAAGGGTCACCGCGATATGATTTTGGTGCCGTTATTAAAGAGGCGGACACCGGATTGCTCATTCAGGCGGTACAGGAAAGCTCCGCCGCTTGCCAGGCCGGACTACAGATAGACGATAAACTCATCGCCGCCGATGGATATGTGTTAAATGCAAAATTGTTACAACGGCTACTCACTGTTACACGTGAAAAACCGTTAGCACTGAGTGTGATAAGAGATGGCCGGTTGATTAGCCTGTCGATGCCAGTGCTTGCCGCCCGTGAACAAAGCTGTGTGCTAAAAATTACCGATGAGGATAAAGCCGCGGCGTGGTTAGGGCTGTCATAACAGCCCTCTAAGCAACCCTAACGGGCAGGTACCAGTAGGGCTGGATCCAGTCGTTCACTGAACCAGTTAATGCGCCAGTCGAGATGAGGGCCGGTTGCCCTGCCCGTGGCGCCAATCTCGCCAATTTTCTGACCCTGTTTAACCATTTCGCCGGGCTCAACGGTAAGTTTGCTTAAGTGCAGAAACGTTGAATTAACGCCCAGTCCGTGGTCAATAATAATGGTGCCACCGGAATAATATAAATCCGGGTGTGCCAGGGTCACTTTGCCACCGGCCGGCGCAATCACTTGAGTACCGGTTGGTGCCCCAACGTCAACACCGTAATGGGGCCGTTTAGGCACGCCGTTAAACACCCGCTGACTGCCATATACCCCGGTGATCGGCCCTTCTGCTGGCCAGATAAACCGGGCCGCGAAATCCGCCCGTTCGCTACTGGTTTTGCGCGCCTTAGCCACCCGCCAGTTATCGTCTTTAATTCGCGCCAGCACACTGTCTGGCGGCGTCACCATCGCCTGCGGCACCCCCTCTATATATTGGGTGGGGTACTCCCGGCCGGTCAGCGTTAGCTCCCGGGTGTGAGTTTCGCCATTCGGGGTTTGCCAGCGCAGATGTTGGGTTAACTTCGCATCACGGCCAAAACCCACCACAAATTTACCGTCTGGCAGTACTTTAACCGCCTCATCGTTCAGCCATACAGCACTGCCAGGCGTAAGTTCGCCGCGCACTAAACTGCCCTGGGTTAATTCACCTCGTAGTTCGAGAGCTTGCACCGTGCAGCTTATGCACCATAAACCAAACAGTAGGCCTTTTAGCTTAGTCACCTACCATGGCCCCTTTGCCAACCCCTTCATAGGCCATTACACAGCAGGCTTCACCGGGCAATCGTTGTTTTTGCTGGGTATAAATAAACTGCGCAAGGCATTCTACCGTGGAGTCGGTGTCGATGATTTCACAGATTGACATGGGTAACACAATTTCAAAGTACCCCTGTGCCGCCTCATAGGCAAAACACACGTGATCAGCATAACTGGCTAAACGATGCTGACACTGTAACGCTTCGGCACTGATTTGATCTTCACTGGAGGCAATATAGATGTCTTCCCAACGTTTGGCCCAGTAGGCTTCACTATCACGATCCGCACTGCCATTGGTGATGATATCTACCCGCGAGCGATGGCCGTGAGCAATGCGCTGACAATTGCCATCGTGCTTTTTCAGTCCGTGTGTATAGTGATAAAACGGTGTATTGATGACTTCCGTACGCAGCTTGATGGTAAGGTTGTCCACGTTATCCGGCAAATGGGTAGCAATTACCTCGCGCAGATATTCACTTACCGAGTCCATAGTTATCGTGGGTGCATAAATAAAGGCATAGGCTTCGGCCGGACAATACATCTGAATAGCCTGCTCATCAGCCAGCTCAAAGCGTACTTCCACTTGCTCTGAGTCTTCATCGCGACGAATGTGGGCTTTATCACTCTCTGCCGGCACCAGCAGTTTGTGGTCAATGTAACCGTCAATCAGGCGTTTGAGGTTCTTTTTCACCACGCCAAAATCCTGGATCATACTTTCTTCATTCAATGTGCCATCCAGTAACACATCTACAATCCAGCTTTCTCCTACCATGCCTCGTTCTGGGCAAAGATAGGAAAAATCCATGACGGTCAGGTCGTTTACAAATAATTGCATTGTATCTCGTTTATTTTTTAACAGGTTGGCGGCACACAGGCGGTGTACCGCTCAATAATCCACTTAGTATACCAGCGATATCCGGGGGACTGTACCGCTAGTAACAACTTAGCCGTTACGTTTAAGCTGGTCTTTTAAGTTCGGCGGGATCCCTTTAATGGTCAGCGTGTCGGAGTCCGGATGGTAAATGATACGGTCGCCGAGTAATTTACGGTCAAAACTCAGCGACACGCCGCCGCCCTGACCACTGAATTTGGCCAGTTGGCGAATGGCCGCGGGATCCGGTTGTACTTCCGGTTCAATGGGCGTATCCAGCCCCTGGGTGAACTGCGTAAAGTCCCGCTGACTGTCTTCGTCGCGGGGTAATTTTTCGGCTAATTCGCTGATTCGGATACTGTCACCGCTGTCTATCTGTTGCTTAAAATAGTTAGACACTTCAGCGCGATGGGCCGTTTTTTCTTCAGCATCGAGCCCTTCACTGGCCAGGTAGGTTTCAACCGAACTGATCAGTTGTTTATTTTGCTGTTTTACATCCACTTTCTCTTCGCAGCCAACAAACTGCATGAAAAAGTCAGATACCTTGCGACCCATGCGACCTTTAATAAAGCTCACATAGCGCTGCTGGTCCGGCTGAATGCGGTACTGGGTCAAATCAATACGCACTGCCAGCTGCATTTTGGCCAAATCCAGATGTTCGCGGCTATTGAGTTCCAGTTGCTGGTTAATTTCCACATGGGCTTTGGTATTCAGTAAAGTCACCAACAGGTACTGAGTGGCCAGATATTCATAATGTACAAACAGCACAAAACCAGTTTCTACCTGGCCGGTATCGACCAGCGATTTAAGCAGTAGATCACCGGCCGTTTTGGTAAACGGCACAAACACGCTATCACTGTCTGCCGGCGACGCCTCATGGTGTGCAATATAACCATTGAGTGATTCGGCAAAGCTGGCATCTTCTTGTTCTGTTTCAATAAAGTGACCTACCCCTTTACCCGGCTTACTCACAAAAGTGTGATGTAATTGCTGGCCCAGTTGTTCCAGTGCCGGCGTGACCGGCAGGCAGCCGTCGCGGGGGATCAGTTGCATTTTACCTTCGTTATTAACGATAAGCTGATGCACGACAAAATGATGAATCAATATACTCATGAATTACCAGTGTCCAATTCGTTGATGAAAGATGCAGTTTTTTGAATGAATGATTGTTATCAGATGCACAACGATTATAATCGCTTTATTGCCAAAAACTTTGCTTTTTCAAGCGATTTAACGATAAGAGGCGTAAAATGCCCCAACAAAGCCGATACAGTGATGCTGAATTCGAACGTCTGATGAACGACGTTATTATGGTACTCGAAAAACACGGTGCAAGTCGTGATCTTTCTTTAATGGTGTTGGGAAATGTGATTTCTCATATCTTTGAACATCAGGTACCTCCAGCCAATCGAGAAGCCATGGTTGAACAATTTGCCAGCGTGCTGGTAAAAAGTGTGAAAGGAACGGCCTGACCCCCATGATTTTAGCAGAATCCCCACGGCGTCAACGGGTAACAAAACTGGTTAACTGGGGTCACTGGTTTGCCCTGGCGAATATTGTCATTGCGATTATTATTGCCTCCGTGTTTGTTATATCTTCACCCGCGCCAGGAACGGTACTGGGTACTTTTTACCTTTTTGCCAACTGGTTCGGGCATATTAGCTTTCTGACCTTCTTTGGCTTCGTCATATTTATATTGCCGCTGTGTTATCTGGACGTCTCGCAGCGCATCATTAAAACCATCGCCTCCGCCGTTTCTGCGCTCGGGCTGGCGTTAATGGCCTTTGATGCCCTGCTGTATAACCGCACCGGTTTTCACTTAAGTCATAACTCCGCTTATCTGATTAAAAATGAAGCCGAGGCCCAGTTGTTTCAGATTGGCTGGCAACAGTTTCTGTATTTATTACTGTTATTTGTGGTGTGGTTTGGTTTTCAGCTAATCCTGGCCAATGCCGTGTGGAAACGTATCGACCGATTGATGCACTATCGCATTGGTCGACGCGTGGTCAGCTTTTTTGTGGTCTGCTTTGTGTCTGGCCACGCGATACATGTGTGGGCTGATGCCCAGCTTTATCAACCCATCATTAAGCAGGACAACATGTTTCCGTTGTCTTATCCGGCCACGGCAAAAACCACCATGTCCCGCTATGGCCTGCTGGATATTGAACGCTATGAACAGCGCAAACAATTGCAGTTTGATCCGGACATTCATCAGGTAAATTACCCCTCCGACCCGGTTTATTGCGCCCTTGAACCAGAACGACGCGCATTGTTGTTAGTCCAGGTTGACGATACGGATATCAGTCAGGCGATGAAAGACGCCGATTTACGCCATATCGATAATTACTTCACAACATCAACCAGCATGGGCGGCTTAATTACCAGTACACTGTATGGTGTACCGGAACTGTATCAGCAAAGCCTGAAAACCACCCAACCGGTGTTATTTGGCTTAAGCAGTGCCTACGGGTTAACCACTGAACTTTACGCCGGGTCCGATTCAAAGCTTAAGGAACAGTTTACTCAGCTCACATTCAGTGATCGCTTAACGGGCGCAGCTAATATAGTAGTAGCATTTGCCGACGGCGGTGCGCTGAGCCAGTTATTGCAACGCAGCGATCTGTCTGACACGCTGGTAATAGTGGCAACCGGTTATCAGCAATCCAAAGGCGTGTTATACACCAATCTGGCGGTAGACAGCGAGCTGGCCAGTAACGAAGATTTAGTCCCAACACTGCTAAATGCAATGGGCTGTAGCGCTCCGTCGGAGTTTTACTCTACCGGTCAGAACCTGTTAGCCCCCAAGCGTGAATGGCTGGTCAGTACCTCTGGTGAAAAAATCCTGGTGTATTACGACGACCAACGTATTGAGGTCCTCAGTAACGGCAGTTACGACATCACTCACATCAGCAATGAAATGCGCAGTGACGATGCCCTCAACGTGGATTTATTAAGCCGGGCAATTAAGCACCTCACCCGATTTTCACAGTAGTGATACAAAAAAATGGCAGCCATCTGGCTGCCATTTTTGTATCTGTCATTAGCACGGTTTAGTGGCTGGCAAACAAATTAAAAATACTTGAAAAGTCTTTGTCCGCGCTGTCGTTCTGCCCCTGATGCAGACGATACATCGCCTGGGCGGTAGAAGCCATTGGTGTGGCCGCACCAACCTGAGCCGCAGTATCCATCGCCAGCGTCAAATCCTTATTCATTAGCTTAACCATAAAACCGCCCTGATAATCATTGCTCGACGGTACATTGTCCATCACCCCCGGACACGGATTATATTTTTGAAGTGTCCAGTTGCACCCTGAACTCTGCAACATAATATCCGACATTACTTTGGGGTCGAGGCCGTTAGCAATAGCCAGCTGTAACGCTTCGGAGGTCCCCGCCATCAGCACTGCTAACAACATGTTATTGCAGACTTTGGCGATCTGGCCAGCGCCCAGTTCGCCCGCTCTGAACAGGTTGGCGCCCATCATCGACAGCACCGGTTTTGCCCGTTCAACATGCGCTTCCTCGCCCCCCATGATAAAGGTCAGTGTGCCGGCCGCAGCACCGCCCACACCGCCGGAAACCGGCGCATCAATAAAAGCAATCCCGGCTTGTTGAGCCTGTTTGCCCACGGCTATCGCGCTTTGTGCATCAATGGTACTGCAATCAATTAATAATGTGCTTTTACTCACCTGGGTCAGTAAACCGTCATCGCCCAGATACAACGATTTGACATGCGCCGCCGCCGGCAACATGGTGATCACCACGTCCGCCGAGGCAACTGCTTCCTGCGGCGAACCCGCCTTGTGAGCGCCTGCCTCAACCAGCGCCGCTATGGCATCTGGCATCAAATCAAACACGGTGACATGCTGATTGTGTTTTAACAGGTTTCGGGCCATCGGCCCGCCCATATTACCCAGTCCGATAAAGGCAATGTTTGTCATGGTTATTCTCCGGATAAAGTTAGCGGGGATTGCTCCCACGGGCTGGTAAAATGCAGCTCAACAACGTCTTCTGGTACGCTGTCGACATTCGCAAAACGCCATTTAGGATGTTTATCTTTATCGATAAGCAGTGCCCTGACACCTTCGGCAAACTCGCCCGACTCGGCGCAACGGCAAGACATCACCAGCTCCATTTCAAAACATTCAGCCAGCGACAGGGTCTGTCCACGACGGATTTGTTGCCAAACCAGATGCATGGTAATCGGCGAGCCCTTTTTAAGTGAGTGCTGCGCTTTACTCAGCCATTCATCCCCTTCAGTGGGTAAAGCCAGCAGAGCCTTCACCGCATCACTGGCGGTTTGGCTGTTGTGCAGGGCATTATCGATAGTCATCTGATGCTTAGCCAGCTTAGCAACCGGCTGTGCATCAGCACTGAGCTGATAGCCTTGGCACAGTTCATCTAACTGAGTGGTGATCTGACCATCCTGCCAGTGAATATCGCCCAGCGCTTGTAGCAGTGACGGCAGAAACTCATTGGCCATTATATAATCGCCAAGGCCAATAAACAGTCCATCGCTGGCGTTTAATGAGGCGCCGGTCAGACCGGCAAACAGACCAGACTGGCCTGGCGCACGCGACAGAAAAAAGCTCGCCCCAACATCCGGATACAGGCCAATGGTAATTTCCGGCATCGCCAGTCTCGAGGAAGCGGTCAGCAAGCGATGACTGGCCCCCGCCAACAGCCCGATACCACCGCCCATAACAATACCTTCTCCCCAGGCGATGACCGGTTTTTCATAGGTATGAATGGTGTAATCCAGGCGGTATTCAGTGGCAAAAAACTCGGCAATAAAATCCGGGATTTGATGACCAGCTGACTGCATAGACTGATACATAGAAACAATATCGCCACCGGCACAGAACGCCTTGGGACCGTTGCCGCTAATGACTACCATTAACACCGACGCGTCATGTCGCCATGCATCGAGTTGTTGTTGCATAGCCACTGCCATATCCAGATCCAGTGCATTAAGGGCCTGTGGCTTGTTTAACTGCAGGTGGCCTATCTGCCGCCCACAACGAGTTGGAATAAAGCTAATTTGTAGTTTGTCTGTCACGGGTGACTCCTTAGACAAGTTCACTGCCTTCCTGCAGCACGCTACGACTGATAATTAAACGCATGATTTCGTTGGTCCCTTCAAGGATCTGATGGACCCGCACGTCGCGCACATGGCGCTCAAGTGGATACTCCTTAATGTAACCATAGCCACCGTGGATCTGCAGCGCTTCGTTGCATACCGTA
>NZ_CAJXQY010000084.1 GCF_913058315.1 uncultured Alteromonas sp. | reverse complement strand
TAAAAAACGCACCGAATACAGCGCTAATAAAACAAAGAACCGTCATCCCGGAAAGCACACAGTGCTTGTCCGGGATCTCCCTCGTGTAACCGCAGAGTTAAACAGCGCTCTGTACCCATCGCTAATAAAACAAATACAGGAGGTTATACATTAAGGTTGTTTGCTTCATACTTTTGTCTAGAAATTGCCGTAACTTGGTAAACTTAAGCTATAGTTGTTACAAGGTTGTTATAACATTAAATTAAGAAGTTAATCGCTGTGAAAATTACAATTAGTCAGTTGGTTATAATCTGTATCGGAAGCCTGGCGCTGGGGCTTTTCCAATTATCTTTCGGCGTTGTGGCTTTTATTGTTGGCCTGCTATCTTGCGGGTTTACCTACTATGCGTCAAACAGTCAAAGTGACATCACAACCGACTCCCAACCGGTAGACTACGAGTATGCCCAAAAAGGAGAAAAGATTAGTCAGTCTGCCAGCCGCATTGCCATTGGTGGCGCCAACGTTTCGCATTTTCTGGATAAATTAACCTCAATGTTTAATCAGCAGGTTGCCAGTATCAAGGAGATTGCACAGCGCATTGAAAACATCGAGTCCGGAAATCAGCAGCTCGTTGAACATGCAACAATGGCTGAGGATAAAATTCAAACCTCTGACGAAATGACGCAACGAAGTCGCGAATTATTAACTAATCTGCTCGCCCAGCAGGCTACACTGATAAGCCAGATTAACGATTCCAAGTCGATGTTAGAAAACCTCAGAACCAGCGCAGAGTCTATCGGCAGTATTACGACTACCATAAACCAGCTTGCTGATCAGACAAATATGCTTGCTCTGAATGCTGCCATCGAAGCTGCCCGTGCCGGTGAGCAAGGGAGGGGGTTTGCTGTTGTTGCCGATGAAGTCAGGGATCTGGCAAAGAAAACTACCGATGCCACCCAGGGCATTGATGAGGTGTTGAGTGAAATAAATCAATGCAGTCAGAACTCGGTTAAAGCAATTGAAAAGGTTGCTAACGCCGGCGACGAGATGAGCCAGATGATTACCGAATCCTCAGAACTCGTTAAAGCGGCGAGTGAGGCTTCCAGTGCCGCAGCCAATTCGATGACGGTAATGAAAGAAACTGTTGATGAACACGGCGAAGCCAACAGAGGCATAAGTTCTAATGCTTTGCAGTTACACGAAAATACCCGCCACCTCGAAGCTGAACTTGGTGAAGTTTCTGAAAAAGTGTTGGCATTGAGTCACCAGACGGAAGATATCTTCCGCCAGTTACAAGTGTTTGATTTACACAACCGCAATGCTCAGGTACAGCGCATTGCTCAGGACACTGCCGCGAGAATTGGCAAATTATTCGAACAGGCAATCGAGCAGGGGCGTTTATCCCAACAGGCACTGTTCGATTTTAACTATCAGCCTGTTCCTAATACAAACCCGCAGAAATTTACCACCGGATTCGACAAGTTCACTGATGCCGAGCTGCCCTTACTCCAAGAACCCATTCTGGACCAAAATGATTTTATCATTTACGCCGGGGCGGTCGATGTTAATGGTTATTTCCCTACTCATAATAAAAAGTTCAGTCACAAAATGACCGGGAATTACGAAACAGATCTTGCAAAGAGTCGAACTAAACGAATATTTAATGATTACACCGGTTCTCGTTGTGGCAGTAATACCGAAAGCTTCCTGTTGCAAACGTATAAGCGTGATACTGGTGAGGTGATGCATGACTTGTCAGCACCTATTTTTGTGAATAACCGCCACTGGGGTGGATTTAGAATTGGTTATAAAGCAGACTGATAAGAATATTATGCGAGTAGAGAAGACCACTTAGCTTGTATAAGTGGTTTTTTTTAACTAAACGAAATATAATTTTATGGTCACCGGTCTATAGTGGAAGTGATAACAATTATTTGACCCGATAGGAAAAGACAATGAAACAAGTAAATAAAAACGGTATTGCAAGTGCATTGGGCGCGGTTGTTTTGAGCTCGATGTCTTCTATGGCTATGGCTGATACGGCTAACCCATTTGGTGCTCAACAGTTAGAATCTGGCTATATGCAGTTCGCCCCTGAAGGTAAATGTGGCGAAGGCAAATGCGGTGAAAGTAAAAAAGCCGAAAAAGAAGGCAAGTGTGGCGAAGGTAAATGCGGCGAAAGTAAAAAAGCCATGAAAGAAGGCAAGTGTGGCGAAGGCAAATGCGGCGAAAGTAAAAAAGCCATGAAAGAAGGCAAGTGTGGCGAAGGTAAATGCGGTGCAGATAAAAAAGCCATGAAAGAAGGTAAGTGTGGTGAAGGTAAATGCGGTGGCGATAAGAAAGCCAAAAAAGAAGGTAAATGTGGCGAAGGTAAATGCGGTGGTGCAGCTTAAGACGCTAACCTCAGGAGTCATTCATGGCCTTTAAGTTACAGGGCGCAGGCCTGGGTCTACGTAGGGAGATGCTCGAAGACGTCTTGCCCTGGTTACCTGGAAGTGTAGACTTCTGGGAAGTGGCGCCTGAGAACTGGATACCGCTTGGAGGTACATTCCGCGAGGATTTTAATCACTGCGTTAACCAGGCCGTGTTTACGACTCATGGTTTATCGTTATCTATCGGTGGTCCGGACCCCTTGGATCACCGGTTTTTGCATGAGCTTAAACAGTTTCTGGATCGGTATAACATAGCGTTGTACAGCGAACATTTGAGCTACTGTTGTGCAGACGGCCATTTATACGACTTAATGCCCGTACCTTTTACAGAGGAAGCGGTTAGTTACATTGCCGAACGGGTTAAAATTGTACAGGACATACTCGAACGACCGTTGGTGCTGGAAAACGTGTCTTACTATATTGCGCCGCATCAGCAACTTTCAGAGCTCGAGTTTATCAATGCTGTGCTGTCTGAAGCTAATTGCAAAATGCTCCTTGATGTCAATAACGTGTATGTAAATTCGATTAATCATCGATACGATCCCTATACCTTTATTGATGGCTTACCGTCTGAGCGAATTGTTTATGGGCACATTGCTGGCCATTACGAGGAGGCTGAAGACTTAAGGGTTGATACTCACGGCAGTGACGTGATTGAACCCGTCTGGGATCTGCTGGCGCATAGTTATCGAAAGCACCACGTGTTTCCGACCTTACTCGAACGGGATTTTAATATTCCCGCTTTAGACGTGCTGCTTGATGAAGTGCAGCGTATTAAACAGATCCAACAAAGTGTGCATGACAATAAGCAGCAGGGGGTCGCGTAATGACCCTGCAAATGCAGTTGCAGTCTTTTGCATGCAGCATACGGGAACCACAGGAATCGGTTGCTGAATCGGCCGACACCAAACGCCGCATGGATATTTACCGTTCATTGTTTTTTAACAATGTCGCCGGTTTTATTAAAAATGGTTTTCCGGTGCTGTACAGTTTGTATTCTGAAGGAGATTGGGAAACGCTGGTCAGGCGTTTTTTCACTGAACATCAGTGTTCCTCGCCCTACTTTATCCATATCAGCAAGGAGTTTGTTGAATACCTGAGCAACGAATACGAGCCGGCGAGCACTGACCCGCCCTTTATGGCTGAACTGGCTCATTATGAATGGCTCGAGCTAGCGCTCTCTGTAAGGGATGCGCAGCAGCCGGTAGATAAGTGGCTGCAGGAGACCTTGCCTGAACGATTTGCTGCTTCACCGCTAAGCGAGCTGGCGGCTTATCATTATCCGGTACATCAAATTAGCGCAGAGTTTCAGCCTGAATCCTCAGATACGCTTTATTACTATCTGCTTTATCGGGATGGGCAGCATCAGGTGCAATTTCAGCACATCACTGCACTTTCTGCTTTAGCCATACAGCTGCTAGGCAGTCAGCCATACAGTGTTGATTCGCTAATAGCGGCTATTCATGAACAGGCGCCACAGTTTGCTATTGAAACCCTTCATCAGGGACTCACACCGTTGCTAACTCAATGGTTATCCTGTGGTGCTGTTATCCCCATCGTTCCTGATTGAATATAGATAAAATGAATGCCCGGTTTTTCATCGGGCGTTATATTTGCACTGTCAATTTCCACGGCTTTCGATTACCATTTACCCCCTTTTTTAGCTTAACTATATTTGAGAATTTTCATGGCTGGTAACGAAGATTTTAAAGAAGTGTTTAATTGGTGGTATTTTCTGGCAATTGTAGTTGCGTTGGTAGCGTTCCCGCTCCTTCCTACGCTAGCAGGTATATTCACTTACCTGATTAAATAAATTCATGCTAAACAATAATTATAAAGGACAGGCATGAGCGCAGATTACATTAAATCAGTAGTAAAAACGGTGCCGGATTATCCAAAGCCCGGCATTGAATTTCGCGACGTCACAAGCGTTTTAGAAGATTACCAGGCGTTTAGTCAGTGTATCTCTATGTTGCTGGATAAATACCGTCCCTATGGCTTTAACAAAGTTGCTGGCACAGAAGCCCGCGGCTTTTTATTTGGCGCCCCTCTGGCGCTGGAACTTGGTGTAGGTTTTATTCCGGTACGCAAACCCAACAAATTACCCCGCGACGTGCTGAGCGAAAGCTATGAGCTCGAATACGGCAAAGACACGCTGGAAATCCATAAAGATGCGATTAACCCTGGTGACAAGGTATTGTTAATCGACGATTTATTAGCGACCGGTGGCACTATTTCTGCTACCGCTAAACTGATCCGTAACCTTGGCGGTGTAGTCGAACACGCGGGTTTCGTTATCGGTTTACCGGCACTGCATGGCTATGAAAAGCTTGAAGCGCTGGGACTGGAACCGTATTGTATTTGTGAATTTGATGGCGAATAGGGACAACTAACGGTGGCATATCAGGTACTGGCAAGAAAATGGCGGCCGGGCAGATTTGCTGAACTGGTTGGCCAGGAGCACGTTGTTGCTGCGATCACCAATGCATTGGATAACGATCGTTTGCATCATGCGTACTTATTTACGGGGACCCGTGGGGTGGGTAAAACCACGATAGCGCGGATTTTCTCGAAAAGTCTAAACTGTGAGCAGGGGCAAAGTGCTAACCCCTGCGGTCAGTGCAGCACCTGTACTGAAATCGAGCAGGGTAATTACGTTGATTTACTCGAAATTGACGCCGCTTCACGAACCAAGGTTGAAGACACCCGCGAATTGCTCGACAACGTTCAGTACAGGCCTACCCGCGGTCGTTACAAAGTTTACCTCATAGACGAAGTGCACATGCTGTCTAAGCACAGCTTCAATGCCTTACTTAAAACACTGGAAGAGCCACCGCCGCACGTTAAATTTTTGCTGGCAACCACCGATCCACAAAAATTACCGATCACTATTTTATCACGCTGTCTGCAATTTAATTTAAAAGCGTTGTCGCGGGAGCAAATTGGTCGCCAATTGCAGCATATTCTGCAACAGGAACACATTGCCTTTGAAGACTCGGCCCTGGGGCTATTAGCCAAAGCGGCACAGGGCAGTATGCGTGACGCTTTAAGCCTCACCGATCAGGCCATTGCTCAGGGTAACAATCAGGTATCCGGTGCCATTGTCACCGATATGCTTGGTTTAATGGATCGCCAGCAACTGCTAAAAATCCTGTTTGCTATTGCTAAGAAGGATGCCGCTGAAGTGTTAAATCAGGCGGCAGAAATCGATGTGCTGGCGCCGGATTACAGCATTGTGCTTGCTGAACTGGCCAGTTTGCTACACCAGATGGCGCTCACGCAATGGGTGCCGGAAGCCTGTAAGCTGGAGACCAATACTGCCAAAGCCATCTATCAGCTAGCCCGTCATTTCGCGCCTGAACAAGTGCAGTTACTTTACCAAATTGCTTTGCAGGGTCGAAAGGACATGCCCTTTGCCAATGATGCGCGCAGTGCATTTGAAATGACACTCCTGCGTATGATGACTTTCGCACCGGTTGAGCCGGTTGGCGAGCGGGAAACGGTTATCCAGCAAGCGCCGGCCGCTCCAGTGCCAGACGCAGGATCTCAAATAGTGTCAGCACCTGTTGCGCCCGATGCAGATGCTTCGGTGCACCAGGAGTCGGCTATCTCTTTACCTACACCGGTAGAAGAGACTACGGAAACTGCAGAGCAACCCGGTCAACCTGATGAATCCCAACAGCTGGCCTCGCAGGCCGAGCAGTTGATGGATGAAGCGCAGGATTATCGCCAGCAAAGCGAAGCTTTAAGACAGCCGTCATCCGAGCCGCCGCATTACGATGAGCCGCCTCTGGATGATGAGGCTTATCAGCAGTTCGATAATCCGCCGGACGATGAGCTACCGCCGCCAGAGGATTATCAGCCGGCCTATCCTATGGATGCGCAGCCACAATCAGAACCTGTGCAGCAAGAACCTCCGGGCTCAGTATCCAGTACCGCTGCGATGCTGGCATTACGTCAGCGTCTTAAGCAGCAAGCCGCGGAGGACAAAGCTGACGCTGCAAAAAAGCCGGCAACCAGTAACCGGGAGTTCAAGCCTTCGCTCGCAGCCAAAGCGGCTCAAAGTGATGAGCAGGCTCCTCAGACCGAGTCAGCCAGTACACCGCAAGCAACCCAAAACGAAGACGTTCAGGTCAATAACGTTGCGCTCACCAATGATGAACCTCTGGCTCATCATGACGCCGAGACAGACACGCCGCCTCCCTGGGTGCTTGAAAACAGTCAGGATATGGCAGAAGAGCAAGGTCCGTTGTCAGTGCCGTCGGACGAGTCTGAACCGCACCATAAGACTGCCGATACCGGCTATGATGACGCTTCCGCTAGTGATGATCACCAGCCAGAGTCACAATCAACGCCAGCTTCAACAGTGGCTTACGATCCAAATCAGGCTGGTAACGTATCATTTGATACATACAGTAATTTGCCTGCTTACCTGGAAAATGGTGATAAGCTGCTCGCTGCCAGTCAAATCGATAAGTGGAGTGCACTGATTGAAGCAATGCCCATCGCGGGATTACTCAAGCAGGTCGCCTTACATTCGTTGTTTGAGCGAAAGGAAGATCAGGTATTGCTCAGGCTCGACCCGGCGCAGCAGCACCTGGTCAATGAAACAACGGCTTCACAGTTATCGACTGCCATGTCAGAAGTGCTACAATCGCCGGTAACAGTGCAGTTAGAGTTTGCTGAGGTCGTCGATACACCTTTTCAGATTCAACAGCAAATTAATACAATGCGACAGCGTCATGCGCGCCAGGTTATCCAGTCTGATGAGGTTATCTGCTCTGTTGTGGGGGCATTTAATGCAGAAGTTCTGGAAGACAGTATCCAGCCGCGCTGAGTAGCGGTGTCGCAACTTATCAATTTTTTCTATTAGAGAGATACTATTATGTTCAAAGGCGGAATGGGCAACATCATGAAGCAGGCGCAGCAAATGCAAGAGCGCATGCAGAAAACCCAGGAAGAGCTGGCAAACCTTGAAGTGGTAGGCGAATCAGGTGCCGGTATGGTGAAAGTTACCATGACCTGTAACCACAATGTGCGCCGTGTGGAGATTGATGAGTCGTTGATGGAAGACGACAAAGACATGGTCGAAGATCTGGTTGCAGCAGCATTCAATGACGCCGCGCGTCGCGTAGCCGAAACGTCAAAAGAAAGAATGTCTGACGTTACCGGCGGCATGCCTCTGCCTCCTGGCTTCAAAATGCCGTTTTAATCAGCACGTGAAGTACAGTCCCTTATTGGCAGAGTTAGTCGATAGCTTAACCTGCTTGCCTGGCGTTGGGAACAAAACAGCCCAACGCATGGCGTTTCAATTGTTAGAGCGTAATCGTGAAGGCGGCAGAACGTTGAGCGCTGCCTTGCATAACGCTATGGAGCATATCGGTCACTGTAAGCAGTGCCGTAATTTTACCGAACATGAGTTATGCGAAATCTGTCAGCACCCTCAGCGCAGCGACAGTCAGCAGCTTTGCGTAGTGGAAAGTCCACAGGACGTGATGGCTATTGAACAAACCATGGCTTACAAAGGGACTTACTTTGTATTGATGGGGCACCTATCGCCCATCGATGGGGTAGGGCCTGCTGAAATTGGTCTGGATATCCTCGAAAAGCAAATCATTGAAGGGCAATATGCCGAAGTCATTCTGGCCACCAATCCTACAGTGGAAGGCGAAGCTACGGCCCACTATATCGGTCAGTTGTGTCAGAAGCACAATGTTTCAGCCAGTCGTATTGCTCACGGTGTGCCCATTGGTGGTGAGCTGGAGTACATCGATGGCAATACCCTGACCCATGCGTTTTCTGGTCGACGGGCACTCTGAGTACCGTCGAAACTGCTGCTAATAAGTCTGTCATTTACCACTTCTTTTTTATCTAACTGACAATTTTTTACGTTTTACCGTTGAATTTTCAGCTCTGAGACCTCACTTGTCTTGTTGAAAAATAATTAAACTGACTAGGAGACTCTGGTTTATGGCTGAAGTGGCCCATCAAGAAACTCATGGCTTTCAAACAGAAGTTAAACAACTTCTGCATTTGATGATCCATTCTCTTTATTCAAACAAGGAAATCTTTTTACGCGAGCTGGTTTCAAACGCAGCTGATGCGGCAGACAAACTCCGTTTTAACGCACTGGAAAACGATAGCCTGTACGAAAATGATGGCGATCTATGCGTAAAACTTAGTGTTGATAAGGAAGCGGGCACCATTACTATTAGCGATAACGGTATTGGTATGACTCGTGATGACGTGATTGCCAACCTGGGCACCATCGCAAAGTCCGGCACTAAAGATTTCTTTAGCAAACTGTCTGGCGACAGTGCTAAAGATTCACAGTTAATTGGTCAGTTTGGTGTAGGTTTCTATTCCTCGTTTATCGTTGCCGATAAAGTTGTGGTGCGTACTCGTGCCGCTGGCGAATCTGCCGACCAGGGCGTAGAGTGGATTTCTGCCGGTGAAGGTGATTTCACTGTTGGGGATATCGAAAAAGCCGAGCGCGGTACCGAAATAACCCTGTATCTGCGCGATGACGAGAAAGAGTTCGCCGATGACTGGCGCTTACGCTCTATTATCAGTAAGTATTCCGATCACATCAGTATCCCGGTTCGCATGTGGAAAGCGCCGGTAGAAGAGCAGGATGGTCCGGACGGTGAGAAGATCCCGGCCCAGCCAGGTGAATGGGAAACCGTGAACAAAGCCACGGCGCTATGGACTCGTGATAAATCTGAAATTACCGATGAAGAATACATCGAATTCTATCGCCATGTTTCACATGACTTTGCTGAGCCAATGAGCTGGGCGCATAACAAGGTGGAAGGTAAAACTGAATACACCAGCTTGTTATATATCCCGAGCAAAGCACCGTTTGATTTGTGGAACCGTGAACAAAGCCACGGGCTGAAACTGTACGTTCAACGTGTGTTCATTATGGACGATGCAGAGCAGTTTATGCCCACTTACCTGCGCTTTGTAAAAGGCTTACTGGACTCTAACGATTTACCACTTAATGTGTCCCGTGAAATCCTGCAGGACAACAAAATCACTCAGTCACTTCGTACCGGTTGTACCAAACGCGTGCTGCAAATGCTTGAGCGTATGGCGAAGAATGATGCTGAGAAATATCAGTTGTTCTGGAACGAATTTGGTAACGTGCTGAAAGAAGGCCCGGCTGAAGATTTCGCCAATAAAGAGAAGGTAGCAGGTCTGCTGCGCTTCGCTTCAACCCATGCCGATAGCAGTGATCAAACTGTGTCACTGGCCGACTATATCGCCCGTATGAAAGACGGTCAGGACAAGATTTATTTTGTGACTGCCGATAGCTATCAGGCGGCCAAAAACAGTCCTCACCTGGAGATCTTTAAGAAGAAAGGCATTGAAGTACTGTTAATGGGTGAGCGCATTGATGAGTGGTTAATGCAGCATCTGACAGAGTTTGACGGTAAACAGCTTAAGTCGATTGCTCGTGGCGATCTGGACCTGGATGACCTGGAAGACGAAGAAAGTAAAAAGGCCCACGAAGAAGCTGAAAAGCAGGTTGAAGGTGTGTTAGAACGCGCTAAAACCGCACTGGGGGATAAGGTCATTGATGTTAAGTTTACTCACCGCTTAACCGATTCACCGGCGGTGATTGTTGCTGACGATAACGGCATGACTACGCAAATGATGAAGCTGATGGAAGCGGCTGGACAACCGGTACCTGAAGTGAAATACCACTTTGAGTTAAACCCTGAGCATCAGTTAGTGAAATTATTGGCCGACGTGCAGGACGAGACCGTGTTTAATAGCTGGACGGAAGTTCTGTTTGATCAGGCCGCCCTTTCTGAGCAAGGCAGTCTTAAAGACCCGGCTTCTTTTGTGCGCAATCTGAACGGCTTATTAATGAGTCTGTCTAAGTAAGTTGTTACGGAAGTTTAAAATAAAACGGGCAGGGTATTACCTGCCCGTTTTTTTTTTATCCGATAAAAGCGCTCTAGTGTCGACAACATTTACAGCAGGGGGAACCCCGAGACGCCAGGCGATATATCAGCGATGTTTATACCGGATGTTTTGCAGGCTGATGGAGCAACTGATTAATCTCAGGAAATAGCAGGGATAAAGTTTGTCTGGAGATAGCGAAATCCCTTAGCGATGGCGTATGTTTAGCAGGGAAGCCATTTGCTGTTAATGATTTGTGTCGACATTGTTCAATAGTTCAATTTACATACGCTATTAGTCGTAAGACAGCGGACAACACAGGCTGAGCACTTGTCACGCCGAATGGTAGTGTGTAAAGTGCCTCACAGTTATGAAATAAATAAGCGGAGAGCGCAAATATGCGAATTATACTTCTCGGTGCACCGGGAGCCGGTAAGGGTACACAAGCGCAATTTTTAATGGGCAAATATGGTATCCCGCAAATTTCTACAGGTGACATGCTTCGTAGTGCAATTAAGGCCGGAACTGAAATGGGCTTAGCAGCAAAGAAAGTCATGGACGAAGGGAAATTAGTTTCCGACGATATCATTATTGGCCTGGTAAAAGAGCGTATTGCTCAGGATGACTGTAAAGACGGTTTCCTGCTCGATGGATTTCCTCGCACTATTCCTCAGGCGGATGCCATGAAGGAAGCCGGTGTGTCAGTTGATCACGTTATCGAGTTTGATGTACCTGACGACGTTATTGTGGATCGTATGGGCGGCCGTCGCGTTCACCCTGCATCGGGCCGTGTTTATCACGTAGTTTACAACCCGCCAAAAGCGGAAGGTAAAGACGACGTGACCGGAGAAGAACTGATCATTCGTGATGATGATAAAGAAGAAACCGTGCGCGCACGACTGGGTATTTACCATGAGCAAACACAGCCACTGGTAGACTATTACAGTGCTGAAGCGGCAGCAGGCAACTGTGAGTATCACAAGCTGGATGGTACTAAACCGGTTGAAACGGTTAGTCAGCAATTAGGTGAGCTGCTGGGGTAATCCGGCCTCCCGCCATAATTTCAAAGCCGCTGCCCCGCAGCGGCTTAATTTTTGTTTCTACCGGGTTCCTGCCTGGGTCTGCGTGCAATCATTATTTTGCCCTCCAGCCGTTTCACTGTCACAATAAACACTCCTTACGTGAAGATAGTAGTGAAAAGATGATCGTACTTCCGGTTACTGCTTTTTATGCCAGTATTCTGGCATTTATCTATTTGTATATTAGTGCGTTGGTCATCATCCATCGGCGAAGCAACCGAATAGGCGTTGGTGATGGCGGCGACGAAGTGCTGCAGCGACTGATCCGCGTTCACGGTAATTTTGCAGAATATGTACCGCTGACGTTGCTGCTTCTGGCCATTCTGGAAATCAGCACTGAAATCCCCTGGCTCATTCATTTATTCGGCGCTTCGCTGGTCATTGGTCGGGTTTTACACGCTTACGGTCTTCGTCATTCCATGGGCGCTACCTGGCAAAGGATCGCGGGCATGATGCTCACACTGATGTCGCTGTTCGGTCTGGCCAGCGCTAACCTGACACTGATTTACTGGTTACCCTTTTTATGACATCGTTAACTCAATTAATCACCCCGGCGTGCCTGCTAGACCTAACCAGGTTTCGACATAACTGTCGGCGGATGCAGGCAGTGGCAGAAGCTGAACAATTAACGCTACGCCCACATGTGAAAACCCTTAAATCTCTGCAGGCAGCCGAATATTATGCCCCTGCCTCGGGCCCGATCACGGTGTCAACACTGGCTGAAGCCGCGGCCTTCGCCAGCGCCGGATATACCGATATTCTCTATGCAGTGGGTCTTTCACCCAACAAATTTCCGCACTTAGCTGCTATACAACGACTGGCTCCGGATTTTACGGTCATAGCCGACAGCCTGGTTGCTGTGAACGCCTTAACTGATTACGCCAGCGAATTAGCTTTACCTTTATCGGTGATGCTGGAAGTGGATGTGGATAATCACCGCGCTGGCCTCTTGCCTGACTCGAAGGAATTAATTGCTTGTGCCAGCACTTTGGCTGAGTCGCCTGATATTCACTTCCGCGGTATTATGACCCACGCCGGTGCTTCTTATGATTGTGATTCCAAAACGGCGCAGCAGGCTATGGGAAGGCAGGAATGTGAGCGGATATCGCAAGCCGCCACTCAGCTGTTAAAGGCCGGTATACCTTGCAAACTGATTTCTGCAGGGTCAACACCCACCGCTCTGGCCGACATAAAGCACACGGGCATTAATGAGCTTCGGGCTGGCGTATATGCCACTTTTGATTGTGTAATGGCCGGACTGGGCGTATGTGAAGCCAGTGATATAGCCCTATCTGTGCTAACTTCAGTTATTGGTCATCAGTTAGATAAAAACGAGGTGATTGTGGATGCAGGCTGGATGGCATTGTCACGCGATCAGGGGACGGCGTCTCACCAACAGGATTGTGGATACGGGCTGGTGTGTGATGAGCACGGCAAGCTTCTTGATGGCTGGTATGTGAGTGGTACCAATCAGGAGCACGGAATTATTCGCCACCGCGAAAACCTCACCCCCCCAGCGTCGATATTTGCTTACGGCAGCTTGCTGCGAATACTGCCCATTCACGCCTGCGCCACCGCAGCTCAGTATTCCAGGTACCATGTAATTGGCGAAGACGGTACCCTCTCGGATGTCTGGTCGCGGGTGAATGGCTGGTAACAGGCTGGCATATAGTCCCGAAACTTATACTTCATAACGCGGTTAATTAGGCAAAACCCCCACAGGGGGTTACACTTAAACTAACGTTGTTTTCTAGTTGCTGCCTTGATGAAGTTTCGCCAGCTATTATGTGGTATGTGTTTTTTCGGTTTGAGTATTGGGCTAACTTACGCTGATACACCCACGTTGGTGGTATTTACCGAAGTCTCCCCTCCTTACCAGTATCAGGGGGGCGACAGGGTAGAGGGCATTGCTACTGAGCGTGTTCGTAAAATTGTCGAACGAGCTGGCCTGAATGCAGAATTCAAGCTGTTCCCGTGGGCCAGAGCGATGCTGAATGTTGAACGCTCCAGTCGCGCCCTGATTTACTCCATAGCAAAAACCCCCGAGCGGGAGGGCCAGTTTCACTGGATAGCACCCGTAGCGAAATTCAATCTGAGTATTCTGACGCTGGCCAACAGCAATCATATTCAACTCGATTCTGGGTTAAATTTAACGGGCTTATCGGCGGCAGCGCAGCGCGATGACATTGCCGAGACGTGGCTGCTGGCCAAAGGGCTGGAGGAAGGCCATAACCTGCTGGTATGCGCCGATATTCTGTGTTCCTGGCAACAGTTAAAACTTGGTACTGTTGATTTTATTATTGAAGATCCTGTTCTGATCGAGAGTACAGCAAACCTGGCAGGTCTGCAGGCCTCCGATTTTAAAGTGGTGCAGCCCATTCCTGAATTAGCCGTTGTGGCTTATCTGGCGGCTAATGGCAACATGGATCCTAAGCTGGTGAAGCGTCTGCAGGAGGCGGCTCGTGAGCTGGGCTATGAGTAGCTTTAATAAAAAAGGCTACGGTAAAGTAGCCTGATTGTCTTTGGTTAATTAGCCTTTGTGACGCTCTCTGAGTACATTCACCGCATCAGAGACCGACATATCACAGGCCTGTAATAGCACGGTTAAGTGATAGAGCAGGTCAGCGGCTTCATTACGCAATTCCTCTTTATCCATTACAGTGGCAGCCAGCGCCGTTTCCACGCCTTCTTCTCCCACTTTTTGCGCAATACGCTTTATGCCTTTGCTGTACAGGCTAGCCGTGTAGCTTGACTCCGGATCGGCCGATTTACGCGCTGCCAGTACTCGCTCCAGATCGCCAACAAAGGTGTAATCGGCAACGTCGCCATCAAACCAGCAGCTTTCTGCGCCGGTGTGGCAGGTCGGGCCGTTAGGGTTGGCCAACACCAGTAACGAATCGTCATCGCAATCACTGCTCACGCTGACCAAATCCAGCGTGTTGCCGGAGGTTTCGCCTTTTTGCCATAAGCGCTGCTTAGAACGACTGAAAAAGGTGACTTTGCCGCTGGTCAACGTGACCTCGAGCGCTTCCGGGTTCATGTAACCCTGCATTAATACTTTACCGGTCACCGCATCCTGCACAATGGCAGGCAGCAGGTTATCCATTTTCTGCCAGGCTAGCTGGCTCTGAGTGTCTTGATTAATCTTCATAGTTGATTCCTTACGCACCCACAGTGTAACGCTGGCGCATGGGGACACCTGCATCGACCAGAGTCGCCTTTAATTCGTCGATGTTGATAATGCCTTTATGGAACACTGAAGCGGCCAGCGCGCCGTCTACATCCGCTTGCTTAAACACGTCGGTAAAGTGTTCAATGGCACCGGCACCACCGGAGGCTATCAGCGGGATATTGCAGACCTCACGAACCGCTGTCAGCTGCGCCAGATCATAGCCTTTGCGCACACCGTCCTGATTCATACAGTTCAGTACAATTTCGCCTGCACCCCGTGACTGCACTTCTTTAATCCAGTCCAGAGTCTGCCAGGCAGTTTGCTGGGTGCGGCTTTCATCACCGGTAAACTTGTATACCTCGTACTGATTGTTCGCTTCGTTATAAAAGCTGTCGATGCCAATCACCACACATTGCTGACCGTAGACGTCATGCAGTTCATTAATCAGTTCCGGGTTGGTCAGAGCCGGTGAGTTTATCGAAATCTTATCGGCACCCATTTCCAGAATGCGTCCGGCATCTTCTACCGATTTAATACCGCCTGCCACGCAAAATGGAATGTCAATTACCTGGGCAATACGGCTGACCCAGCTTTTGTCCACTACGCGCTGATCAGAGCTGGCGGTGATATCATAAAACACCAGTTCATCGGCACCGGCCTTAGCATATTGCTCCGCCAGTGGGACAATATCGCCAATGATTTCGTGATTACGAAACTGAACGCCTTTTACGACTTTGCCGTCGCGTACGTCAAGACAAGGAATTATCCGTTTTGCCAGCATGCGATCGCCTCCTCAACGGTGAATTTACCTTCCAGTAATGCCCGGCCTAAAATGACGCCGCCCACACCGGTAGGGCGCAGGACACGAATATCATCGAGCCCGCCAATGCCGCCAGAGGCCTGCCAGGAGACGTTAGGGAACTGTTTGCTTACTTCGGTATACAGTTCAACGTTTGAACCCTGCAGGGTGCCGTCACGGCTGATGTCTGTGCACAGCACGTGTTTAGCATCCACTTCGGCAAAGGCTTCGAGGATTTGCTCCAGTGACACGCCGGAATTCTCCTGCCAGCCATGGGTCGCAATAAACTTATTGCCGTCATCGTCGATGTTAATATCCAGCGCCAAGACAATGTGCTCCGGCCCGTACTGTTTTACCCAGCTTTTTACCAGCTCAGTTTGTTTTACTGCCAGCGAGCCAATGACTACACGACTAACACCAGACTCAAGCAACTGGGCGACTTCGCGCTCTTCACGAATGCCACCGCCAGACTGGAATTTCATTCGCTTGGTATCCACCATGGCGCGAATCAGTTCCAACTGACGTTTGTCGGTGTCTTTGGCACCGGTGAGGTCAACAATGTGTAACCACTCGGCACCCTGATCAGCATAGCTGTGTACTACCTCAACCGGGTCTAGGGTGTACTGGGTTTTTTGGTTATAGTCGCCCTGGTACAGTCGCACCACGGCGCCGTCGATTAAATCGATAGCAGGTATAATCATGATTATAGGTTCACAAAGTTGGTTAACAGTTGCGCGCCGGCTTCACCTGAACGCTCAGGGTGGAATTGCACCCCAAAGAAATTATTGTGCTGGATGGCTGCAGAAAACGTCTGGCCGTACTCGCAGCTCGCCAGGGTGTGCTCATAAACCGGCACTGCAAAGCTGTGCACAAAATAAAAATAGGTGCCTTCGCCTAACCCTTTAAACAGTGGTGAGTCGCCGACCGGGCGAATAGTATTCCAGCCCATGTGCGGTAAGCGCAACTCGCCAGCCTGCATACGTTTTACATGGCCGGGTAATAGTTTTAAGCAGTCGATAGTACCGGTTGTGGCTTCATCAGATTGCTCAACCATAAGCTGCATGCCTAAGCACACACCCAGTACCGGCTGCGTTAACGCTTGCAGCGTCGGAATAAGCTGTTTGGCAGTAATGCTGGTCATGGCTGCACCTGCTGCGCCAACGCCGGGTAAAAATACCTTATCGGCACCTTTAATAACCGCAGGATCATCCGATACCGTTACACTGACACCCAGACGCTCAAGGGCAAATTTAACCGAGGAAATATTGGCGCAACCGGTGTTAACAATAACAATGGTTTGCTGGGTCATTACAGGGCTCCTTTACTGCTTGGCAGGGCATCACCCGAACGGGTAATTGCCTGACGCAAGGCCCGGCCAAATACCTTAAACAGGCTCTCTACCTGATGGTGAGCATTGCCTTCGCTGGTGGATAAGTGCAGCGACAGGCCCATGCTTTGTGCCAGTGAGTAAAAGAAGTGCTCAACCATCTCGGTGGCCATTTCGCCAACCTGATCACGGCTGAATTTGGCATCAAACTTCAGATAAGGGCGATTGGAAATGTCCATAATACATTCGGCGCGACACTCATCCATCGGCAAAGCAAAGCCAAAACGGCCAATGCCACGCTTATTACCCAGTGCTTTTTTAAGCGCTTCACCTAACGCCAGTGCAGTGTCTTCTACACTGTGGTGATCGTCGATATGCAGATCGCCATCGGTTTTGAGTTGCAGCTCAAAGCCCCCGTGGGTGGCTATCTGGTCGAGCATATGGTCGAAAAAGCCCATGCCGGTGGCAATAGTCGATTTTGCCGCAGAGTCTAAATCAACGCGCACGTGTATACTGGTTTCAGAAGTGGTGCGGGTGACTTCGGCAATGCGGGAAGACGCCAGCAATTGCTTTTCAATAACCGGCCAGTTAACGCCGTCACGGCTGTACTGAATCCCTTTAATCCCCATGTTATCGGCCAGTTGCATGTCAGTCATGCGATCGCCAATCACATAGGAGCGGGTAAAGTCGACCTTGCCCTGCTGCAGATAATCTTTAACCAGTCCCAGCTTTGGCTTGCGGCAGGAGCAGTTGTCTTCATCAAAATGCGGGCAAATGAGTACATCGTCAAAGGTCACGCCCTGGCTTTCAAACACCGCCATCATGGCATTGTGGGGCAGGTCGAAATCGGCCTGCGGAAAGCTGTCGGTACCCAGGCCATCCTGATTGGTAACCATTACCAGTCTGAAGCCAGCGGCTTTCAGTTTCAATAACACCGGGATCACCTGGGGTTCGAAGACCAGTTTTTCCAGACTGTCGAGTTGCTTGTCGATAGGTGGCTCTTCTACCAGAGTGCCGTCACGGTCGATAAATAAAATAGCTTGCTGGCTCACAATGATGCTCCCGCTTGCTCAAAATAAGCGTCTAATAAGGAAAGTAAACGCTGATTCTGTTCAGCGCTGCCAAGAGTTACCCGCAGGCAGTTTTGCAGGTTAAGTTGTTTGGATTGATCGCGAATAAGCATGCCCTGACTCACCAGGTATTGCATGATCTGCGCGCAATGGCTGTGGCGGAACAAAATATAGTTGGCTTTTACATCACCCACCAGTTCCACGCCGGGCCGTTTGGCCAGCTCCGCCTGCAGCGTAGTGCGCTGTTCATTTAAAAACGCCACCTGTTGCTGCATTCGCGCAATATTGTCAGGCGTTAGCGCCTGCGCCACAATTTGCGCCACCGGTGCCGGAATAGGGTAAGGGGCGATGACTTTCAGTAATGCCTGAATAATCGCTTCGCTGGCGATAGTAAAACCACAGCGTAAACCGGCCAGGGCAAAGGCTTTGGAAAGCGTACGTAATACCACCAGGTTAGGGTAAGTTGCCAGCTCAGTTGCCCAGGTGTTTTCGATATCAAACTCAATGTAGGCTTCGTCTACCACTACCAGAGCGGTGTCGGCAAAATGCTCAAGTACCGCAGTTAAGTCAGCTTTGCTCACCTGGGTACCGGTGGGGTTGTTAGGCGCGCAGATAAACACCAGGTTAACGTTTTCGGTGGCGCAAATCCCGTCTACATCCAGGCTGAAATCGTCGTTTAACGGCACCCGTTTTATGCCCACATCACAGGTTTCCGCACTGATGGCATACATGCCATAGGTAGGTGGGCAAATCAGAATATTGTCTTCACCCGGGGTACAAAAGGTACGAATTAACAGCTCGATGCCTTCATCGGCACCGCGTGTAACAATCAGTTGTGTTTTATCTACCCCGGCGTAGCTTGCATAGCCGTTAATCACACTGTCGGGCTGACAGGAGGGATAGCGGTTAAAATTACTGGCATCAATATCGTAAGGGTTGGCAAAAGGCGATTCGTTGGCGTTGAGCCAGTCCTGACCACCGGAAAATAACCGGCGCGCTGATTCATAGGGTTTCAGCGGCACCAGATTGGCGTTGATTAAAGTATCAACCAGTTTGCTCGTCATAGCGGTCTCTGTAAGTTAATCGTTTTGCTTGTTCAATTTATCCAGGCGAAAGCCAACCGCGTTGCGGTGAGCATCAAGCCCTTCAGCATCGGCCAGTTGCATAATAGCCGGGCCTAAATTGCGCATGCCGTCTTCACTGAGCTCCTGAATAGTGTAGCGGCGCATAAAGTCCAGCAATCCCAGACTGGAGTAATTTCTGGCGTAGCCATACGTAGGTAAAACGTGGTTGGTACCAGAGGCATAGTCGCCGGCACTCTCCGGAGACCACGGGCCTAAAAATATCGAGCCTGCATGCTTAATCAGCGGCAGCAAGCCCCGGGCATTATCACACTGCACAATTAAGTGTTCCGGTGCATACTGGTTACTAACCGCGATGGCTTCATTGATCGTGTCGGTAACAATGTACCTTGCGTTTTCCATGGCTTTGCTGGCGATGCTGTTTCGCGACAACGCTGCCAGCTGTTTGGTGACTGCCATTTCCACAGCTTCAATAAGTGTTGCACTGTTAGTTACCAGGATGGCCTGAGAGTCCGGACCGTGCTCAGCCTGTGATAGCAGATCGGACGCCACAAAATCGGCATCGGCGCTGTCATCAGCCAGCACCAAAACTTCTGATGGACCCGCAGGCATATCAATCGCGGCACCATCGGCACGCTGACTGACCTGTTGTTTAGCTTCAGTCACAAAACTGTTACCGGGGCCGAAGATCTTATCGACTTTGGTGATAGTCTCGGTGCCAAACGCCATGGCCGCGATAGCCTGGGCACCACCACAAAGATAAATTTCACCAATGCCACAGCATTTGGCCGCGTAGGCAATTTCCGGGGCAATTTCCTGTTCAGCATTGGGCGGTGTGCACAGTACCTTGCGCTCACAACCGGCTACCAGAGCGGGTACCCCCAGCATCATCACGGTGGAGGGCAGTGGTGCACTGCCGCCAGGAATATATAAGCCTACGGCTTCCAGCGCCGTAAAGCGCTGTTCGCAGACCACGCCTGGCGTAGTGGTCAAACGGATATCCTGAGGATATTGTGCCTCATGGAATTGCTTTACATTGGCAAAAGCGGTCTGAATCGCGCTTTGCACTTGTGGCGTTACTCGCTGCGCCAGTTCGTCACGTTTTTCAACACTAAGTTTTAAACTGTTTAGTGCCGGTGAGTCAAAGCGGCGGGTAAATTCCAGCACTGCGTCGTCGCCACGCTGTTGCACGGCTGCCAGGATATCGGCCACTGTAGCTTTGAGTCTGGCGCTGTCGGCCATGGCCGGGCGGGCCAGGGCTGCAACTTGTTCAGCGGTAGTCAGAGTAGACCAGTTAATCATAAGATTAGCCTCGCATTAACCCATCATTTTTTCGATTGGCATAACCAGGATTGAGCTGCAACCCAGCGCCTTAAGTTTTTCCATGGTTTCCCAGAACAGGTTTTCCGGGCTGACCACATGAATAGCTACGGTGTCGTCGCTACCTGCCAGTGGCAGTACCGTTGGGTTTTCAGCGCCGGGTAATAAACTTTTAACCTGTTCCAGGTAGGCTTTGGGTGCGTGAAGCATAATGTATTTGCTTTCTTTGGCCTGAATGACACCGTCAATACGCGGTACCAAGCGGTTAATCAGGGCGGCTTTCTCTTCGGTCAGTTCGCCGTCTGCACGTTGAATCAACACCGCTTTTGAGCGGAAAATGACTTCTTCTTCCTGCAAACCATTGGCCTCCAGGGTGGCACCGGTAGACACCAAATCGCAAATGGCATCAGCAACCCCAGCACGAGGCGCTACTTCTACGGAACCGGTCAGCATGACCGCTTTGGCGTTAATGCCTTGCTCTTTGAAATAACGCTCGAGTAAATAGGGATAGGTAGTCGCTACCTTTTTGCCGGCCAGAGACGCTGCGCCGGTATAGTCCATCTCGGTAGGCACGGCGAGGGATAAACGGCAACCGCCGTAATCAAGGCGGCGCAGTACTTCGAAGTCGGCTGGTTTGCCGGCGGCCTGGCGCTCAAGCATTTTTTCTTCCAGCTCGTTTTCACCGATAAAGCCCATATCCACTACACCGTCCATAACCAGGCCCGGAATATCATCGTCGCGGACTCGCAGCAGGTCGATATTTTCGTTGGTAGAATGGGCAATCAGCAGGCGATCGCGAATGTTAAGTTTGATGCCTATAGCTTTAAGAAGTGCAATGCTGTCGTCGCTTAAGCGACCGGATTTTTGAATTGCAATTCGCAGTCTGCTGCTGTTATCACTCATGGTGATGGTCCTCTAATTAGTCCTGAATTTGTGCGCCATTAACGAAAAACCCCCGGAAGTTTCCTTCCGGGGGTCGATATTTGGTATCTGCGCCACTGGAAGGAGAACAACAACCTTCCAGCACAAACCTGAAAGGTTATGCTTTATGATGGTGGTGATGAATGGCGGCGCGTTTAATCATGTATAAAATTTGGTTCAATAATTTAGACGCGCAAACAATAGCCAAGACGCGCAGTCATTGCAAGCGTTTTGCAACTTTTGCGGGCAAATATACTCTAACTAATCGTTATAAGACCTGTAAGTTTGGAATGAATAATCTAATCTGGTGAATAAATATACATTAAGGCGTATAATTAGGGCAAAAGTGGGGAGGCAGTTGTGAGTAACGATCTATTGTTTTCAATATTGCCACGGGAAGGCAAGGTGCCGGTAGTGGTGGATGAGAAGGTTAAGCGCGTTAGTAAAGAAACGCGCGCTAAAAACCTCTCTGAAGACGAAAAAGAGACGCACGACGAAGAGCGTCTGATCAGCGAGCAAGAGCAGTATAAAGTCCATGAAAAAGCGCCGCAGCAAGAGCAGGACGCTGCCAGACAGCAGCCTGATCAGCAATCTGATGAGCAGTCAGCAGCGCCAGAAACAGATAAAGAGGAAGAGCTGCTTTACGACAGTCACGGTGAAACGCCGGAGCATCATCATGATCCTGATGCGCCGCACATTGATATCTACGAGTGAGTTTTAGCCGTTCGGTCGGTATCCAGCCAGAGTAAAAACGCAGGCAGAAACAGTAAATCAATGACCAGCGCACCTACCAGAATTATGGCCGTTAGCAGGCCCATATCCGAATTCAGCGCAAAACTGGACAGACTAAGAATACCAAAGCCGACGGTCAGCACTGTGGTGGTTACAATAAGCGCCTGACCAATGGTTTTATAAGCGTATCTCACCGCTTCTTCGGCGGTCTTACCCTGCTCCCGGGCTTTCTTATACTTCGATAAGAAATGCACCGTATCA
>NZ_CAJXQY010000083.1 GCF_913058315.1 uncultured Alteromonas sp. | reverse complement strand
GGCCCTCAATGGTTAACCATATTTGCCCATCCTGAATGGTGACCTGTATTTGCATAGAACGCTGCACCGCTCTTTCGAGGATAGCGGCCAGTGCTTCTGGTACGGTAAATACCGAGAGGTTTTTGCGGGTTTGTAACTTAGAGCTCTCTTTCTTCCACCATGCGTCAAAGCTGTTGTCGGCGTAAGCATAGATCATCATTTGCTGGCTTTGATTGCAGCCTTTTTTAATTCGCTGTTCTGAAGGCTGGCCTAGCTCGATCCACAACTCAATTTCATCACTGAAGTTCTTTTGCCACAGATCAGGCACATCATCATCTGATAACCCCTTGGTAAACTGCAGCCGCTCATGGGCATTAACGATAAACGCTATTATACGCAGCATCATCCGCGCATCGTTTTCAGACGGATGTCGGGCAATGGTCAGGTTATGGTCATTGTAATAGTTGCGGTCCATGTCGGTAATCGACAGGTCTGCTTTAAAAATGGTTGCTTTAAGTGCCATGGTGATCCTGAGTTATAGACAGTGTGAACAACCTTTAACGGGATCGTTAGCGTTGTTCAGCAGCTTTGGCCTATATTACCAGCTATTTTGCCAGGGAGTGCGCTGGGCGCATTAAAATGTACTGAAAACTCACGTTATAAGCGAAGAACGGGTAGAGGGTAAAACACAGAAATCTGCAATTTCCCGCTGCGCACGTACGCCGACTTAACTATTAATTGTAATTTGATTTACAAGGAGTTTTTGAATGTCTTTCGAGGAATGGTGCCCAGGGGTGGGTGAAGCCGTACGCTTTATGCGAAGCTTTGCTTCGCGTACGGATGAACGACGAAAATCTGTGATTTTCGGCTGGGTTAGTCCGCCGATTTGATAAAAGCTTGAATTTATTTATAAATAAGAAGTTTGAAACGTCTTTCGAGGAATGGTGCCCAGGGGCGGACTTGAACCGCCACGACCGTTAGGTCACTAGCACCTGAAGCTAGCGTGTCTACCAATTTCACCACCTGGGCCTTCGCGTTTAGCTCGTTGCTCAACGCGGGCGGAAAGATACGCTCTTGGGCTAATCTTGTCAATCACTTCTTATCACTTTTTCCTAAATTTTTGCATCCAACCGCCTGAGTATGGGCAATATCCTGCAAACTCATCTTGCCGGTGGGATCCATGCTGTAATATTGCGCAAACCAAAGCTGTAATGTTGCCATCGCATCATCGAGCGCATTGTGCGTCGGTGCCAGTGGTAAGTTTAAGCGCTGCCGACACACGGTCAGGGTGGCGCTATTGGGCGGCAACACATCATGCTGTTTTTGCAGCTGATACACCGCCAGCTTAAGCGTGTCGAGGGTAATAACCTCTGGCAGGTACATATCGTTAGCCGTTAACACCTTATCCAGCACTGCCAGGTCGAGCCCGGCATTATGAAATACCCAGACATGGGTCTGAGCATAAGGAGCGAGGCGCTCCAGTGCTTCCCTGATATGTGTCCCCTGAGCAATATCATAGGCTGTGAGGCCATGGATAACCGGGCTTTGTTCCAAGTCCCCTGAAGCTCTGACCACGGCGTAATAACAATGACTCAAATCGATACTGCCCGCTTTTCCTTCGGTCCAGCCAATGGAAGTAACCTTGGCTTTTTGCGGATCAAGCGAAGTCAGCTCCAGGTCTACGGCTAATAAAGGCAGGTCCCTGAGCATTTGATGTTTACGACTCTCGGGTAAGGCCGAGCCACCACTAATCCATTGCTGTATACGCCGCCAGAGCGACGGTTGTTGCTGCGCCGGCATATCAGGACATGCCGCCGGAGAACTTCATCACCGCCGCCTGTTGAGCCCGTTCAATGGCCTGAAAAGCCGCTTTCAACTGATGCTTCTCAATTGACGATAAGTCACTCACCGACACCAGGTTATTGGTCACTTTATTGTGCAGTTGATGACGCCAGCGCAATCGATTCAAGAATAGCCAGATATCCCGCAGGTTGTCGGCGTCGCGGCTGGATAACCCCGCCCCCGCAGGAAGCGCAGCCAGTCTGCCAAGTGTCGATGGCATGGTCAGCCCATTGGCCAGCGCATAAAGCCGCACCAGGTTGTTAATAATAGCAATAGCTCTCACTTTCAGATCGATGGCATCTTTCACGCTATGGCCTTTTTCATAGGTGAATTTTTTAAACATCGACAGCGGTACCGAGGCATCATTGGCCTGGCGAGCCAGCGCCGCCAGAAACATGGGTTGTTTTAACAGCGGCACTCGTGCCATCTGCATTTTTCTGAACAGATCCACGTCGCCGGCTGCCGCCCGGGCATCCAGAAAAATATTAAAATACATAATGGCTTTATTGGTGGGCTGATTTACCCAGCTTTTGGCTTCATTAATCGCGGCATCCAGCGATAATCTTAAATCCGCATTACTGGCCATAATATTGCCCGGACACAATTTTATGCCGCACTTACCCAACCCGTTACAGACATACTCAGCCATTTGGGCAAAGTATGCGGCTTCCTGCTCGTCAGGCTCCCGTTCAAGCAGCAGCCCGTTATCCTGATCTGACCCCATGGTCTGGTCTTCTCGCGCCTGAGAACCATAGACTATCCACGCATAATCGAGCGGCGCCGGCCCATTTTGTTGCTGGTAATAACTAATCAGTTTACGGGTCATAATATCGGTGGCCTGAGCCAGCACTTTACCTGCAATATCAAAGTCACCGGGGCGCTTGGCGTGAGTCGCAAAATAATGCGGCATCTGCCAGGATAAACGGGTCAGCTCGTACAGGTTTTCGGCCTTTGAGAGCTCGCCAATCACAAACAACACGTTGCCTTTTTGATGGCGTATCACATCCGACGCGGTAACCATCCCCACCGGTTGTCGGGTGGTGCGGTCGACTACCGGCAAGTGATGAATATTGCGTTCCGTCATCAGTGCCATGGCATCAAACATGGTGCGGTTTTGAATAATCATTGCCGGCTTTTCAGTCATAATAGACTTTACCGGTAAACTTACGTCCAGCCCGGTAGCCACTACCCGGTTGCGTAAATCCCTGTCAGTGACAATGCCTGTCAGCTTATCGTGCTCGGTAATCAGTAACGAGGATACATTACTCGCCGACATCATTTCAGCGGCCTGCTGCACCGATAAACTCACATCTATTCTTACCGGCGGCCGCTCAATCACCTCCGACAAGGCCTTATACAGCCACATGGAGTTTGAGTCCTGCACAGCCTGATTTTGTAAAGCTTCGCTTTTGGTACTTTGAAAGAAATTGGCAATTTCCGGCATTTCGAGGGATTTTTTAAACGCCGCTTCGCTAAAAGAGTACACCAACCCCGGACTGTCTATTTCTACTTCCAGCGGGTAGGTCACGCCGTCAATAAGCGCGTGAAAGCCAAAGTAATCCCCTTCACTTAAGTGCCGCTGTGGCCCGTCGCTGTCTTTTACCGAAAACTGACCGCTCTGAATCAGAAACAACCGACCGGTATTTTCATTCAGTAATGCCTGCTGATTTTCCTTTGCCAGATAGATCAGCCGTGCCTTCTGTGCCAGTTCGTCGAGCATCTCACCTTTGAGTTGATCAAAAGGCGCTGACGTTTTTAAAAAATCGATTACTTGCTGCGGCGTGGTACTCATCAGTAGTCCCCAAAAGCGTTTTTATTGCATTGCAGTACATACAAGCATAGCTGGTTTTAGCACATGGCTGACTGTGCCAGATCAAGGCTATTTATGCCTGAATAACGTTTTATTCACGTCACTCAGGGATAAATAAAGAAGGCCCACCACAAGGTGAGCCTTTTTTACTGTATTGCTAGCAGGTCTTAGTGAGCCGAAGCTTCACCCGAACCTTTCGGGAAGCGGATACTTTCAACCATTTCCTGAATTTCCTGCGGCGCTTCATCAGTCATCTTGAACACGCCATAGGCTACGCCGAAGTTCACCAGCATACCCAGAGTACCGATACCTTCCGGAGAAATACCAAACCACCAGTTAGCAGGCACGTTAGCGGCCGGATTCACAAACTTGAAGTAGATGATATAGGCTGCAGTAAACGCGATACCTGAGATCATACCTGCCACAGCACCTTTATCATTCATACGCTTGCTAAAGATACCCATAATGATGGCCGGGAAGAAACTCGAGGCCGCGAGACCGAACGCGAAGGCGACCACCTGCGCGACGAATCCTGGCGGGTTAATCCCAAAGTAACCGGCAATCACAATGGCCACACCGGCTGCCAGTCGGGCATAGCCCAGTTCAGCTTTATCGGAGATGTTTGGCGCAAAGTTACGTTTCAGTAAGTCATGCGATACTGAGGTAGAGATTACCAGCAGCAAGCCTGCCGAGGTAGACAGTGCCGCAGCCACACCACCCGCTGCCACCAATGCGATTACCCATGCAGGCAGGTTCGCAATTTCAGGGTTAGCCAGTACCATGATGTCACGGTCAACTTTCACTTCGTTAGCACTGTTAGGGTCGGTAATACTACCCGCTGCATAGTACATGTTGCCATCACCGTTCTTATCGTTAAATTCGATAAGGCCGGTTTTTTCCCAGTTTTTAATCCAGGTCGGCGCTTCAGCATAAGGCGTACCCGCCAGATCCGGACCATTGATGGTTTCAATCATGTTTACGCGGCCAAATGAAGCCAGTGCCGGTGCAGTGGTATACAGGATAGCGATGAAGACCAGCGCCCAACCCGCACTCTTACGTGCATCACGTACTTTAGGTACAGTGAAGAAACGTACGATTACGTGCGGCAGACCCGCAGTACCTACCATTAACGCGAAGGTAATAAAGAACACATCAATGGTACTCTTCGTGCCGGTGGTATATTCATTAAACCCTAAGGCCATGGATATATTGTCCAGCTTCTCAAGCATGTACATCCCGGACCCATCAGCCAGTGTGGCACCGAATGCCGTTTGCGGCAGAATGTGACCAGTCACCATTACCGAGATAAATACACAAGGGACTAAGTAAGCAAAAATCAGTACGCAGTACTGGGCAACCTGAGTGTAGGTAATGCCTTTCATACCACCTAATACGGTGTAGAAGAATACAATTGCCATACCGATAACCACGCCGGTTACGATATCAACTTCCAGGAAGCGGCTGAATACCACGCCCACACCACGCATCTGACCGGCAACGTAAGTAAAGCTTACGAAGATGGCACAGAATACCGCCACAGTACGTGCGGTTTGTGAGTAGTAGCGATCACCAATGAAATCCGGTACAGTAAATTTACCGAATTTACGTAAGTACGGTGCCAGACATAACGCCAGCAGTACATAACCACCGGTCCAGCCCATCAGGTAAACCGCGCCGTCGTAACCCATAAAGGAAATCAGACCGGCCATAGAAATAAATGATGCGGCTGACATCCAGTCCGCTGCGGTTGCCATACCGTTAAGGACAGGTGGAACACCACCGCCGGCAACATAAAAGTCGTTGGTTGAACCAGCGCGAGCCCAAATCGCAATAGCGATATACAGGGCAAACGAGGCGCCAACGATGATAAAGGTTAATAATTGTACATCCATTGGATTACTCCTCGTCTACGCCGTATTTTTTGTCTAACGCATTCATTTTGGCCATATACACAAAAATGAGTACCACAAACACGTATATTGCACCTTGCTGTGCAAACCAGAATCCCAGCTTAAAGCCAAAGAATTGGATCTCGTTTAGCACATCTACTAAGAGAATGCCGGCGCCAAAAGACACGACAAACCAGACTACTAACAATTTGGCGAGGATGGAGAGATTCTCCTTCCAATACGCCGTTTTGTCGTCATCACTTTTAAATGCCATCTTTCCGTCCTCATCAACAGGTTAATTCGATGTTCTATTTTTACATTTTCCTAACGGAGAGCTTCTCAGGCGACTTTAGCGCTTACTTTAGCAATCCCAAACCGCCAAAATCGCCTAAAAACCGCATAATTAGGAGCTTCGGATATACTCTAGACGGGCATGACAATTCAAGAAATGAGACCATGGTCGTAGGTCAGGTCTTAGGGGCTTGGTTATAATGCAATCAGATTTGTTAAAAACCTGTTAGGACAAGGCATGACGTTCGGTTGGGTTTCACTCGCACTCGTTTATTTATTTTTATTATTTTATATCGCCAGTTGGGGAGATAAGAATTCTCCCACCGCCAGATGGATCACCTCTCACCCGGTGATTTACTCACTGGCGCTGGCTATATATTGTACTGCCTGGACGTTTTTCGGCGCGGTGGGTCAGGCTGCCCGGGATACCTGGATTTATCTGCCTATCCTGCTGGGGCCGGTGCTGGTATATATTCTGGGCTACCGGTTTATCTATAAACTGACGCTGGTCAGCAAAAAACAACACATTAATACCATAGCCGACTTTATAGCCTCCCGTTATGGTAAACGCCAGGCTGTGGCGTTGCTTGTTACCATTATTGCGTTAATGGCTACTATCCCTTACATAGCCCTGCAGCTAAAAGCCATAGGCGCTACATTCAGGCTGTTAACGAACCAGCCTAACAGCCAGTTTATCATTGTACTGGCCACCGCCTTTATTGCCCTGTTTGCGATTTATTTCGGCACCAAACAAACCGACGTTACGGAGTACCGCCGCGGTTTAATTCTGGCCATTTCCTTTGAATCATCCATTAAGCTCCTGGCGCTGGTTCTTGTTGCCATCGTCGGCTATCAGGCTTGGTACGAGCAGGAAACACGGCCTATCCTGGAAGACTTCCTTACCACTGAGGCGTTGTCTCAGTTTTCTTCTTTTACCTTTTTTGCTCAGGTTATTATGGCTGCCGCGGCGGTCATTTGTTTGCCCCGTCAGTTTCATGTAGCGATCGTTGATAACCTGAGCCTGAACCATTTAAAAACCGCACGCTGGTTGTTCCCGCTGTATCTGGCAATCACAGCAGCAGTTATTCCTATTATTGCTATGGCCGGGCAGTCTGTATTCGCCGATAACCCTATTGAGCCGGATACGTACGTGTTATCGCTGGCTATGTTCTCAGAGTCTTTCCTGCTCCAGGTGATCGTATTCGTAGGGGGGTTATCTGCTGCCACGGCAATGATTATTGTGGCCACTTTAACCCTCAGTACTATGCTGACCAACGACGTGGTTCTGCCCCGGTTGCTGGCGGTTAAACAGCATTCCGCCTCCTACGGCGACTATGGTAAACGTATCCGTTTAATCAGGCGTATTATCATCGGCATTATTCTGCTGCTGGCGTTTTTATACCATCAGCAAATGACCGGCAGTCGTTCGCTCCACTCCATAGGGTTAATTGCTTTTTCACTGGTAATTCAGCTGATGCCCGCTGTGATTGGCGGTTTGTACTGGAAACGAGGCCATGCTCACGGCGTCTATGCCGGGCTGGTGGTGGGCCTCATTACCTGGGTGCTGTGGCTGGTTTTGCCGATCGTTAATGTTTCCTCGTCAGACTTTGAACAAAGTGAATTGCTAAGCCAGGGCGCTATCATCAGTCTTATCGCCAACACCATCGCCTATTGCCTGTTCTCCTGGTTTGCCCCGGCCCGGTTGATTGACCGGATTCAGGCCGAAGCCTTTGTATCACCGGCCGAGGTCCGTAATACCCCGCTTAAAAATCAGAGTGTCAACGTGACCATTGCCGATTTGATCACACTGCTCTCCACGTTTATGGGCACCGGACGCTGTAAGCAACTGGTTAACGAATACCAGCAACTTCACCACACCACCATAGAAAGCTCTCAGGTACCGGATGAAGCCTTTATGGCTTTCTGCGAACGGGCACTTGGCGGAGTAATCGGGGCATCCAGTGCCAAAGCGCTAATCGACAGTGTATTACGCGGTAAAAAGCTCGACTTTACCGAAGTGATTAACTTCTTTGACGACACTACCCAGGCCATGCAGTTTAATATGACGGCCCTGCTTACCTCACTGGAAAACATGGATCAGGGTATCAGCGTGATCGACAAACACCTGAATCTGGTGGCCTGGAACAAACAGTACGCAGCCTTGTATACCTATCCGGAAGAGTTGCTGGTTGTCGGCACCCCCATTGAAAAACTTATGCGCTATAACGCTGCAAAGGGCGAGTTTGGTGCCCACGATATCGAAGTGGAAGTTGAAAAACGGCTCGAACATTTACGCTCCGGTACGCCCCACCGTTTTACCCGCCAACGTAGTGACGGCCGGGTGATTGAAATGGTGGGTAACCCCTTGCCTGGGGGCGGCTTTGTAACCAGCTTCAACGATATTACCGGCCACGTGGAAATACAGCAGGCACTGGAAGAGTCAAACATTGACCTGGAACTGCGAATTAAAAAGCGTACCGAAGAAGTTCACTCCATTAACGCCGAACTTCGGCTGGAAATAGAACGTCGCCGCGGCGTAGAAAAAGAGCTTATCCGGGCCCGCAAGCAGGCCGAAGATGCTAACGCCAGCAAAACACGGTTTCTGGCGCTGGCCAGTCATGATGTACTGCAACCCCTTAACGCCGCCAAGTTGTATGTCTCTGCGTTACAGGAAGCCAGATTACCGGAATCGGTGAATAACATCGTTAATAAACTTAATCACTCGGTAAGTTCCAGTGAGGCCTTAATTGCCACGCTGCTGGACATATCCCGTCTGGATCAGGGCGAATTGAAACCTAATCCGGAACCGGTGAATCTGAAAGAATTGTGTGACCCCATAGTCGATGAGTTATCGATGCGGGCAAAAGATAAAGGGGTGCAGTTAAAAACCCGTTTGCTGGATTGTTGGGTCTATGCCGACAAAACCTTTTTGTATCGCATTATCCAGAACCTGCTATCTAATGCCGTAAAATATACCGATTCGGGTAAAGTTCTGTTTTCAACCCGCAAACGGGCCGGAAAGATACTCATAGAAGTGCGCGACACCGGCATCGGCATTTCCAAAGAGCAACAGGCTTTAATTTTTAGCGATTTTTACCGCACCCACGAAAGTTCTGAGCACGGTATCGGTTTGGGGCTGGGTGTTGTCAGACGCCTTAGTCAGCAAATGCAGTGTAAGGTACAGGTAGAGTCCAGGGTTGGCCGGGGTAGCTGTTTCTCCCTGAGTTTCCCCATGACCCAGCCGCTGGCAACCAAAAGTACCTCTCTGGCCAACCCCACGGCGTCGTTCAGAGGCTTACGGGTATTGTGTGTTGACGATCAGCAGGAAAATCTCGACGCCCTGCAAACGCTGTTGAATAAATGGGGAGTAAGAACGGTACTGGCTGATAATTGGGACGATGCCATTACCCAGGCTGATATTTTCTCGCCGCAAATTTTGCTGATGGATTACCAGCTTGGTAACAATCAGAACGGTCTTGATCTAATTGATGCTATTCGTCAGCACCTCGACATTGTGCTCCCGGCGTCGCTGGTAACTGCCACCCACGATGAAGATCTGGTAACCCGCTGTAAGGAACAGGGCGTAAACTATCTGAGTAAACCCATTAAGCCGGCCAAACTCAGGGCGCTGCTGAAAAGCATGACCCGTTATATTAAGCATGCCCACTAATAGTGGGCATAACCCGGCGTGACAGCCCACTGTTTTTAGGCGTATGCTATAGACAGTTACGGTAGGTGATGAGTCTTGTTATTACTCAAGATTTCTCACCGTCACGACAAATTTTATTTACTTTACATTCCCCTCACACAAGGCAAAGTATGCCGTTTTTTGCCGCAACCAATACTGAGCTTAATCATGCGAATTGCAATACTCTCGAGAAACCCAAGGCTTTACTCAACCCGCCGCTTAAAAGAGGCAGGCGAACTCAGAGGGCACACCGTCGATGTTGTCGACACCATGCACTGCTACATGGACATCACCAGCAGCAACCCTTCGGTTCGCTATAATGGTAAAAAACTGCCTGTTTATGATGCGGTGATCCCTCGTATCGGGGCTTCGGTCAGTTTTTACGGAACCTCGGTTGTTCGCCAGTTCGAGATGATGGGCACCTACAGCATTAACGAATCGGTGGCCATCAGCCGTTCACGCGACAAACTGCGTTCATTGCAACTGCTGTCCCGCAAGGGCATTGGCATGCCGCGTACCGGCTTTGCCCACCATCCGGACAAAGTCGACGACGTTATCAAAAACGTTGGTGGCGCGCCGGTAGTTATTAAGCTGCTCGAAGGTACCCAGGGTATCGGCGTGGTACTGGCGGAAACCCAGAAGACAGCCGAAGCGATGATCGAGGCCTTTATGGGCCTTAACGCAAGTATTTTAGTCCAGGAATACATCAAAGAAGCCGGCGGTGCGGATATTCGCTGTTTTGTGGTCGGCGGAAAAGTAATTGCCGCCATGAAGCGTCAGGCGGCCCCGGGCGAGTTTCGTTCTAACCTTCACCGGGGCGGCTCTGCCAGCCTGGTTCGCCTGTCACCGGCAGAGCGTAAAACAGCCATTGATGCGGCCAAAACCATGGGCCTGAATTGCTGTGGTGTGGACATATTACGCTCTTCCAGAGGACCGGTAGTGATGGAAGTAAACTCCTCGCCGGGTCTGGAAGGGATTGAAAAAGCAACCAGCAAAGATGTCGCCAGCATGATTATCGAGTTTATCGAAAAATCCGCCAAGCCACACAGCACTAAAACGAAAGGTAAAGGTTAATGGGCACCCAGGATTTGATCATTGGCGGCGTGCGCGTTGCGCCAGGCGAAACCACAAAAATCGAGCTGGACATGCCGCCGCTTTATACTGCCACCAGTATGAGCATTCCGGTTTATGTGAAACGCGGTAAACGCGCGGGTCCAACATTATTTGTAAGCGCCGCGATTCACGGCGATGAGCTTAATGGCATCGAAATTATTGCCAGACTGATCAAATCCCGGGCCATCGACAGACTAAAAGGTACCCTGATAGCGGTGCCTACTGTCAATGTTTACGGCGTGCTCAATCAATCGCGCTATTTGCCCGACAGGCGCGACCTCAACCGCAGTTTTCCCGGCAGTCGAAAAGGCAGTCTGGCCGGCCGGCTGGCGCATTTATTTTTTAATGAGGTGGTCAGTAAATGTGATGTTGGCATCGACCTGCATACCGGCGCCATTCATCGGAGTAACTTACCTCAGATCCGCGCCGATCTGGACGATGAAGAGGTACTGGCAATGGCCCAGGCGTTTGGTGTGCCGGTACTCCTGAACGCCGATATTCGCGATGGCTCGCTGCGCGCTACGGCCAGTGAGGCGGGAATAAAAATTCTATTGTATGAAGCTGGTCAGGCACTGCGATACGACGAATTTTCTATTCGGGCTGGCGTAAAAGGCATTATCAATACCATGCGGCATCTTGGCATGCTGAACAAAAGTCGGGCCAAGGGCGTACCGATTAAACCCTATATTGCACGTTCCAGTGGCTGGGTGCGAGCACCGGAAAGTGGTTTCATTAATCATCTGGCCCAGCTGGGTGACCATGTGGAAAAAGGTGACAAACTGGCCACCATTGCCGACTCTTATGGTCAGTTTCTGGGCACCTTAACCAGCCCGGCTGAGGGGGTTGTAATTGGTAAACAAAATATACCACTGACTCAGGAAGGCGAAGCGATTTACCACATCGCCTATTTTAAAACGCCGGATACCGTGGCAGAACAGGTGGAAATGCTGCAGGACAATCTGGTGCCTAACGATTCAACGGTGACGATATAAATGAGCAGAGTACATAAAACTAAACAAATGATTGGCGCCCTCGAGTACGCCGATCTGCCAGAACTGGGCATCACTAATTTAGTGATGCGAGTGGATACCGGTGCCGCAACCTCCTCTTTGCATGTAGACAATATTGTCGAATTTGAGCGCGACGGTGAACGGTGGATACAGTTTGATATTCACCCTGACATTCACGACGTTGAACGCACGGTAAAATGTGAGAGCAAGGTACTCAGTCAAAAGAAAATTAAAAGTTCTACCGCCGATCGTCAGCGCCGCTATGTAATTAGAACCCGGCTGGAGATGGGCGCCCGGGCGTGGAAAATCAAACTCACGCTCACCGACCGCTCTGAAATGACTTACCTGATGCTATTGGGCAGACAGGCCATGGCGGGAAAATTCTATGTGGATCCGGAGTATGAATTTATTCTGCCGGCCCGCTAATAGCCCTTCGGCAGCGCTGCGAGTGAACTGAAACTCGCAGCGGATTGCTGTCATCAATCAGGGCATGACAAATTGCACCTTTGAGTTGTGCAGGAACTGAACTCATCACCTATACTTCAACAGTGATGACTATGGAACTGTGCTGCTCATGAAGAAACTGGCCCTGATTGCCGTTGTGTTAGCTGGATTTTACTCAGTGAAGAGTACAGCCCAGGAAGTGATAAGGCTACCAACCTTTACCATTGACCACCCGATTATTAACTACCTGAACCTGCAGCTGGAGCTGGCAATTAAAGCCTCTGAGCAGGATTACGGAGAAGCCGAGTTGGTGCATCTGAGGATCCCGGTTGAAGAAGAACGTCAGCTACGCAATCTTAATCAGAGCATTACCGATGTTGCATGGGCGACCTGTTCGCTGAAACGCAATGAAAGCTACCTACCGGTGTTAGTGCCGCAGGTAGCCGGGTTGTTTGGCGTTCGGGTAAATGTGATCCGCGAAAACGACCCGCGCTTCTCCGCTATCAACTCAGTCGGCGCGCTTAAAGGGCTTGTCGCGGTGCAGTCAGAAAAGTGGCATGATCACGACATTCTGGTTAATAACGGTTTTACGGTACTTTCGTCGGATCGCTTTTCTGCCTACCGGGCTTTGGAAAGAGGCCTCGCCGATTATTACCCACGCGGAATAGCCGAAGTGATAGGGGAACTGAAAGCCGCTAACGTGGATGGCCTGGCTATTGCCCCTGATCACGCCTTACGCTATCCCCTGCTGTTTCTGGTTTACGTTAGAAAAGGCAATTCGGCACTGGCAGAGCGGCTCTCAACGGGTTTTCAACGCACCGTGGAAAGCGGCGCATTCCTTAAACTGATGGAAGAGCAACAGTGGTATAAGGAAGCAAAATCCATACTTCGTGGCAGAACTGTTTTTGATCTGGAAAATATCGGTTCCCTGGGCGCGTGCCTGCAGGCCCAGGAACAACATCAGCAACTGTTACAGGCACCCTATGGCAATAATTAGTTTGTAAAATGAAGAGACTACCAGGGATAAGGTTAATCCTGGCTGCTGTGCTGGCCGGTGGTTTACAAGGTATGGTCAACACGTGCCAGGCGCAGCCCAACGCATTCAACGATGTCAGCCAAATTAACATACCCACCTATCAACCCGGTACCGGTGAGTTTTATTTTTACATTAAAACCCTGCTTAGCCTGGCTTTAGCACAAACCGATAATCAATACGGGCCGGTCATACTGGTACCCGACGCTCAGGTGGTGTCTCAGCAAAAACAATTTGAAGAACTCGCCCGGGGACGTACCGACATCACCTGGTCGATTACTACGATTAAGCGAGAGCAACAGCATATAGCGGTACGTGTGCCTTTAACGGCCGGCCTGTTTGGTTACCGCGTGATCCTGGTAAGAGCAGCCGACGATCGGTTTAACCATGCGCTTTCGCTGTCTGAACTCAAAGCGCTGACTGCGGTGCAAGGCACCGGCTGGCCGGATAACAGCATTCTGACCTTCAACGGCTTTACTCTGGAAACAGACAGCTACGCAGGTGCTTTTGCACGATTATCCGCTGGCCAGGCAGACTATTATCCGCGGGCCGCTCACGAAGTGTTTGAAGAGCTTGAAAGCCGATCCGCTGAAGGCTTTGTTATCGCCCGCCACATTACCCTGCAATATGACAACCCTATGTTTTTCTTTGTCACCAAGAACAAGCCGGAATTGGCTAAACGGCTGCAAAAAGGGTTACAAATTCTGGCGGCTAACGGTGATATGTCGCGCTTACTAACGTCACAGCATTTCTACATCAGAGCGCGAAACTTACTGGCAGGCAGAACGCTTATCAGCATCGCCAATCCGCTGCTGTCAGACCCTACCAAAAAGGCCATCTCACACTATAACAGCCCACTTAAACATTTGTTTTGACGCGTGGCTACTTGTCTGGCGTTGCCGGCGGCTCTAATTCAAGCTGCGAGGCAATCAGTACCGCCTGAGTGCGGTTATTGATACCCAGCTTTTTAAATATTGCCGTTACGTGAGCTTTCACCGTGGCTTCAGCGATATCAAGATTATAGCCAATTTGCTTATTGAGCAGACCGTCGCGCATATAGCACAGCACTTTGTATTGCGAAGGTGTCAGGCTCGACATTTTGTCGGCCAGTTCGGAGAATTCCTCGTCCACATCTTCAAGCTTTTCGCTGATAGATTCAGGTAACCAGATATCACCGTCCAGAATCACCTGAACCGCTTTGGCAATGTTGTCGGCACTGGTGGTTTTAGGAATAAAACCAAGCGCCCCAAGCCCAACAATTTTAGAGATAATGGTGGCGTCTTCGGTGCCGGATACAACCGCTACGGGCAAGTCGGGATAAAGCTTGCGGATATGTAATAAGCCGAACAGATCGTTACTGCCCGGCATATGTAAATCGAGTAATAACAAGTCGACATCCTCTTTTTCGAGGATGTCGGCGGTGGCAGTAAGGTCACCAGCCTCCAGAATGGTGAGGTCTGGCAACGACAATGACAACGCTCCCTTTAGCGCATCGCGGTATAAAGGGTGATCATCGGCAATCAGCAGCGTTATCATTATTACTCCGTTCTACTTGTTAAGACGCTCCTCTATGAGTGTATCAACAACCGATGGATCCGCCAACGTTGACGTGTCGCCTAATTGCTCATGCTCATTGGCTGCAATCTTACGCAGGATACGACGCATGATTTTGCCTGAACGGGTTTTCGGCAGACCGCGAGACCATTGGATCATGTCCGGTGTGGCGATTGGGCTCAGTTCAGTACGTACCCAGGCACGAATTTCTTTGGTCAGCGCGTCATCCGGCTCAACCCCTTCATTCGGCGTGATGTACACATAGATACCCTGGCCTTTGATGTCGTGCGGATAACCCACAACGGCAGCTTCCGCCACTTTAGGGTGTGCAACCAACGCACTCTCGATTTCAGCGGTACCTAAACGGTGACCAGACACGTTTAATACGTCGTCCACGCGGCCGGTAATCCAATAGTAACCGTCTTCATCACGACGAGCACCGTCACCGGTGAAGTAAACGCCTTTATAGGCACTGAAGTAGGTATTAATGAAACGCTCGTGATCGCCATAAACGGTACGCGCCTGGCTTGGCCAGCTTTCTTTAATCACCAGGTTACCTTCGTTGGCACCTTCCAGTTCCTGACCTTCAGCATCAAACAGTGCTGGCTGAATACCGAACATCGGACGCGAAGCCGACCCCGGCTTAAGTGGTGTGGCACCCGGCAGTGGCGTAATCATCATGCCACCGGTTTCAGTTTGCCACCAGGTATCCATAATCGGACAACGGCTTTCACCAATAACGCGGTAGTACCATTCCCAGGCTTCCGGGTTAATGGGCTCACCTACTGAACCTAACAGACGCAGAGAAGACAGATCGCAACCTTCTACCGGCGCTTCACCATGGGCCATCAACGCACGAATAGCGGTAGGCGCAGTATACAGAGAGTTTACTTTGTACTTTTCAACAACCTGAGCAATACGACGTACATCCGGATAAGTGGGTACACCTTCAAAGAAGACCTGCGTAGCACCGTTAATCAGTGGTCCGTAGGTCATGTAACTGTGACCGGTGATCCAGCCCACATCGGCAGTACACCAGTAAATATCATCTTCGCGGTAATCGAAGGCATACTTGAAAGTCATCGCGGTATATAACAGGTAACCACCAGTGGTGTGCACCACACCTTTAGGCGTACCAGTAGAGCCTGACGTATACAGAATAAACAGCGGATCTTCGGCGTTCATGACTTCTGGCTCGCACTGCGCAGAACAGTCTTCTACCAGGGCGTCCCACCACACATCAACACTGTCATCAAAGGCGACATCACCACCGGTCAGCTTATGCACGATAACATTGGTAATTGAAGGACACGCATCGTTAGCCAGTGCGCGGTCGACGTTGGCTTTCAGTGGTACGCTGCGACCAGCACGGCGACCTTCATCACAGGTGATCACTACTTTGGCGCTACTGTCATTGATACGGTCGGCAATGGCGTTTGGCGAGAAACCACCAAAGATTACCGAGTGAACCGCACCGATACGCGCACAGGCCAGCATTGCGTATGCTGCCTGGGGCACCATCGGCATGTATATCGCAACACGATCGCCTTTTTCGACGCCCAGTTTCTTCAGGCCATTGGCCAGCTTACAGACTTCATAATGGAGCTGTTGGAAACTAATTTCATCACTGTCTTCAGGTGAATCGCCTTCCCAGAAAATGGCCGTTTTCTTGGCATTTTCTGCCAGGTGGCGATCGATACAGTTGTAGCTGGCGTTGATTTCGCCGTCTTCAAACCATTTTATGGAGACGTCATCAGCGCCGAAATGCGTATTTTTTACTTTTGTTGGCTTGGTATACCAATCCAGTGTGCTGGCATGTTCGCCCCAGAATCCTTCAGGATCTTCAACTGACTTCTTGTACATCTCGAAATATTGCTCTTCAGTCAGATGCGTAGATGCTTTGATGTCCTCTTGAACCGGGTATATCTTGCTGGCAGTCATTTGATGTGCCTCCAATTTTAAATAAAAAGCAGTGATATTGTTGATAGATCAATGTAGCTGTTCCTGACCAAAGAAAAATGCGACTTTGGTCTTAGCGAAAACGAAAATTCTATTTACTTACCATGTGTTACGACTTTCGTCTTATAGACCATCCGCTTATTTGCAATTGGTCTAAACTCATCCAAATTATTATTCGTTAACTGTATTTTTACACTTTTTTTACCAATCATCCAATTCCTGGACAAATGGGACGAGAAACATGAAAACCACTATGAAAACAATTACCCGCGCAGTATCACTGGCTGTAGCTGGCTTTGCAATGGCTTCAGCCAACGCCGCTACGATTGGCTCAACAGACGTTAAATATACCGGTTACATCAAAGTAGATGGCATCTACAGTGATTACTCCAACGGCGAAGGTCATCCTCTGAACCGGGATTTTTATGTCCCTTCCACTATTGCAGTGGGCGCATCTGATGATGACATTGGCGGCCGTTTTGATGGTCATGCAAGACAGTCTCGTTTCCGTTTAACCACCAATACGCCGGTAGATGGCGGTGACAGCATCACAGGTGTGCTGGAATTTGATTTCATGGTAACCAAAGGCGACTACGATAACGAGCGGATTTCTAACTCTTATCTGCCACGTTTACGTCACGCCTTCTTAAAATACAAAAACTGGTTGGTAGGTCAAACCTGGACCACCTTTATGGACGTAGGCGCATTACCTGAGTCTCTGGACTTTATTGGTACCACCGATGGCATTACCTTTGGCCGTCAGGTTATGGTGCGTTACTCACAAAACGGGTTTGATTTTGCGTTGGAAAATCCGGAAACCACCGTAGTTGGCGTGGGCGCAACAGATGACAACTCAGTGCCCGATGTAATTGGTGCCTACACTCACAAAGCAGATTGGGGTCACGTAAAAGTAGCCGGTATCTTACGCCAGTTATCTTATGAGGTTGGTGGCATTGATGCATCCGACACTGGTATGGGGGTGTCTATTACGTCAAAAGTGAAGTTAAGCGATACAGACGACCTGCGTTTCACTTTCTTCACCGGTAGCGGCATTGGTCGTTACGCTGCTCTGAATGCCGCGCAGGGCGCCGTGTATAACGAAGACACCGGCAGCCTGGACGCCATTGATTCAACGGGTTATGGCGTAGCTTACCGCCATATGTGGACCGACAAAGCCCGCTCCAGCATCATGTTTTCAGCTTTTGACGCCGACGCCGAGCAAGTTACCGACGTTACCATGGGTGACTACACCGATAAAACCTACAGTGCCCGCGTGAACTATATTTACTCCATGAGCAAAGCCGTAACGGTGGGTGCTGAATATGCTTACGCGAAGCGTGAAACCGAAGCGGGTCTTGAAGGTGACATGAGCCGCGTGCAATTTTCGGCGAAGTACGCTTTTTAAGACTACACTTAATTACGGCAGCGTGTGCGCGCTGCCCGTTGTGTTCAGTTGTTCCCAAGTTGGCCACATTAATTGTGGCCTTTTTTATGGCAGCTTAAATCCTGACAGTAATAAAAAGCCAAACGGCAACGCAAAAAATACACTCAGAATATACACCAAACCCAGTACCTTTTGTTTGGCCACTCTCTCAGCCAGCAAACCAGACAACAGCGGCGGGATTTCCCGTAACCATGGCAACCCAAAAATCAACAGCACTGCCAGAACGTTATAGACAAAATGCACCAGCGCGATTTGTAGCGCAGGCTCTGCCATCAGACCACTGACCCCAAGCGCCGCGATGATGGCTGTTATACAGGTGCCAATATTGGCCCCCAGGGTGAACGGGTAGATATCCCGGGCAGTAAGCACGCCGCTGCCTACCAACGGCACCATTAGCGACGTGGTGGTAGATGAGGATTGCACGAGCACCGTAACGGCGGTGCCGGAAGCAATTCCGGAAATAGGCCCTCTGCCAATACTACTGTAGAGCATCGCTTTGGCCCGGCCGACCATCAGCGCTTTCATAATTTTACCCAGGTAGGTAATGGAAACGATGATCAATAGCACCCCTGCCACAATCATCAGCGCACCGGCGTAGCCTGACGATAACCCCGACAACATGGACTCCAGTTGCTGGCTCACTGGCGAGGTCACCGCTTTTATCGGATTAACGCCATCCACTTCCAGTACCTGGTCACTGTGCATCCAGCTTACCAATACACCACTGGTTTTCTCGAGCAGGTTAAACATGATTTCCAGCGGCAGGAAGATAATGACCGCCATCAGATTAAAAATGTCATGAATCGTGGCAGCCTGAAAAGCTTTGCGATATTCATCGGCATGCTTAATATGGCCCATACTGACGATGGTGTTAGTAATGCTGGTACCAACATTGGCGCCCATCATCATAGGGACGGCCAGCGTAATAGGTAAACCACCGGCCACCATAGCGACAATAATGGACGTTACCGTGCTGGATGACTGGATTAATGCGGTAGCGAGGATGCCAATAATCAACCCGGTGATGGGGTTTTCAGCAAACTGGAAAAGCGATTCAGCGTGACCTGCTGTCATTGCCTGAAAGCCATTGCCAATCACAGAGACGGCAACTAGCATCAGATAGATAAGCCCGAGCAATACCAGCCACTGGTGACGGTTAGGTTGAGGTGCAGCGCCCGCCTGGCTGCTTACTGGAATTGATGTTGTTGACATAGACTGTAGGCTGAATGATATCCAACCTTCAGTCTATGTACCTAACATGACAAATGGATGAAGGGCGCAGGCGTGCTTTAAAACGCCATTGGGTAACGCTTGATCACCTGATTAATTTGTCTCTTGGTGTCTTCCGTCAGGCTTATTTCAAAGGCTTCGATATTCTCTTTCAGCTGCGCTACGCTGGTTGCACCAATAATGGTTGAGGTGACACCCGGTACCTGCTTACACCAGGCCAGCGCCAGCTGTGCAGGCGTTATTTTTGCCCGCTCGGCAACTTCCATATAGCGCGCGGTCGCCTCATGGGCTTCAGTGGTATTTCTGAATAAGCCCTGGCGTTGAACGAATGTCCAGCGACTGCCTTTGGGCCGTTCATCGTTCTGGTACTTACCGGTAAGCAACCCCGTTGCCAGTGGCGACCACGGCAAATAGGCAATGTTCTCGAACACGCAGGTTTCAATTAAATAAGGCCAGTCTTTCAAATGTAACAGGCTAAATTCATTCTGGATGGAAACTGGCTTGGGCACGCCCATTTCCTGGCAGAGGTTTAAAAACGTATGGATCCCCCAGGGGGTATCGTCAGACAACCCCCAGTGGCGGATTTTTCCTACGTCGATTGCCTCACCAATGCCTTTAACAATATCGCGCATACCGTCGCGTTCGCGTTCTATATCGGTATCCTGAGGGTTGATGCGCCACGGCCAGTGTTTGGCAAAATGTGGTGAAGTACGATTTGGCCAGTGTAACTGGTAAACATCAACATAATCGGTTTGCAGCCGCTTCAGTGACTCATCGAGCGCCACCGCAATACTGTTACTGCTAATGGGGCTGGCATCGCGGATGTAAGCCAGGCCACTGCCGGCAATTTTGGTCATCAGCACCAGCTTTTCACGCTTATCCTGATTCGCTGCCAGCCAGTTACCAATAAAACGCTCGGTATCAGCGTAGGTCGCTTCATTAGGCGGGATTGGATACATTTCAGCAGTATCGATGAAGTTAATGCCGTAATCGACGGCGTAATCGAGTTGGTCGTTAGCATCCTGCTGCGTATTCTGAATACCAAATGTCATGGTCCCGAGGCAAATTTCCGATACCTGTAAGTCGCTGCTACCTAGTTGATTAAATTGCATTGCTGCCCTCTTATAAAATGTTATGGCGCAACCTCTGAAGATTTCCGGCCGGCGGCTTCCAGTTTGGCCAGTCTTTGCTCGGTTAGCCGCCTGCTTTCAACCATCTCATTGGCCAGTGCTGCGAGCGAACGAAACTCCGAAAATCCGAGTTGCTTTGGGTCTATACGTTGATATTGCCGTTTACAGCGGTAAAAAAACAGTACGAAGTTAGCAAAAGACCGGTGGAAGGTGGCAAAACTTTTGACCAGTAACAAAATTAGTGCGACTGATGTCAGTACAGCAATGGCCGTACTGTAAATGGTTGCCTGTTCTTTATGCGATATTAGTACGGGTTGCAGGGCTTTATCCAATTCAGCCAAATCATCTTCAACCCGATGGGCCTGCTGGCGAAACTGACCGCGTAAGCCTTGTTGTTCGGTAAAGCCGATTTGTCGCTTAACCTCTACCAGACGATTTACCTGCCGGCGAAAATCAACCAACAGGCCTTCGACTTCCACGGGTAACGACTGACTACTAAGGATGAGTGACAGCGTTTGTCTGAGTGCTTCCAGAGTTTTCGGATCGGCGATAAGTTGATAATCGGCGGCCAGATAAGTGGCTCGACCGAGCAAGTTTACCAGAGCTGGCGTGAGCCCTTCAGCCCGGGTATTTAACGCCGTGGAAAGCTGGCGAAGTTCGCCGTTTATGCCCGTATCAGCGGTTAATCCATAACTTTCCATCAATTCTGCCAACTGATAAAAATGCCGGGCATACTGTTCACTGTTTACCGCAATATTACTCACCAGAGTAGGCGGCAGATGATATTGCTCAATGACCTTATCAAGGGTATTAACCGTGCCGATAAAATGCTGGTATTGCGCGCGAAATTGCTGAAGATAACGACGATCATGGCGCAAAAGGAAGTCTTTTTCGTGGCGGCGTAATTGCAGCAGACTTGTTTGTAGTTGCTGTAACGCTACGTTCTGCTCATTGAGAGCACTTAATTTCTGACCAAAGTAATGCTGATTAACGGTCATTAATCCCATACCGAAAACACACAAGGTGGTCATTAAGAGTAACCGGGACTTAATTGAATCCCATTTCATCGCTTAACCTTGTTGGCAAATAAAGCCCGACGCTACGATAACTTTGTGACGTTTACATGAAGAATTACTTAGAGGATTGCGCCTATCTTAAAATCACCTTAGCTAACGTAGGACAACTGAAAAGGATAGCAATGGAAACAATCCGGAACGCAGTGAGTTTCAAGATATTTGAATATGACTTTCATACGTAAAGAATCTATGAGTAATTCATCTAATATAAAGATTGATCTTTTGACTCTTCTTTACGCAAAAATATATTTATAAACGATAGTATTATAAAAAATGGAATCAGAGTCGGATCTGTAGTGAATTCAAAAAAGTCATCAAGAATAAAGTTAGTAATATTAATGTAAACAATATAGATACCGAAGCTTTGGAAAGTATGTATAAAAACTTTTTTCAACATTGCTCTTATCCCTAAACTAATATCAGGAGGTTCTAGGACCTCCTGATAAATTTATATTTACAGTAGTGGATCGCTTTGGTTTTCTAGAAATTCATCTAGCCCTCCGTTACTCCCTAGGTCGTGGAGTACTTTTGACTCTTTACTGTAGGCATCTTCAGCTACAGCACTGCCAATTGACGTGGTCAACCAAATTCACACAACCCAGTTAAGCCGCTTTTCCTAAATTAGC
>NZ_CAJXQY010000082.1 GCF_913058315.1 uncultured Alteromonas sp. | reverse complement strand
ACACCTCTCTATTCGTCGGCAGCGTCAGATGTGTATAAGAGACAGCCCTTTAGTAATGCTGATGACAGCCTGTACCCAAACGGGTCAGTATCCAATCTATCAGGAGAAACAGCCTGAGATTGTCTTTTCTGAATGGTATTTACGGGGCGTGTTTAACTGGTGGGAAGCCAAACCCTCTTATCAGCTAAAGCAAAGTGCTAAAGGCTGGTATGTCGATGTTGAGCTTATTGCTGATGAGCAGCCTTATGACTTTAAGTTCTCTAACGCGAGTTGGACTACAGGACAAACGTGTGGAGCCAGTTATAAGGGCTTAAGCATCGCCCTGAAACAGTCGATGTCACTCACCTGTGGTGCCGCAGCGGCCAATATGCGCTTCACCCCGCCTCGCACGGCAATGTACCGTTTTACGGTAAAAGGCAGCCCTAATACCAGTCTGATGTTGAGTATAACAGCGCTGTAATGCCTCTCCATCAAGCAATAAAAACGGCGACTCAATGGGGTATTGAAGTCGCCGTTTTTGTTATTGGCTTATGGCTTTAGTTGCTTATCGCAACGGGTATGCATGAGCCGATGCGCGGAAAATCGTGTTCATCAACATCACATTCAGCCCATCCATGTATGCTCTGACGGTAGGCTCCTGGGTATACGCTATCACCATTCCTCTGCCCATTGGCTGGTGGATTAAGAACGGCTTATAAGCACTCTGTGTTTTAAACTCATCCCAGATATATCCGCTGGCCACGACCGTATCCGGCCCTTTAAACCAGGCAACATTTTTACCCGACGCGAGCTTAATCGGACTGTAAATATTATTGCCAGTTACCATGGCAACCACCTCAGGACTAACACCCGCGGTTAACCAGTGTTCCTGATCGACTTCTACCCTGGTGAGTATACCGGCAACGTAGTCAGGTAACTCTTGCTCACTCTCAATAGCCTTGAGGAAGTCAGCGCGATTTTCAAGGGTAGTAGCATCCACCACGTCGGTGTCCGCCTGGTCTTTTATCTCTTCATCCTGCAAGGCATATTCACGCTTAACCTCTAGCAGCCCAGCACTTTCACTGGCCGCCCACTGTGTGGCATTGGCAATGGTTATAAGTACACCGCCCTTGCTGACCCAGTCTTTAAGGTTCTCAGCACCACCTTTACCCAGGTGTCTTGCATAGTTACCTGAGGGCAAAATAATAACCTGATAATCACTGAGGTTAGCCCAACTCAAATTACCGGCCCGTATTGCAGTAACCGGATACTTAAACTGCCTTTCAATAACAAATCGCAGGCTGCCGGCACTTAAAGAGCTGGTGGGTTCATCCCAGGCCATGGCGATTTTAGGTGCGCTCAGGCCAGCGGTATTTTCGCTACCAAAGCTGGGGCCTTCGATTACCCAACTGGTATCAACACCTACAACGGTGGCACCTGTCTGGGTAGCTATATCGCTGATATGGGCAGCCAGATTTTCTATATTGTTTGCCACTTCCACAATTAATGTACCGGCCGGATAACTCCCCGACTCCATTTTGAAAGCCTGGTCAGCACTTTTTACGCTTATGCCGGCACGCAGCGCCGCAGTTAAGAACCGGCCTGCTGACATATCGCCCCAGGGTACGAGGTAGGCTACCTTAGCATCAGCGTTTTCCAGTTCCGCTTGTAATGGCATATCGGCGCTGATCATCTCACCTTTTACCCTGATAGCATCGTCGCAGCTCTGAGTATCCACATTAAACATCAGAGGTAGCGACCAGCCTGTAACATCATAAATTTGGTCTCTTAGCTTATTTGCCCGGCGACGCTCCTGTTCCGCAACAAAGGCTTTGTCCATATCCACCTGATCGGTAAAGGTAGTTTTAACAAAAAGGCCTCGTGGCTGGGCGGTATCAATAACAAATGCGCCAGGTTTATAGCGTTCTCCGCACGCCTTAAAGCTCTCAGAGGCGCGTTTCACCTCCACACCATGCTCAGCCATTAAGGTCGCTAAACGATGCGTAGCAGCCCTGTCTGTGACGTTTGGTAAGATAAAGGTTCTTTCATCATCGTCTTTACCTGCTTCAATGGCTTTCTGCTGATAAAGATAAAAGTCGCTAAGAATCTTTTCGCGATTCTCAGCCGTTGTTTCAGCGGTGGCCATAGAAGCAACAAAGTGGCGCTGTACCGTGTCGCGGTAGTTTAAAATACTGCCATCGAGTTTTTCGAACTGCTCGCCACGGGCGGAGGCAACTTCATAGGTAGCCGCTGAAGCACCATAAAAGGTCGGCCAGCTGTCACCATAACCAGGGTAGAAAGCATCGAATACTTCGCGAGTGTAATAGCTGAAGCCAAACTCGTCGAAGTACTTAGCGTTGTTCCTGCCTATGGTAACGTTATTATCTAATTGTTCCTTTTGCATGTGCGGATTGATAGGTTGTGCTGCAGGCACAAAGAAGTAGCTCGAGTCACCGCCCATTTCATGCAGATCGATAACCACTGTAGGTTTGTATTTGTTTATTACGCGAATGCGCGCTTTGGTTTCAGGCTGAGTGATTGCCAACCAGTCACGGTTCATATCAAAGAGGTAATGATTGGAGCGCCCCCGTGGCCAGGGTTCATTGTGCTCCACACTTAAGCGGTCGGTACTGTGTTCCATCCCTACGGTCTCATAGTAGTGATTGATGAACCGCATACGCCCATCCGGGTTTTGCATGGGGTCGATAAATACCAGCGTATTATCGAGGATGTTATTTACCATGGCAGAATTTTTAGCCGCGAGTAAATGGTATGCCGTTACCATTGATGCATCAGAACTGGAAATCTCATTACCATGAACGCCGTGCTCCAGCCAGACAGAAGAAGGTAAACTGGCGATCAGTTTTTTAGCTTCACTGGCTGATGTTTTTCTTGGGTCGGCCAGGCGGTTCATGTTGTCAGCAAATTGCTCAAGGTTATTGAGGTTTTGTTCAGAGCCTATTACAGCGTAGATCAGTTTACGCCCTTCCCATGTTTCACCAAACTCTACAACACGGATGTTATTCGGCGCGGCGGCTTGAAGCGCATAATAGTATTTTAAAGTATCTGCGTGGCTGGTAATTCGCTCGCCCAGCATATAGCCAAGAACGTCCTGGCTGGTAGGAATGCTTGTTTTGTATTGAGTGGCAGGCCACATTTCAAATGGCTTTTCCTGTGCCAGGGCGGGTGCAGTTAATCCTAACGACGCAGTAATTACTGCCGCGAGAATGAGTCGTTTTTTCATTATTATAAATTCCACAGTCGGGCTGGATTGATAAACATCCAATTTAGCCTTGTTTCTCTCAGCTGTCATGATCATCAGTCATGAATAGCTGCTTGTTATCGAAAACACATAAAAAAACCCGGCTTAGGTAGCCGGGTTTTTTCTTTAATATCTGAGTGAAAAACTAAACGTCGAGGTTTTCTACGTTCAATGCATTCGCTTCGATGAAGGCACGGCGTGGTTCAACCTGATCACCCATCAGGGTAGTAAAGAGCTGATCACAAGCAATGGCATCTTCGATGGTGACTTGCAGCATACGGCGGCTTTCAGGATCCATGGTAGTTTCCCAAAGCTGTTCCGGGTTCATCTCACCCAACCCTTTATAGCGCTGGATATACTGACCTCGTTTCGCTTCGCCCATCAACCATTCCAGCGCATCAACAAAGTGCTCTACAGGCTCTTTGCGCTCGTTACGCTTGATATAAGCCCCTTCTTCCATCATTTCATTAATGGCTTCATTCAAACCTTTAATGCGCTGGTATTCAGCCGACTCGATGAAGTCTCTACCCAGGTTATACTCATAGTCAATACCGTGCATACGCATGATGATAGCAATGTAATATTCGCTACGCTCTGCATCATGCTTAATCTCGTACTTGTATAACGCACCGTCTGTTTCCTGAGTTTCCAATGCACTGGTAAACTCAGAAGCAAACACGGCCAGTTTTTCCTTATCCGTGAGATCATCGGTAGATAAGGTTTTGGTATAAATCAGTTTGTACCATAAGCTGGTAGGCATTACGCGATACATACGCGCAATCATTTTTTCAACGCCCTGGTATTGCTGAACCAGATTCTCCAGTGCCACCCCTTTTATAGGCAACGCTTCTTCGCTGGTGTATAGCTCCGCCCCTTCAATTGCGATTGAAGTGAGGTGTTTAGTTAGCGAATCGTCGTCTTTCAGATACTGTTCCTGCTTGCCTTTTTTCACTTTATAAAGCGGTGGCTGAGCAATGTATATATAGCCACGTTCGATGATTTCAGGCATTTGACGGTAGAAGAAAGTTAGCAACAAGGTACGGATATGCGAACCATCTACGTCCGCATCGGTCATGATGATAATGCTGTGGTAGCGCAATTTTTCCGGATCGTATTCATCGCGACCAATACCGCAACCCAATGCGGTAATCAGGGTGGCGACTTCCTGGGAAGACAGCATTTTATCGAAACGCGCCTTCTCTACGTTAAGGATCTTACCTTTCAATGGCAGGATGGCCTGATTCTTACGGTTACGACCCTGCTTGGCTGAACCGCCTGCAGAGTCACCCTCCACTATGTAAAGTTCGCTGAGCGCCGGATCTTTTTCCTGACAGTCAGCTAATTTACCTGGAAGACCGGCCAGGTCCAATGCGCCTTTACGGCGAGTCATTTCACGAGCTTTACGCGCGGCTTCACGTGCTCTGGCGGCATCAATAATTTTACCGGCAATAGTCTTACTTTCTGTTGGATTCTCCAGTAAGTATTCGGCCAGTTTTTCGTTCATTGCAGACTCAACCGCAGGACGTACTTCAGAAGAGACGAGCTTATCTTTTGTTTGTGAAGAGAACTTAGGATCAGGAACCTTCACAGATACAACAGCCGTTAATCCTTCACGGGCATCATCACCACTGGTTGCGGTTTTGGCTTTCTTATTTAAGCCTTCCTTTTCCATGTAGTTATTCAGGGTACGTGTTAGCGCCCCACGGAATCCCGCCAAGTGAGTACCGCCGTCACGCTGAGGAATATTGTTGGTAAAGCAGTAGATGTTTTCCTGAAAACCATCATTCCACTGCATCGAGACTTCAACAGAAATACCATCTTCTCGTTCGCTTGAGAAATGGAACACCTTTTGGTGGATAGGTGTTTTATTACGGTTGAGGTATTCAACGAACGCCTGAATGCCCCCTTCGTAATGGAAGTGATCTTCCTTACCGTCACGCTCATCTTTTAATTTAATAGAAACGCCGGAGTTAAGAAATGACAGTTCACGTAAGCGTTTTGCCAGAATCTCATAGTGAAATTCTACGTCGGTAAAGGTATCGGTGCTCGGCCAAAAGCGTAATGCGGTGCCGGTTTTATCGGAATCACCAATCGGCCCTAATGGTTGTTGTGGCACACCATGTTGATACTCTTGCTCATAGGTTTTGCCGGCTCGACGGATGGTAAGTTTTAATTTACGTGATAAGGCATTAACCACAGACACGCCCACGCCGTGAAGACCACCAGACACTTTATAAGAGTTGTCATCGAATTTACCGCCAGCATGCAGTACGGTCATAATCACTTCAGCGGCTGAGACCCCCTCTTCTTCGTGTATCTCTGTAGGAATGCCCCGACCATTATCGGATACTGAAACAGAACCGTCAGTGTGAATCTGCACATTTATTTCGGAACAGTGACCAGCAAGCGCTTCATCGATAGAGTTATCGACGACCTCAAACACCATGTGGTGTAAGCCAGTCCCATCATCGGTGTCACCGATGTACATGCCTGGACGCTTCCGTACTGCGTCCAATCCTTTCAGAACTTTAATACTGGAAGAATCATAATTATTCTGTTCTGACATTCAGTTTTACTCCTCGTTCACGGTGCAATGTTCCACGTGAAACAATTTTTTGTCTTTATATTTATTCACAAATTCAAGTTGTTCTTGTTCTATGGCAGTAACAAAAACCTGGGTCTGTGTTGCTAATAACCCATCGATGAATCGTTCTCTTTTTTCTGCATCCAGTTCGGCCCCAATATCATCCAGCAAAAATATGCTGTGCCGATTCGTTTCTAGCGTAAATAGTTTTGTTTGAGCTAACTGTAACGCAGCTACTGCCATTCTTAATTGACCTCGGGAGAGTACTTCCTGAGCCTGGGTTTTATTTACCTTAAAGCGTAAATCCGCTTTATGTGGCCCAGCTGAGGTATATCCCACTTTACTATCGTAAGGCAGCTTTTTTTGTAAAGCCTGCGACAAATCGCTGTCTTTTTCCCAACCCCTATAATACGAAATTTCAACGGAAAACTCAGGTAGAAATTGCATACATGTGCTTTCAAATATAGGAATTAATCGGTTGACGTATTCGCCGCGTAGTCCATCTATACGCTCCCCTAGCACGATCAACTGCTGATCCCAGTATCCCATATCATTTTGGGTGGATTGACTATTATAGTCCTTTAACAGCGCATTGCGATGCTTAAGTACTTTACTGTAGTTTTTAATCAGATCTGAATAGGATTGTTCCACGTGGAACAATCCCCAATCGCAAAAGCGTCGTCGTTCAGACGGAGATCCAATCACTAAATCGGTACTTTGTGGGGTAAACAACTGAATAGGTAACAAACTCACTAAATCGCTGAGACGTTTAAAATGTTCTCCATTCACACTGCATTTGAAGTGCTCACCATTTCCTCGCGACAAACCAATTTTGAACTGCTTGCCATCATCATTCTTACAACTGGCAAAAATGGTAAATGCGTCATTGTCATGTTTAATGACTGACTGATGTTTAGAGGTTCGGAAAGACCGCCCGTAGCCTAAATAATGCAGAGCTTCCAGCAGCGAAGATTTACCGCTCCCGTTTTTACCGGTAATAATACTCAACGACGCTGAGGGGCAAAACTGTACAGACTCGAAGTTTCTAAACTTAGTAAGCTGTACTTTATCCAAAATCATAAAACGATACTTAAGGTCTGATTGGGGTGAGAAATACCGGGGTTTAAATACAACAATGCCGAATAACAATATTCGGCAGTTGAAATGAACGTTACGACACTAATGATTCAAGAACGCCTACAAGCGCATTGGCATAATGACATACAATGCAGCCCCATCATCCGCATCTTCAATTAACGCACTGGAATTAGCATCCATCAGGTTAATTTTAACATTGTTCGAATTAATAGAGTTAAGCACATCAATTAAGTATGCTACGTTAAAACCGATCTCCAAAGAGTCTCCCTGATAATCGATATCAACAATTTCTTCCGCTTCTTCTTGCTCCGGGTTGTTAGCAGTGATCTTTAACTCACCCGATGAAATATTTAACCGTACACCGCGAAATTTCTCATTAGAAAGAATGGCTGCACGGGAGAATGCATCCTTCAACACATCTTTACTGGCCAGGATTATCTTGTCGCCATCTTTAGGTAATACACGACGGTAATCAGGAAAGCGGCCATCAACCAATTTGCTGGTAAAGATAAATTCCGTGGAGAACATCCGAATATGGTTAGCGCCAATCTGAATTTTTAATAACTTATCGTCATCTTCAATTAAACGAGAAATCTCCAGCACACCTTTGCGCGGAATGATAACCTGGCGCGCTGGTAAGGTAGCAGCAGTGTAGTCGAGACGACATAGCGCCAGACGGTGGCCATCTGTAGCGACCGTTCTAACCAGATTCTCCTCAGTCTCGAGGGACATACCATTCAGGTAATATCGAACATCCTGCTGTGCCATTGAAAAATGGACACTGTCGATCAAACGTTTAAGGTTTGCGCCAGAGACTTCAAACTCAACCTCGCCTTCCCAGTCTTCCAGATTCGGGTAGTCACTGGCAGATAAAGTAGACAGTGTATAACGCCCACGACCGGCGCGGATGACGGCTTTATTTCCGTCGAGAGAAAAATTAATTTCAGTACCATCAGACAAGCCGCGACAGATATCAAACAACTTTTTCGCAGGTACCGTAATTTCGCCTTCGGCAAAGTCCCCTTCCAATTGCGTACTGGAAATTAACTCAACCTCTAAATCTGTGCCTGTTAACCAAAGTGCGCCTTCACTAACCTTTATTAAAACGTTAGATAAAATCGGCAGGGTGTGTCGTCTCTCTACGGCCCCGGATACAAGTTGTAATGGTTGTAAAAAGTTTTCCCGGCTGATGGTAAAGTTCATCGAATTCTTTTCTCACCTGTGTTGGTTACTATTAAGAAGACAGTGTTCTTATTAAGTTCTTATAGTCTTCTTTTATATCATGACTTTCTTCTTTTAGCTGCTCTATTTTACGGCAGGCATGCAACACCGTGGTGTGGTCTCTGCCACCAAACAGATTACCCAATTCGGGCAAACTGTGATTGGTTAATTCCTTCGATAAGGCCATAGCAACTTGTCTTGGTCGGGCAACACTGCGGCTGCGACGTTTAGACAGAATATCAGATACCTTGATTTTATAATAATCCGCGACCGTTTTTTGAATATTATCAACCGTTACCAACTTTTCCTGCAACGCTAGTAAATCTCTTAATGCCTCACGGACAAAATCGATTGTGATAGGTCTGCCGGTGAAGTTTGCATTGGCAATGACACGGTTTAGCGCGCCTTCCAGTTCACGAACATTCGAGCGTAAACGTTTAGCAATAAAGAAAGCAACTTCGTTTGGTAACTGGATATTATTCTCTGCCGCTTTGCGCATCAAAATAGCGACCCGGGTTTCTAACTCAGGCGGCTCAATGGCAATCGTCAAACCCCAGCCGAATCGTGACTTAAGTCTGTCTTCTACGCCGTCGATTTCTTTAGGGTAACGGTCGGAGGTAAGAATGATTTGCTGATTACCTTCTAACAACGCATTGAAGGTATGGAAAAATTCTTCTTGTGAACGTTCTTTATTAGCGAAAAACTGAATGTCATCGATTAACAATGCATCCACAGAACGATAGAACCGCTTAAAATCTTCAATGGCGTTGTTCTGCAGCGCCTTAACCATATCCTGAACAAATCGCTCAGAATGCATATAAATGATCCTAGCATCCTGTTTAGTATTCAGAATACCGTTGCCCACGGCGTGCAATAAGTGGGTTTTACCCAGACCGGTTCCACCGTAAATAAACAGAGGGTTATAAGAACCGCCAGGATTGTTAGCGACCTGGCTGGCTGCGGCTCGCGCCAGTTGGTTTGATTTACCTTCAACGAAGTTATCAAACTGGTAAGTCGGGTTGATGTTACTTTTGTGACTAACCCCTTCCGGAATAGGGATTACCTTATTTACAGTTTGACCAACAGAGGCAGGCGTATTCACCCTGGCACTCACGGAAGGTTGCACCGGCGGTCTTTGCGCAGGCGGGCTGTTATAAGTAGTGGCTGTGTGTGATGGCGGACTTTGCATACCCGAAGCGGCAAACGAAGATCCCGATCCCCTCTGCGATCCACGACCGGGATCGCTACTACCTGAATGGGATACAGATGCTGCTGAAGCCGAAGCCGGGCGACGCTGAACCACCTCGAAACGCAGCTGTGGCGCTTGATGGCCGCCGCTGAATTCAACAAAAAGCTGATTGATCTTGTCGCGATATTTTTCGCGAACCCAGTCCAAAATAAACCGATTCGGAGCATACAGCGTTACAGCATCCTGATTTTGTTCTGATGTTAGTGGTCTTATCCACATAACAAACTGCTGTGTAGGGAGTTCCTGACGCAATCGCTCCAGGCACTGATTCCATAAAGACATATTATTATTATGCTCCGTTCTGGCTCTAGGCCTTATTTTTATTGTTCTTATCGTTATTTTATGTAGTTTATTCTGGTTGCGGGTTGTATCGACAAAAAAACAGGTGAATAGTGAGAAAACGGGTGATGTCACGCTGATCGATTAACTAGCCTGTGGATTATCTTACTTATTCGATCCAAAGTAAATCCGGATCGCACAAAAATACCCACCCAAAACCGTTAATCCAATGTTTAATAAAGAAAAATCCTATAAACAAAGGCAGATCTGAAAATTATGATCGCGGATCCTGTATAGGCGATCAGTAGCCGATCATTGTCTTGACAAGACATCTATTTGGTGGATCGCAGCTAAAATTGTGGATAAAAAATATTCTTCAAAATAATTATTCACAGTCACTTCCATTTTTATTCGTGATGAGGCGATATTTTTCGGATTATTAAGCGCTTTACCCGGCTTTACCATTGACAATGGCTAAAGAGATCTCTAGAATTCAGCGTCCTTTTGTAGCGCGTCTATTATTTGGTCAGTTACAATTAGTTTGTTTAACCACGTAAAAGTGAGACTTTGGTCATGAAAAGAACGTTTCAACCGAGTAACCTAAAGCGTAAACGCTCTCACGGTTTCCGTGCTCGTATGGCGACTAAAAACGGTCGTAAAGTACTAGCCGCCCGCCGTGCAAAGGGTCGTGCTCGCCTTTCTGCTTAATGGTATCTACCAAAAGTGGGCGAAAACCAGTTTTCCCGGGAGTTAAGGCTTCTTACTCCCTCCCACTTTACCTATGTCTTCGATAAAGCAATCCCTGCAGTATCACCGTGTTTTACGGTTCTAGCCAGACATAATCAATTAGCTCATCCCCGTATTGGTATTACGCTAGCCAAAAAACGTATCCGCAAAGCCAATCAGCGCAACCGCATTAAACGTTTAATTCGCGAGAGTTTTCGTCACCGCACGCAACAACTATCCGGAATCGATATTATTGTGGTCGGAAAAACCGGCGCCGATAAATTGTCGAATGAAGAAGTCTTTGTCACGTTGGAAAAGTTATGGAAAAAGCTCGAAAAGCGCTGCACTACGGGCTAATAGCATTGCCGCTGGGACTCATTTACTTTTACCGGTTATTCATTTCACCGGTACTTGGACAGCGCTGTCGGTTTCACCCAAGTTGCTCAGTTTATGCATTAAATGCATTTAAATCGCACGGATTGCTAATTGGCGGTTGGTTATCTATCAAACGCATATTAAAATGCCACCCTTTGCACTCTGGCGGATACGATCCGGTACCCGAAAACAAACAAGACAATAAACACTCAAATTAAAAGAGACCAGTATGGAATCGCAACGAAGTATTCTGATTATTGCCATCGCATTTATCAGCTTTTTACTCTGGCAAAAGTGGCATGAAGCCTACGGACCGCAGCCAGTTCAACCAGTCACTCAGGAAGCGGCAGATAGTGTACCGGCAGGTGTACCCTCTGCTTCATCAGTACCAGCCAATAATGGCACTGACGAAGACGTCCCTGTTGCAGTGAGTGAAACTTTGCCCCAGGCAACCGCCAGCAACAATACTAAGCAAACGATTTCAGTTGTCACCGACACACTGAATCTGACTATTAGTTTAGTGGGTGGTGATGTAATTCATGCCGATTTAGTCAAATTCCCGGTCACCCAGGGATCAGACGAACCCTACAGCTTACTGCGCGCTGGCAATGGCCTGTACGTTGCACAGAGCGGTTTAGTGGGGGCCAATGGTCCGGACGGCAGTTCAGCAGGCCGGCCTTTATATGAGTCACAGGCAGATGCATATGAACTAAGCGGTGACACACTCAGCGTACCTATCACCTGGTCCAGCAATGACGGTATCAGCATTACCAAGACCTTCACATTTACCCGTGGTCATAACGACGTAGATGTAAGCTATGCGATTACCAACAACTCAGGCCAGACTGCTCAGTTCCAGCAATATGCGCAGCTTAAGCAAACCACTGCCGAGCAGGAAGGTGGCAACATGTTTATGCCGACCTATCGTGGTGCGGCATACGGCACAGCAGATGATCGCTACAATAAATACACCTTTGGCGACATTGAAGATGACCCACTGCGCATAACCACCACCGGTGGTTGGGTAAGTATGCTGGAGCACTACTTTATTTCGGCCTGGGTACCGTCTCAAACCGAAACCAATTCGCTTTACAGCCGCATGGTAGCTAATCAATACGCGATTGTTGGCTACACTGGCGAACCGACATCAGTAGAAACCGGACAAGCCATTGAGTTAAGCAGCACACTTTATCTTGGCCCCAAAGATCAGGATAAACTGGCTACACTGGCAAAAGGCTTAGACCTGACCGTAGATTACGGCATTTTATGGTGGATTTCGCAGCCATTATTTACCCTGCTTAAATTCCTCCATAGCCTGGTAGGTAACTGGGGTGTGGCGATTATTCTTATCACCATCATCGTTAAAGGTGGTATGTACTGGCTCACCAAGAAACAGTATGAGTCCATGGCCAAGATGCGTAATCTGGCGCCTAAGATGCAGCAACTGAAAGACCGTTACGGCGACGACCGTCAAAAGATGTCACAAGCCATGATGGAGCTGTACAAAAAAGAAAAAGTTAACCCGATGGGCGGCTGCTTCCCACTGTTACTGCAAATGCCTATCTTCCTGGCGCTGTACTGGGTACTGCTGGAAAGTGTGGAATTACGCCATGCCGACTTTATTCTGTGGATTACCGATTTATCGGTGATGGACCCTTACTTCGTATTACCGGTACTGACCGGAGCAAGCATGTGGATGTTGCAGAAGCTTCAACCCACTACCATGACCGATCCTATGCAGCAAAAAATCATGCAGTGGATGCCGGTAGCGATGAGTGTCTTCTTCATCTGGTTCCCGGCCGGTCTGGTACTCTACTGGTTTATCAGTAACGTGATTACCCTGGTCCAGGCGAAAATCATTTACGCCTCCATGGAAAAACGTGGCATTAAGTAAATAATTAATCCCAATAAACTACTTAAAGCCCGCATTCATGCGGGCTTTTGTTAACAGGAGAGCAGTCAACATGCCTTCATTTGATATTGTTTCTGAAATAAATATGGAAGAAGTCCGTAACGCTACGGAAAATGCTAACCGCGAATTATCAACCCGCTTCGACTTTCGTGGGGTTGAAGCCAGTTTCGAATACAAAGAAAAAACCGTACTCATGGCCGCCCAGGCTGAATTCCAGCTTCAGCAGATGGAATCGATGTTTCGGAACGCTTGCGCCAAGCGTAACCTGGATACTTCAGCCATTGATTGCAAACCCCATACGGTAACCGGTAAAAACTATCGTCAGGTCATAGCCTTTAAAGAAGGGATTGAGCAAGCGGTTGCCAAGAAAATTGTGAAATTGGTTAAAGATGCCAAAATCAAAGTACAAACGGCAATCCAGGGCGAGCAACTGCGCGTAACAGGCAAAAAACGTGACGACCTGCAGGAAGTAATGGCGCTGGTGAAGAAGGCCGAGCTGGGTCAGCCATTCCAGTTTAATAATTTTAGAGACTAGCAAACAGGCCCCGATTATGAACATCAGTCACACCGACACCATTGTTGCGCAAGCTACCCCGCCAGGCCGGGGTGGCGTTGGCATCGTCCGGGTATCAGGCCCGTTAGCGATGAACGTGGCTGAAACCTTACTACGCACCCCACTAACTCCCCGTCAGGCAACCTACACGGATTTTTATAATGCCGCCGGTGAAGTCATCGATCAGGGCATTGCTATTTACTTTAAAAACCCTCACTCCTTTACCGGCGAAGATGTAGTGGAGTTTCAGGGGCATGGCGGACCAGTAATCATTGATATGCTGCTGGAAGCCATTCTATCAGTACCGAAAGTCAGGCTGGCTCGCCCCGGTGAGTTCAGCGAACAGGCATTCTTAAATGATAAGCTCGATTTAGCTCAGGCTGAGGCGATTGCCGACTTAATTGATGCCAGCTCACAGCAAGCAGCTAAAAGCGCTCTGCGTTCATTACAGGGTGAGTTTTCAGAGCAAATCAACACTCTCAGTGAAGCCATCATTCATTTACGCATGTATGTTGAAGCGGCTATCGACTTTCCTGATGAAGAGATCGACTTTTTGTCTGACGGCAAAGTCAGCAACGATCTGACCGCCATTCTTAACCAGGTTGGCAAAGTCCGTGGTCAGGCAAAACAAGGGACCTTGTTACGCGAAGGGATGCAGGTAGTGATAGCCGGCAAACCAAACGCTGGTAAGTCGAGCCTGCTCAATGCCCTGGCCGGCCGCGAAAGTGCCATCGTTACAGATATTGCCGGCACCACCCGGGATGTGCTTAAAGAGCATATCCATATTAATGGTATGCCACTGCATATTATCGATACTGCCGGCCTGCGCGACAGTCCCGATAAAGTAGAGCAAATTGGTATCGCCCGCGCCTGGGAAGCAATTAATCAGGCCGACCGGGTGTTATTTGTGGTCGACAGTACGGAGTCAGACAGCATCGACCCTTACCTGATCTGGCCTGAATTTATGCAGCAATTGCCCGCCGGCATGCCGGTCACGGTTATTCGCAATAAGGCCGATAAAACCGGCGACGAAATCCGCCAGCATCTGATTGAATCAGAACACGGTACATTTACTACAATCGCGCTGTCAGCCAGCACAGGCGACGGCGTAGAGGTATTAAAAGCGCACCTGGCCGCCAGTATTGGCCTGGATACCACCACCGAAGGTCAGTTTATTGCCCGACGCCGTCATATGGATGCCATTGATAAAGCCATGGACCATTTGCAAATTGGTGAGCAGCAGCTTAATGACAGCCTGGCAGGCGAATTACTCGCAGAAGAGTTACGATTGGCTCATCAGGCACTCACCGAAATCACCGGCGAATTTACCTCAGACGATCTGCTCGGCCGCATTTTTTCTTCGTTCTGTATCGGAAAATAGTCTGCCATCTGCCAGCGCCCGGACTAAACATATTCGCTGACGGTTATTGTTGGTATAATGCCGCCACTTTAAGCATAACTGCCACATGGTTAATCCGGAGTAATATGGATCGTCACTTTACGTTATTAGTAGGTTCGGTATTAGGGGCCAGCGAATATGTCGCTGATGCCATCGCCGAAGCCCTTCGCACACGCGGCTATAAGGTAACTATACTCACTCAGCCTGATATCGATGATATCGACGAAGATTCCACCTGGTTTATCTGTACATCCACTCATGGTGCAGGTGAATTGCCCGACAATATCCGCGCCTTTGCAGCACAGCTCGAAGACGAAGATCTCAATGACATTGAATATTTTGTGGTGGGTTTAGGCGACAGCAGCTACGACACGTTTTGTTACGGTGCGATGGCGATGGCAACGCTGATGGACAAAGGCGGCGCAACATTAATGGCCGATCCACTGCACATTGATGTATTGCATCACCCCATTCCTGAAGACCGGGCCGTTGAATGGCTCGAACCGATTCTCGACACGCTGGACTAAATGTTTACCCAGGCAGAACTGAACGCCCTCACCGGCCCGCTAAGCAACGCGGCAAGGGTTGTCTATTGTTTGGCACTGCGCCCTCAGGCCAACCAGGATACGTTGCTAACCAAGCCGTTACAGTATAAAGAACTACTGGCACTAATTAACGGTGATCCGCATCGCGAGCCGATGACCCGTGGTCGGGATATTAATATTTTGCTGGAAGAACTGACTCATGCCGGCCTCGTTTCTGTTCCCCCCGACCTGAGTCTGGACACCTCTTTGAACGGCCAGCGTGTTCTACTGCCACTTATCAGCAATACCCAGGATTATCAGCCGTTTCATCAGCAACACTATGCCATGCATCGCGACTGGCAGCCCGAAAAGCAGGTCTTTGATGATATTGCTGCACTCATAGGCCTCATTGATAAAACCTTTGAAGAACAGGATATTGGTGAATTTGTTGCCTATTGGCTGGGCCGTCCCGAAGCGGTGTTCAGTAACTACCAGTGGACCCAGAAATTTACCTATGCATTAAAGAACCGACGCACCGCAAAGGGCTATCAGGCCACTAAAAAGGTAGGTAACCAGGTGGTTAAAGTTGAACCTGGCATCGAAGCAGATGATAATGCCAGACAGCTTGTTGCTAAATACGCCAATAAATCAGGTAAAAACTAATCATGGATTCATTTAAAGATAAACTCAACTCACTGGCCAGAACGCTGGGTAAAGCAGTGCCAAATGAATCTGAATATATCGATTACAAAACCCTGCGTAAGCATTATGAGGCGCAAGCCAATCAGGAAATCGCTCAACTCCAGCAGCAAACCAAAAAACACCGAATAGAGATGCTCCATGGCCGCTCTGACCTGAACCCGCGCTGGACGTTTGCCAATTTAATTGAAGATAGTGATGATGTAGTTGAAGCCGTAAGCATCGCTCAGTCTTTTATTGCCGCCCATGAAGATAAAGCCTGGCGTGAAGCCGGTTCTCATATGATGATTTTCTACGGCGACTATGGCCGCGGTAAATCACACATTGCCGGCGCTATTGCCCATCAGCTTATCGATCAGTATGAAGTCACCGTATTGTACCGCCAGCTCTCTACGCTGCTGGAAATGCGCCATTCAGCTTACGACTTTGGTTCTCAGGACAATGCAGGGCAAAAATTCCGTGCCGCAAATCAGGAACTGCTCGACGTTGATATGCTGATCCTCGACGAAGTTTGCGTTAACGAGACCGCATTAAAGAAAAACGCGCAAAGCTGGCTGGGTAATCTGTTACGGCAACGTCTGGTAAACAAGAAAAACTGTATTCTGATCACCAACCACAACCTTGGCGATCTGGAACAGGCACTGGGCCGCTACTGCTTTGAATCGATCAAAGAATATGACACCTATAAAGTGCGTTTTTCAGGACCCAGCCGACGTAAGGGCTTGATGCTGGATGAAGAAGATCAGGTCACAACACCGCCTCGTTACCAGCCAAACCAGGTTCGCTAAACCGCCCTTCAACCCACTCTAAAACGCTGTATAACGCCTTATACGGCGTTTTTTTGTAGCTAAAATTCGTCAACCGTCAGGCTAAAACTAGTCGATGCGCAAAAAAAGACGGCCTTTTTAACGCGACTTTTTCACAATGTGAATAAACACGATCGGATCGAATTACCGATCCGCGGATCCATTGGGGTGAAGATCTGAATAACTCTTTTCCACAGTAAAACCCCGCTATAAGCCAGATAAACCGGGTTAATCCCTGATCGGATCCTGGATCTATTAAACAACTTATCCCCAGTTAGATCAGAGCTAGATCACTGCTGTGCATAACCTCTGAGAAGTAGCTGTGTAAAAGCTTTGATCTGAATTTTGATAAGATCTGGTCCACCACTGCATGTGGATAAAAGCATGCCTTATACACAGGATCTCAGATAGGTTGTGATCGGGGTCTTCCAGATCTTATTGATCGCGTAATATTATGTTTTAAATAAGGAAAAGACACTTACTCACAGATCCGGCGATCCCTAATAAATATAAAAATAAAAGATCTATCTAGATCCTATATATTAATAACGCGATCCACTTTTCTGCGAAACAGGCAAAATGTAGAAAATTTAACCATTTCCATTAGCTAAGATCTCAGCTAAAATACGCGCCCTTTTTTCTCCACTGGCTAAACGAATTCGTTTTAGTGAGGTAACTATGTTTTATCAGCAGGATTACGATGTCATTGTAGTAGGCGGCGGACATGCCGGTACCGAAGCTGCACTTGCTGCTGCACGCATGGGCGTGCGTACCCTATTGCTTACCCATAATGTCGAAACGATTGGCCAGATGTCCTGTAACCCGGCGATCGGAGGTATTGGCAAAGGTCACCTCGTTAAAGAAATCGATGCCTTAGGCGGTGCGATGGCACTGGCTATCGATCAGGGCGGGATCCAGTTCAGAACACTTAACTCAAGCAAAGGTCCGGCCGTACGTGCAACCCGTGCTCAGGCTGACCGCAGCTTGTATCGTCAGGCGATCCGTAACATTGTTGAAAACCAGCCAAACCTTACGTTGTTCCAGCAAAGCTGTGACGATCTAATCGTCGAAAACGATCGCGTATGTGGCGTAGTTACCCAAATGGGCCTCAAATTCAGAGCCAAAACCGTGGTATTAACCGTGGGGACCTTTCTTGGTGGCACAATTCACATTGGTTTGGAAAACTATCGTGGCGGGCGTGCAGGCGATCCACCGTCGATTGCCCTGGCAGAACGTTTGCGTGCACTACCGTTCCGGGTCGATCGACTGAAAACCGGTACACCGGCGAGACTGGATATCCGCAGCCTTAACTTCGACGTTATGCAGGGACAACCGGGTGATACACCGGCACCGGTCTTCTCGTTTATGGGTAATCGCGAAATGCACCCGCAGCAAATCCCGTGCTATATCACTCATACCAACGAGCAAACTCACGAAATTATCCGTGGTGGTTTGGATCGCTCGCCGATGTTTACCGGCGTTATTGAAGGCGTTGGCCCGCGTTATTGCCCCAGCATCGAAGACAAGATCACCCGTTTTGCCGATAAGAATTCTCATCAGATCTTTGTCGAACCTGAAGGGCTAAACAGCGTTGAGGTGTATCCTAACGGGATCTCGACCAGCCTGCCCTTTGATATTCAGCAGGCGCTGATCCATTCCATCAAAGGCTTTGAAAAGGCACACATTATTCGCCCGGGTTATGCCATTGAGTATGATTTCTTCGATCCTCGCGATCTTAAGCAAACCCTGGAAACCAAGTACATCGACGGACTATTCTTTGCCGGTCAGATTAACGGTACTACCGGCTATGAAGAAGCCGGTGCCCAGGGCCTGATTGCTGGTGCGAATGCCGCCTTGCAGGTACAACAAAAAGATCCACTGATCCTGCGTCGCGATCAGGCTTACATGGGCGTACTGATTGACGATCTGGCAACCATGGGCACCAAAGAGCCTTACCGAATGTTTACCAGCCGCGCGGAATACCGGTTATTGCTGCGCGAAGATAACGCTGACATGCGTCTTACTGCGGCAGGTCGAGAAATCGGGCTGGTGGATGATGCCCGCTGGCAGGCGTTTAATGCCAAGGTGGAAGCGGTAGAGCTGGAACAACAGCGTTTGCGTGGCCAGTGGATCCATCCGGAACATGCGGCTGTGCCACAACTCAATACTTTGCTTAAAAACCCGGTGAGTCGCGAGCATTCGCTGGAAGAACTGATTCGTCGTCCGGAAATGACCTATGCTTCACTGATGAGCATTGCGTCACTGGGACCGGGTCTGGACGATCCGATTGCTGCTGAGCAAGTTGAGATCCAAATTAAATATGCCGGTTACATTGCCCGTCAGCTGGATGAAATAGCGAAAACCCAACGCCATGAAAATACTTTGTTACCGGCTGACTTTGATTACAGTAAAATATCCGGGCTTTCCAACGAGGTAGTGGCCAAATTAACCGATGCCCGCCCTGAAACCATTGGCAAAGCGGCCCGAATTTCCGGGATCACGCCGGCAGCGATCTCGCTGTTACTGGTTTATTTAAAAAAACACGGCATGTTACGTAAACACGAGAAGCAGTCTGCCTAAATGAGTTTTGACCGACAAAAATTAAGCACCATCCTGTCCGACGGTATCCAAACCATGTCTTTGGTACTGTCGGATGAACAGCAAAATTTGTTGCTGGATTACCTTGAGCGGATCCATAAGTGGAATAAAGCATTCAACCTGACATCGGTTCGGGATCCTGAACAGATGATGGTGAAACACATTCTGGATTCACTGGCCGTTGCACCATTTTTAACTGATAAGCGCTACATCGATGTGGGCACAGGCCCGGGCTTACCCGGTATTCCATTAGCGATTGTGTGCCCGGATAAACACTTCACGTTACTCGATAGCCTGGGTAAACGGGTTCGGTTTATGAAGCAATGTGCGTTTGAAATGAAACTCACCAATATTAACCCGATTCAAAGCCGGGTTGAGGAACACGTGCCCGCGCAGTACTATGATGCAGTACTCAGCAGAGCTTTCGCCTCGCTGAAAGATATGTTGCACTGGTGTGAGCATCTGGTAGATACTCAGGGTAAGTTTCTGGCCTTAAAAGGCCAGTATCCGACCGACGAAATCGCAGCAATACCTGAATCATTTACTCTGGAATCATCTGTAGAGTTACTGGTACCGGGGCTGGAAGGCGAGCGTCATCTGCTGACGGTTCAAAAATCATAGTTGGGATCAAACGTGGCTAAAGTAATTGCAATCGCAAATCAAAAGGGCGGTGTGGGTAAAACCACGACGGCGGTAAATGTTGCCGCGTCAATGGCTGCCACTAAGCGCAAAGTGTTACTGATTGACCTGGATCCTCAGGGCAACGCCACTATGGGTAGCGGCGTAGATAAGTACGAAGTCGATGCAACCAGTTACGAGTTGTTGATTGAAGATAAGCCCGTTGACGAAGTCATCGTCAAAAATACTTCAGGCAAGTACGATTTAATTGCAGCTAACGGTGACGTAACTGCCGCCGAAATTAAACTGATGGAGCAGTTTGCCCGTGAAGTGCGTTTGCGCAATGCGCTGCAGTCGGTCCGGGACTACTACGATTTTATTTTTATCGACTGCCCTCCTTCCCTTAACCTGCTAACGGTTAATGCGCTGGCGGCAGCTGATTCGATTCTGGTTCCTATGCAGTGTGAATATTATGCTCTGGAAGGATTAACAGCCCTGATGGACACTATTCAGAAACTGGCTTCGGTAGTGAATCCGGAATTAAAAATAGAAGGTGTGCTGCGGACCATGTATGATCCGCGTAATCGCCTGGCCAATGATGTGTCTGAACAACTCAAACGGCATTTTGGCGAACAGGTATACCGTACCGTAATCCCACGTAACGTGCGTCTTGCCGAAGCGCCAAGTTTTGGTGCACCGGCAATGTATTACGATAAATCATCGACCGGCGCGAAAGCTTATCTGGCACTGGCCGGAGAAATATTACGACGCCGGGACAAAACGTCAGAAATGCCTGCCAAGGCTAGTTAATAAAAAAAACATTCAGGCATTGAGGATATTATGTCAGCAAAAAGAAGAGGATTAGGACGCGGACTGGATGCATTGCTGGCAACCAGTCAGTCAGCCTCACGCAATGAAGATGGCGAAGCCGTAACTTCACAAACCAGTGAACTTAAAAAAATCCCCATCGAATTTTTGCAGCCTGGCAAGTATCAACCCCGTAAAGACATGTCACCGGAGGCGCTGGAAGAACTGGCTTCTTCTATTCGCTCTCAAGGGGTTATTCAGCCTATTGTTGTGCGATCAGTAAGTACTGACAAATATGAAATAATCGCGGGTGAGCGACGCTGGCGCGCTGCGCAACTGGCCCAGTTGGATGTGGTCCCTTGTCTTATCAAGGATGTCCCGGACGAAGCCGCGGTTGCCATTGCGCTGATAGAAAACATTCAGCGTGAAGATTTAAACGCTATGGAAGAAGCCCAGGCACTGGATCGCCTGATGAATGAATTTGAACTGACTCATCAGGAAGTGGCTGAAGCCGTAGGTAAATCCCGTACCACCATCACCAATTTGCTCAGATTGAATAATCTGAACGACGACGTAAAGTTACTGGTTGAACATGGTGATATTGAAATGGGCCATGCCCGGGCACTATTAGCCCTGGCCGGTGAATCTCAGTCTGATGCGGCACAAATTGTGTCCGGTAAAGCTCTGACGGTTCGGGATACCGAAAAACTGGTGCGCAAAATTCTGGAACCTGCCGAACCTAAACCGCCAAAAGAAATTGATCCCGATGTGAAGAGTCTGGTGAATAAGTTGTCGGATAACCTGGGTGCCAGGGTGTCGATTGACCACAATGCCAAAGGAAAAGGCAAACTGGTGATTAACTTCAATGATCTTGACCAGCTTGATGGCATTCTGTCACGGATAAAATAGCCTTTTTGAGGTGATTTTGGCGGCTAACTTGTCTGACCTTCTGTTATAGACTCAGAAAATTTTCACAATAACATACAAAAAATCCATAACGGTTGAATTCTACCGCTAAAACAGTATACTTCTGTCGCTTTTTGTTGGGTTTCACAACCAGAGAATACATGTGACAAAAAACTTGGCCGACAAAGGAAAATCAGTGGCCAATCAAGCGGCGCTTTTTCAGAGTATTTGTGCGCTGATTTTCATTCTCATAACAGGGTTGTTGAGTTCCGTTGATAAAGCCTTAGCTTTTGCCGCGGGGACTATCATCAGTATCTTACCCAATCAGATTTTCGCATTGTTTGCGTTCAGATATGCCGGGGCGAGTCAGTTAAGACTGGTCACGAAAAGTTTCAGCCAGGGTTCGAAATTAAAACTGGCTGCAACAGTAATTTTGTTTGCTATTGCCTTTGCAGGTTTAAAGTTAGAACCGCTGCCGGTATTTGCCGGGTTTGCAATAGCAACGGTCAGCTACTGGCTGGCCTTGTTTCGTCAACGATAGTACTAACAAATAAAAATAAACGTATCGTCCTTAGTCGTAATAAAAGTAAGGCGAAGGTCGTAGAGACGAAACACGTAAAGCATTTTAAACTTTAATTTTTTAGGTTGAACAATGGCATCTGAATACACTACCTCAGAATACATCAAGCACCACTTGACCAAT
>NZ_CAJXQY010000081.1 GCF_913058315.1 uncultured Alteromonas sp. | reverse complement strand
GTGTGGTATTGTCGGAATAGTTGGTAAAACACCAGTTGCTCAGTCACTCTATGACTGTTTAACCGTTTTACAGCACCGTGGTCAGGATGCGGCTGGCATCATGACGATCGACAACGGTGTATTTAATCTGCGTAAAGACAATGGACTGGTTCGGGACGTGTTTCACACCCGTCATATGAAGCGCCTCACAGGGAATATGGGGATTGGCCATTGTCGCTACCCAACGGCAGGCTCGTCCAGCTCGGCTGAAGCCCAGCCGTTTTATGTTAACTCACCTTTCGGTATGGCCTTTGCCCACAATGGCAACCTGACCAATGCCCTCGATTTACAAATCGAAGTAGCTAAGGTTGCTCGCCGTCATATCAATACCACATCAGACTCTGAGATTCTGATGAACATTTTTGCGCATGAGTTATCGCAACGCACCACCGGGTTAACGGTTTCTCCAAAAGACATTTTTGAGGTGGTAACTAACGTTCATATTAAAGCGCGTGGTGCTTATGCCTGTGTTGCGGCGATTATCGGACTTGGCGTTGTTGCGTTTCGTGATCCCAATGGTATTCGTCCACTGGCGCTGGGTAAGCGCATTACAGAAATGGGTGAAGAGTACATGGTTGCCTCTGAAAGCGTTGCACTGGATGCGGTAGGCTTTCAGTTTATTCGCGACGTAGCGCCGGGCGAAGCGGTATTTATTACCGAAGCGGGTGAGTTATTCACTCAACAATGTGCCCAAACGCCAGTGACCTCACCGTGTATTTTTGAATTTGTTTACTTTGCCCGCCCGGATTCTTTTATTGACGGTATTTCTGTTTACGCCTCTCGCGTCAACATGGGTAAAAAGCTCGGTGAGAAAATTGCTCGTGAATGGGCCGATTTGGATATCGATGTGGTTATTCCCATTCCGGAAACCTCCATGGATGTCGCGTTACAAATTGCGATTACTCTTGATTTACCTTACCGTCAGGGCTTCGTAAAAAATCGTTACATTGGTCGAACGTTTATTATGCCCGGCCAGACCCAGCGCAAGAAATCAGTGCGTCGTAAACTGAATGCGATTTCCTCTGAGTTCAAAGGTAAAAACGTACTGCTGGTCGATGATTCTATTGTACGTGGTACCACTTCAGGACAGATTATCGAGATGGCCCGAGAGTCTGGTGCCAAAAAAGTTTACTTTGCGTCAGCGGCGCCTGAGATTCGCTTCCCTAATGTGTACGGTATCGATATGCCGTCGGCTAACGAACTGATTGCTTATGGCCGCGAAATTGACCAGATTTCAGACCTGATCCAGGCTGATGGCCTGATTTTCCAGGATATTTCAGATTTGGTAGATGCCGTTCAACATGAGAATCCGCAGATCTCACGGTTTGAAACCTCGGTGTTTGATGGTAATTACATTACTGGCGACGTGGACCAGGCTTACCTTGAACGTATTGATGCAGCCCGTAATGATTTGGCCAGAAAAGCGCCGGTGGTTCAGGCTGAGCTATCCAATCTCGATATGCATAACTTCGAGTCGTAAGTGGTATAACCGATATAAAAAAGCCGTTCAGATGAACGGCTTTTTTATTGCTTATGTGAACTTGTATTAATGCATGTAAATCGGGCCCAGGCCCATACTCCATAAAATCACCGAACTTGCCATTAGTATTACCAGCAACACCAACCCGCAAGTAACCACTGAACTTGAGTAGATAAACCCTTTTTCTTCAGGAATGTGCATCATGATTGGCACGCCCGAATAAAGCAGGTATACAGAATAGGAAAGTCCTACCAGGCCAACGGTCATAATAAACCACAGTTCTGGGTATAAACCGGCAAAGCCAACCATGAACAGCGGCGTTGCTGTGTAAGCTGCCAGTTCCAGTGACTGAGTATAAGTGGGGAACGTATCAAATGCTTTTGCCAGTTCATGCATCAGTGCCGCCAACGCGACCACTCCGGCAATTAAACCAAAATACATTGCTACGCTCATGGTCATAGCACTTTGCGGGGTGAGTTTAATGACCTCACCTGCGCCAAAGCTCCAGCCCAGGTGGGCAGCCGAGTAATAGGCGACGATTGCAGGGATCAGTGCAATGATGGCTATGTGGCTAAACGCATAAAAGTAGTTTTCGTGGCGCTTATCAATGGTTTGCCATTCTTCTTTTGGATGGGTGTAAATACCCCACAGGTGGTTCAGGATCATATTCTTTCCCTCAGTGCTGAGAATGTTTTTAATTTGTTATTTATTTAACAAATAATCAACAATTTCAGTTTTATCCAAAGCGAAAACTAAGTCAACACATTTTGTTGATAAATTAAACAGCACAGCAGATTACGGGACCTGCACCAACCATATAGGGGAGCCGGCAGGTGTTAAGACTTACTGGCGGGTAGGGGATTAGCAGCCACCATGACGATGCTCAAGGCATAAATCGAGGCGGCACTGGCGAGCAAGAAAACATGAAGCTGCACGCTGGCCTCAAGGAGTTCCGGGAAACTCGACTTCAGATTGCTGAGCCCCGTCATTTCTGCTGCCAGAATAAATGCGCCCTCAAAGGTACCACTACCGGCGACACCGTGTATGGGTAGCACAGACGATAAGTCGGCACCAACAATCCCCAGTAATGCAGTGTGGAAGGATAATTCAGAAATGCCTAAAACAATTAACACAAATGCGCTCAGTTTGCTGAGCCAGGACGTGAGAGTGAGCAGGGCAATAATGACGTAAGTTTTACCTTTGGTTGGTAATTGAGCCAGGGTTTCTCTGAGCTTAACCAGTAATGGTTGATGAGTGCGCCGCAGCAGTAGGAGGGCCAGTAATTTGAGCTTTTCAGTAAACATGATCACCACTACAAATAAACCGGTGATGACTACTGACAGAAGCGGGAAGTCTCGCCATAAGAGCAAAACGCCGCCAATACAAAGCAGACAAAGTAAGTCCAGCAGCCTGAACATGATTAGGTGTAATGATGCTGTGAGCATGGGAACGCTAAATTGCGCTTTCATAAAAATGGGGAAGCTGGCTTCTCCGGTCCGCATGGGCATCATGATATTCAGGATATTATGTGTAAGTGAGAGCTTAAACAGCCTGGTGAAGTGGCCAATAATCATCAGGCTCGCCTGGATCCGCCAGGTGCGCAGTACATAAGAAAATAGCATCAATGCCATTGCTGACCATAAATACGGCCCGGGTAATAGAACAAATCCTCGCGCAATCGTTTGCCAGCCAACAAACCACTCCACCGCGGCGAGGGTGAGTATTAACAATAGTGAGGGCAAAAGGAATTGAATAATACGTTTCATTAGTTTTAGAATTACAACGAGTTAAATAGCCGGTTTTGTCGTTTGCCCTGGTCACAACACTATACCTGAAACCCTTAATCGTCGTGAAATATTTATAAATTAAGCGGTGATTATGCTTTATGAGACTAAATTCAAAGCTGCGCCCTATGATAGACTACGTGGGTTTGTTATTAACCAGTATCAATAAGGTCAGAGAATCTCAGGTGAATGAACTATTATCACCCATTAACGCATTTCTAAAATGTCCCACACCACAAAGCTGGATAAACGAGGCCACGAAGCGGGAAAACCTGCCGGTCGTGCTGCTCGACCATCTGGTTTGTGAATTGAAGGCCGCCCAATCCGCCATGTACCTTATCCGCAAATATGCGGTGGATAAAGAAAGTGGTGAAGCCCTGCTGGCCTGGTTAAAACCTTTCGAGGATTTTACCTACCGTAAACAGGGCGACTGGCGTGAACTGGCCAATCATGAAAAGCTGACTAAATCGATGATCCCCAAATCCGGCGCACCTTACAGTCAGGATTTGATAGATAAAATGGTGATGCTGATAAAAGAAGAGTTGCATCATTTTTATCAGGTACTGGAAATTCTGGAAGAATACGGTATCCCTTACGAATCCGTTGGCTCCAGCCGTTATGCCAGAGGGATGCTGCGACATGTGCGTACTTATGAGCCTCAGGCACTTATCGATAAGCTGATCTGCGGTGCTTACATTGAGGCGCGTTCCTGCGAACGCTTTGCTGCGCTGGCCCCGCATGTAGATAAACGGCTGGGCGACTTCTACGTATCGTTACTACGTTCTGAGGCACGTCATTATCAGGATTATCTGACACTGGCTGAAGAGATTGCCGGCACGGATATTTCCGAGCGTGTGGAATTTTTTGGCGATGTCGAAGCTGAGCTGATCTCATCTGCTGATGATGATTTTAAATTTCACAGTGGCGCACCGGTCACTCAGGTTGATGAATAGAAAACTGGTTCGCGCTGCATTGCTCTCTTAATGCAACCAAGGCTGGCATCTTTTTAAACAGGCAAATGGCACTTGCTTTGGTTTGTGCCATACTAGATGCAAATGTAGTATTTTAAGTCCTGTTATTCATGTTCAATCAGAAATTAAAAGCGGAAATTGCCAGCCTCCAGGCTGAGCTTAATCAATATAAGCGTGCCTCGAACAACCTTAAGAACGATCTTTTATATTGGCAGTTAACGCCTGCTGGCGTGGTGCAGTCGAGCGGCAGTAAAAATGAAAGTGTGCTGGGGTCTCGGTCGGGCAGAATGGCGGGGGAGCCTTTTACGGCAAATGTTGCCGATAAGGACCTTAAGTCCAAGTCGTTTCGTTATCTGTCTGATGCTATCAAAAGTCAGCATCACTGGACCGGCAGTATTAATTTAAAGGCCGCTGAAACAGCCACCAGCGTGCAGCTTATTATCCAACCTCATTATACTGCTCAGGGGGTGTGTGATCACATCGATGTATTTGGCACCCGCCTGGAAGTAGATACTCAGTCTTCTCTGAGTAATGAGGATATTCTTCAAGCCCTTGACCGCTCCATGGCTATTATTGAGTTTGAGCCTGGCGGAATTATCATCAAAGCCAATTCATTGTTTTTACAAACCACCGGTTATTCGCAGGATGAAATCCGAGGTAAACACCATCGTATGTTTTGTCCACAGGTGGTCAGTGATGCACCGGATTATCAACAAACCTGGGATGCTCTGGCCCGTGGTAAATTTATTTCCGGGCGTTTTGAACGAGTCGATAAGCATGGTAATCCGGTGTGGCTTGAGGCGTCGTACAACCCGGTGATTGATGACGACGGCCAGGTGTACAAGGTGATTAAATTCGCCAGCAACGTAACTCAACAAGTAGATAATGAACGGCGAGTGAAGGAGGCTGCAGAAATGGCATCGTCGATGTCTGCCGAGACCGGCTCACAAGCCGATCGCGGTCAGCAACTGATGACTGAAACGGTGGCCTCGCTGGCTTCACTAACTGAACAAATGACGAAAGCATCAACCGAAATCAGTGAACTGGAACAACAATCCTCAGAGCTGAATAAAATGGTCAGTGCCATTAGCGCCATCGCCGATCAAACGAATTTGCTGGCACTTAATGCTGCTATCGAAGCGGCGAGAGCCGGCGACCAGGGCAGGGGATTCGCTGTGGTTGCTGATGAGGTGCGGGAACTGGCGTCTCGCACCACCGAATCTACCAAAGAGATCATGGCCGTGTTTTCTCGCAACGACCAGTCAACCAAGCATGCTGTGAGTACCATTAAACAGGGGCTGGAAACGTTAGATGAGGTAGCTCAGAGCGTGGCAGAAACTAAAACCTCGATGAGTGAAATTGCCTCCGGCTCAAAACAAATCATCAGTGCGGTAGACAAGCTATCCAGGCGTTAATAATTACCGGGTTACTTTCACCCGGGTTTGAGGGTTCAACTGTTCGCGGCTGATATGGCGGGTGGCCAGCCAACTCTCATTGGTGCGCTTAACCAAGACTACTTTATCGCCGCACAGCAAACGTTCACTGGCTTCCATCGGCTGAACCTTAATGTTCAGCAGTTGGTGGTTTTGATCAAAGACCGTCGCACGGACTTCAGCGCCCAGAAACTCGCTGTAACCCACGATGGTGGCAATACGCCCGGCATATTCTTCATTTGCAAGCAGGCTGTTATAGCTGCGTAAATGTGGTGCCAGATGATGAATAACCACCGCAGTAGCAGTAGCTGCAACTACCAGCGTAACAGGAAACAATAGGGCCTGAGGGGCATAAGCCTGCCAGTAGGCAAAGTACAAGCGCTGGATCAGCATACCGCTGGTGCCAAACGTGATAAAAAACACCATAAACCAGAAGACAATGGTTACTTCGTATAACCGCAGTGTTTGCGGAACAAAGTGATATGGGGTAATTTCCGGCCGACCGAATTGCTGCGGCATATCCAATAAACCTAAAAACGATTTGCCGCGCAGCAGAAACAAGCTTTCTATGGTACACAGCATTAACCCAACGAGAATGGGCACGCTGTAGATAAAATAAGCCTGGGTAAACAGAAACACCGACATTGTCTCCTTCCCTGATGTCGCGATCGTCCTAAAAAGTAGGGTGTGAAACCGGATACTCAATCCACACCCCTTTGTTTATAGCACATCATTTGTAAACCGCCAGTCCGGCTATACCACTAAGGTCTTGTTGTCGGGTATCTGCCAGCTGGTTAGACTCTGAGTTTTAGTAAACCGGAATAGTGCAGATGGCGATCAGTAAAGGTTATAAAGCATTGCTGGATGAGGCGATGCAGCAAATAAAAACAATCCCGTTGGAAGATGCCAGGGAGCTGTATGAGTTAAGTGAAGCCTGTTTTATTGATATCAGAGACATTCGCGAGTTAGAGCGTGATGGTATGATCCCGGAAGCGGTTCACGCGCCGCGTGGCATGCTGGAGTTTTGGGTTGATCCGGACAGCCCTTATTATCGTGAGGTGTTTGGTCAGTCTGGCCCGTTGATTTTGTATTGTCAGTCGGCCTGGCGTTCTGCGCTGGCCACACTAACACTGCAGCAAATGGGCATGGATAACGTTTGTCACTTAGAAGGTGGTTTTAAAAACTGGATGGGTGCAGGCCTGCCGGTTGCCGACAAACGCGCAGTCAGTCATTAGTTGCCGAGCTTGGTGCTCAGCAACCTGTTAGTAAAATTAGTGCTGGTGACCGCCTTGCAGCGCGTCGCCATCACTGTTGTAGTAACCGGAAGCCCCTTTTTCAATAAACCCCTGGTGGACCATTCTGGTTAAAAACGGGTCGGTATGGTCATCGCCTATATCTGCAAAATCGGTGCTTTGATAAGCGTAGCGCGCAGCAAAAAACTGCTCAATTTGTTGTTTATCAAACTCAGTGTTTGTGAGTGTCCAGTGAACTGACTGGTGAGCTGATTCTGCCTTGAATGAAGTGGCCAGTTTGAGTGCGGGCTGCCAAATCAAGGTGATTCTGGTGCCATTATCCTCTCGTTCAAAAGTAATTAATGTATTACAACCACTGCCAGTCCGGCTGGTCTCTGTCATTGTGGCAATGAGTTCATCGCTGAATAACTGATTGCGGAAAGACCAGTTTGTTTCGCTTTTACCGTGCACTTTTTCTCCAGGCTGATATTCAATGGCTCTGGCATGCGCATCAAAATAGCGGGTAGGCTTGATCAGGGAAGTATTTACCTGCTCCCAGGCTTCAGTAATTTGTGTTTGGGGATAGCGGTAAGCGACTACCCTTTCGTTTCGCCACAGTTCGAGTAGTTTTTGTTGGTCACCCCGGGCGTTGTGAGTCTCTACGGTGTAGCGTGCTACCAGGGCGTTAGCATTGTTTTCACAGCTCTGTGCAAAGCTCAGTGGGGCAAAACAAAAGGCGAAAAGCGTAAAAATCGTTTTGTACATCTTAGGTATCTCTTTTTTAACCAAAGTAGGGCAACCTTACGGTTGCCCTGTGGCATTTACCGTCGTGGATTATTCCACTTCGTTGTTGGCTTGCTCAACCATGTCACCAGCGTAATCCATTACATGGAAAATCACGCTTTGTTCGTTGGTACCATTCACCAGCCAGGCACCCGGACCCTTGGCGTAAATCCCAACATCCTCACCAGCATGGGTTTCAGAGCCTAACGGTACCAGCGCTTCCTGGTGATAACCGGTAGTAGTGGTATCCACACTGGTAAGGTCCATACGTCCAGTATTGATGTTCAGGCTGTACACTGCGTCAGCGTCTGTTTCATTCCCCAGATTCTGGAAACCAAAACCGTTAGTGTAGCCCAATGTGGTATAAGGCATATCATCAGCAGCCAGCGCGGGCTCATCTGAACCAACGTTCACTACTTTACCCAGAATGGGATTTCCACGCTTAGGATAGCCAGCAATGGTAAATACATGGCTGTGGTCGGCGGTTACAATAATCAACGTATCGTCATCACTGGTCATGGCATCAGCCGCAGCAACGGCGTTCGCGAACTCAATGGTATCCGTTAGCGCATTATAGGCACTGCCAGCATGGTGGCCATGATCAATGCGGCCTGACTCCACCATCAGGAAGAAGCCGTCCTGATTATTATCAAGGATTTGAATGGCTTTTTCGGTCATTTCAGACAGTGAAGGTTCACCGGCCACATCGTTGGCACGATCGGCTTCATATTGCATATGAGACTCATTAAACAGGCCAAATACACGTTCTGTGGTTTCGGTGCTCAGACCATCGAAGCCGCTCTGATCGAATACATAAACACCATTGGTGTACATGGATTGCCATTCAGCGGTTAGGTCGCGGTTATCAGTACGATCGCCTTCTACTGCACTAACGGCATCCGCGCTGTTAAATGCGGCATCGCGTGGCAGGAAATGACGACGACCACCACCGAAAACAACTTCAATGCCATCTACATCAAGGCCGGCAAATCGTGCTTCCAGGTTACTCTCAAAATTGACCAGCTGATCGGCAATGTCGGTACAGCCGGCGGTCACAGCCTCTGCAGGCATGTCAGATACATCTTCCCAGTTACGATCTGCTGATTTGGCGTAAGTCGCTGCGGGCGTTGCGTGGGTGATCCGCGCCGTTGAGATTACACCGGTTGATTTGCCCGCAATTTCCGCCAGTTCCAGTGCTGTAACTAACTCGTTTCCGGCCACAGTGGAGCAGTCGCCACGCTCTATGTCTTCATCAACACCGATAACACCCACATCGGTTTTTACACCAGACATCATGGCGGTCATGGTACCAGCGGAATCGGGGGTCTGTGCATCCACGTTGTAGGTTTTCGCTAACCCTGCAAACGGAAAGTTGTCAAAACTCAGTTTGTTTTCTTCTCCGTCCAGACCTTTCATCTGACCATCTAAAATACGTGCAGCGGTTACGGTAGAGACACCCATACCATCACCCACAAATAAAATGACGTTTTTAGCCTGTCCACGCATTTCAGTAACGGTGCGTTGCAGATTTTCTTTGGACGTTACTACGACTTTGGCTGAGCTGGTGCTGTTAGTCGTTAACGCGCCGGTGGCTTCCAGCCATACGGTTTTGTTGGCTTCTACTTCGGCAGCTGCTGCTACAAACCAGTCATTATTGAGTGAGGTAAGCAGCTCTGAATTGCTAACTTCGGTTGAAGCCGGCACACATACGTAACTGGTGGATTCAATTTCGTCACCGGTAAGTGCGCCATCGCTGTTGGCATCCAAACCAGAGTCAATTTGCACACCGCTGTTAGGGCAGTTTGTATCACCTACAGCAAGAGCTGTCTGGATCACCAGACTATTGAGTCCGTTAGTGCCATCCTGACCGTCTGCGCCATTTTGACCATCGGCACCATCGGTACCAGCAGTACCGTCAACACCATCGATACCATCTACACCGTCACGCCCGTCGTCACCGTCGAGAGAACAAGCGCTAAGCCCCATTATGGCTACCGCCACTAAACTTAATTTAAATAAATTCATTATGATTACTCCGCTTATTCTTCTACCAGATCCAGTGCCTGATTAATCAGGTGGAACACGACGTTTTGTTCAACTACGCCCTGGACAAGTTGACTGCCCGGGCCCGAGGCATGCAGTGAAATGTCTTCACCAGCATGGGTTTCTGAACCCAAAGGAATAAGGGCTTCCTGGTGATAACCAGAAGCTTCGGTATCAACGTTTGTAATATCCATGCGACCCGTATTGGCAGTATAAGCATAGATTGCATCGGCATCTGTTTCGTTACCCAGGTCTTGGAAACCCAGACCGTTGGTGTAACCCAGCGTGGTGTAAGGCATGTTATCAGCGGCCATTGCTGGCTCATCAGAGCCAACATTTACCACTTTACCCAGAATAGGGTTACCGCGTTTAGGGTAACCAGCAATGGTAAATACGTGGCTGTGGTCAGCGGTAACCAGAATAAGCGTGTCTTCAGGATTTGTATTTTCGTAGGCAGCCTTTACTGCCGCTTCAAATGCCAGGGTGTCTGTCAGGGCATTGTAGGCACTGCCAGCATGATGCCCATGGTCGATACGGCCAGACTCCACCATCAGGAAGAAGCCTTTTTCATTATTGTCCAGAATATCGATGGCTTTTGTGGTCATATCAGCTACAGATGGCTCGCCGGCCACATCATTAGCGCGGTCTGCTTCGTACTGCATGTGTGATTCATTAAATAAACCAAATACACGTTCGGTACTGGCAGGGTCAATGGCGTCAAAGCCTGCCTGATCGTATACATAGACACCATTTTCGTACATATCCTGCCATTCTGCAGTCAGATCGCGTGAATCGGTGCGATCGCCTTCTACCGAGCTAACGGCATCCGGGCTGTTAAACGCAGCATCGCGAGGCAGGAAGTGACGACGACCACCGCCGAAAGCAACTTCAATACCGTCTACATCTATACCTGTGTAGCGATCTTCCAGATAGTTTTCAAAATTAACCAGTTGATCGGCAATGTCTTTACAACCTGCAGTTACTGCAGCTTCAGGCATGTCTGATACATCTTCCCAGTTACGATCGGCAGACTTTGCATACGTAGCTGCTGGTGTAGCGTGGGTAATACGTGCGGTAGAAATGATGCCGGTTGACAAGCCTTTAATTTCGGCCAACTCCAGTGCGGTAATCACTTCGTTACCTGCCACAGTCGAGCAGTCGCCACGCTCAATGTCTTCGTCAACACCAATCACGCCTACGTCGGTTTTTAAACCCGACATCATGGCGGTCATGGTACCGGCTGAATCAGGGGTTTGTGCATCCACGTTATAAGTTTTCACCAACGCGGTGTACGGAAATTCTTCAAAGGCCAGGTAACCTTCTTCACCCATCTCTCCGGCCATCTGACCTTTTAAGATACGTGAAGCGGTGAGAGTGGAAACCCCCATGCCGTCACCCACAAATAAAATAACGTTCTTTGCCTTAAACTTGCTGTTTACTTCAAGTTTTTGTGCAATTTTAGATTGAGCGTCAGTAAACCACGCGCTTTGTGCCTGAGAATCAGGCAGAACATCAGCGTGCAGTCCTGAAGAAACGGCAAGGGCTATCGCACTTGCTGCGGCTTTCAAGATCAATTTCATTTTTGTATTCCCAATTATGACATTTTATATTTTTTGTCATGCAAACCAAGGGTTGCTTAACGAGGTTTAATCAACGCGGCTGGACGGTTGTGCAGGTTGTAAACTACACAAAGCGTTGATTGAAAATTAGCCTAATCAGGATGTGTGAAGGATAGTTGACCTATAAATGAAGGTTTGTTGTCAGAATGGTGATGTTAATGTTGCAGAAAAGTTACCCGCTAAGCGTAAACTGTCGCTTTTCAAGGCGCACGTCAACCGGACTAACTCTTAACACGCTGCCCTGGGTATACCAGTCGCCTACTACGATACGGTGGGCGGGCTTGCCGTTAACGGTAAGCGAGTGAATGTTGGGCCGGTGAGTGTGGCCGTGGATAAGCTGCTGGACATTGTGTTTTACCATAACGTAAACCACTTCATCGGGGGTGACATCCATAATCTCAGCGGTAAGGTTTTGCTGGTTTTTCTGGCTAGTCTTTCGTCCGCGCTGAGCCAGCTTACGACGTAACCACAGCGGTAGAGCACCTACCAGGCGGGGCCACCACCATCCTCGGGCTTTCTTTCTGAATTTCTGATACTCAATATCCAGAGTACACAACTCATCGCCGTGCAATAGTAGTGTAGGGGTGCCGTAAAGGTCGATAACCTGTTGTTCAGGCAGCAGGGTCATACCGGCTTTGTCGGTCCAGCCCTGGCGAATAGCGAAGTCGCGATTGCCGTGAATAAAATATACCGGAGTAGTAGCCGACAGCGTTTTAAAAGCACTGGCCACGCGTTCAGACAGTGGCGTGATATCATCGTCACCCAACCAGAACTCAAACAGATCGCCGAGCACGTACAGTGCTTCCGCCTGCGGGGCATCCTGCTTAAGAAAGGTGAGTAAACACTCGGTGATGTCATCACGCTCAGCGCTTAAATGTATGTCAGCAATAAAGTAAGTAAACGGCATTAATTATTAGCTTTTAGGCATTAAAAAGGGAGCCTGCAGACTCCCCGGAGCGTGTTCAGTGGTCAGGCTGCAAAGTGCAGATTATTCACTAATCACAGCTTTTTCGATGATAACCGCTTCAACCGGCACATCCTGATGATAACCGTAATTACCGGTTTTTACATTTTTAATTTTTTCAACCACATCCATGCCTTCGGTCACTTTACCAAATGCACAGTATCCCCAGCCATTCATGCTTTCGCTGCTGAAGTTGAGGAAGTCGTTGTCTTTTACATTAATAAAAAACTGCGCAGTGGCTGAGTGAGGGTCGTTGGTACGGGCCATAGCAATGGTACCGGCTTCATTGGCCACACCGTTGTTCGCTTCATTGTCGATTGGTGCTTTGGTGTCTTTTTGTTCCATATCCGGGGTCATACCGCCGCCCTGGATCATAAAGCCATCAATCACGCGGTGAAAAATGGTGTTATCGTAAAAACCTTCCTGCACATAAGACAGAAAGTTCTCAACCGTTTTTGGTGCTTTATCGGCATACAGTTCCAGGGTAATGTCGCCGTGATTTGTTTTAAACGTCACCATAATGTTTAACCTTACCTTAATTTAGTTTAGTTTTTGGCTATATAGACCGCTAATGGTAGCCCAAATGCCAGAATGCGAAAACCCCTCTTAAGTACCTAATTGTTTATTCACCTGAAAATGCACCCATTACTGGTGCCAGAGCGTGGTCAGACGATAATTACAGTGCTAAACTTCGCCACCCAAACCGGTTTATGAGGAAATTAGGATATGTTGCAACTGTTTAACACCAAAACCCGTCAGAAAGAGCGTTTTCAGCCGCTGGTAGAAGGGAAGGTGGGACTCTATGTTTGTGGCATAACTGTGTATGATCTCAGCCATATGGGCCATGCCCGTACCTATCTGAGTTTTGACGTACTGGTACGCTATCTGCGCCACCTTGATTATGATGTAAAGTATGTACGTAACATCACCGATGTAGACGATAAAATTATCGCCCGCGCTAATCAAAACGGTGAAACAACTGAAGCGCTTACCGAACGCACCATTGGCATGATGCACGAAGACTTTGCGGCGCTAAATCTGGTTGAGCCTGACATCGAGCCGCGAGTTACCGGGCATATGGCTGAAATTATCGACGTCATCGAAAAGCTGGTGGCAAAAGGGTATGCCTATCAGGCTGAAAGCGGTGATGTGCTGTTTGATGTAAGTAAGTATGATGAATACGGCAAACTGAGCCGTCAGAATCTCGAGCAGTTACAGTCTGGTGCCCGGGTAGAAGTGGCAGCGGGCAAAGACGATCCGCTGGATTTTGTGCTGTGGAAAACCGCTAAGCCAGGGGAACCCGCCTGGTCTTCGCCCTGGGGCGAAGGTCGTCCGGGCTGGCACATTGAATGTAGCGCGATGAACCATAAGCATCTGGGTGAACATTTTGACATTCATGGTGGCGGTTCAGACCTTATTTTTCCACACCATGAAAATGAAGTGGCGCAATCCTGCTGTGCTTTTGATACACCGTATGTGAATACGTGGATGCACACGGGAATGGTGCAGGTAAACGACGAGAAGATGTCTAAATCACTGGGCAATTTCTTTACCCTGCGCGATGTGCTCGGTGAGCACGACGCGGAAATTCTGCGCTTCTTTTTAATGTCGGCGCATTATCGTAGCCAGTTAAGCTACTCACAGGATAATATCGATCAGGCGAAAGCAGCGCTGGAACGTTTATATACTGCTCTGCGCGGTGTTAAAGTCGACAGCGTAACCGACCTCAGTTACGGCGGTTACCTGGAGCGTTTCGAGCAGGCAATGAATGACGATCTGAACGTGCCGGAAGCTTATTCAGTGTTGTTCGATTTAGCCCGTGATTTAAATAAGCATAAATCACAGGGTGATGCCGGTGCTGAAGAAGCCGGTAAGCTTGCTGCCCTGCTTAAAGGTATCGGTGGGATCCTGGGTTTCTTACAGCGCGATCCGGAAGCATTCATGCAGTCGGGCAACGACGATGACGTAGCAGAAATCGAAGCACTTATTAAGGCGCGTAATGATGCCCGCGCGGCCAAAGACTGGGGGGCGGCCGATGCGGCGCGCGACAAGCTTACAGCCATGGGGATTGTGCTGGAAGACGGTGCCGGTGGTACTACCTGGCGCCGTCAGTAATAGTAAAGGGCTGATAACCCAATTCGTCACCCCCGATAAAAAACGTCTTCATCTCCGGCCTTCCTTCGTGACACAGGCTTGGCCGGTATGATCACTCCCATTTCGTCATCCCCGCATGCTTCCCCATAGTCATCCCCGCATGCTTCCCCATCGTCATCCCCGCACGTTGTTAGCGGGGACCTCAATACATGTTATTGGGGAGTCTAAATATCCGCCTCTGATAACGTCCTGACTAAACCTCCACAATCAACAATAATGTTGCAGCAGTTGCTGCACCCATCACCAGGTTGAAGCCGCGCTGCCGACGAGGATTATTCAGCCATACCCGCAACCTGGCGCCGGTGCCTGCCCATAGGGAAATCGCTGGTAACCCGAGCAGTGCAAAAGCCAGCATAATCATCGCGCCGGATTCAACGTAGTTGTTGCCGGGTTGGCTAAAGGTGCTCACACTACCCAGTGCCATCATCCAGGCTTTGGGATTAACAAATTGAAACAGTGCTGCCTGCCACCAGGTGAATGGTTGTGTTGATTGCCTATTATCACTATGAATGCCGGTAACCGGACCCGAGGCAATTTTGAAAGCCAGCCAGATTAAGTATGCCGCACCGGCAACATTCAGCACAGAATACATTAGCGGATAAAGCTGAAACAACACACCCAGCCCCAGCAGTACACTGAGCAATAACATCGCTACACCAAATACAATTCCCAGCATGTGCGGTAACGTGCGGGTAAAGCCAAACTGTGCCCCTGATGCCAGCAGCATCATATTATTGGGGCCGGGAGTGACTGAGGTAATAAAGGCAAAGGTAGCAATGCCCAGCAATAATGATGTTTCCATAATATGCTCCCTAGGGGGTGAATAGTCAGATTTATAATCAGCATCCGCTGTACACATAGCATGCGGTATCCTTCTGTACTTAGTTAGATGCAAAAGGTACGTTGTTTAGCCATACAGTTTGTGAGTTTGCCTGGCTGTGTGGTGCAAATTGCGTCAATCTGTATGGGTTATTGTTAAAAAGTACTGATATATTGGATATTGTATGGTTTTAACGGTAACGGGCACTTTGATGAGCAGATATTTACACCTGGCCACTCGCCTCAGGGAACACATTCAGATGGGCTATTTTGCGCCCGGCGATAAGCTGCCTTCTGTTCGGCAACTGGCGGGTGAACACGGGGTTAGCATCTCAACCGTGCAGGAAGCTTACCGAGTGCTGGAACAGGATGGCCTGGTTGAGGCGAAAGCCAAATCCGGCTATTTTGTGGCCCGCGCCAAAGAACGAATTGCCCGGCCTAAGGAATCGAAGCCACCCCAGCGGCCCATGGACGTGTCACTGTGGGAAGATGTACTGGCCATGCTGATGGGCCATGGTGTGGATGCCAGCTGCGAGTTTCAGCATGCCATGCCGGATATGAGTTCCTCTACCCTTAAGCCGCTGCTGAAAAACATTTACGAACTCAACAGACACCGTCCGCAGGATGGCATGTCTTACGGCCATGTGCAGGGCGAACTAGGCCTCCGTGAACAGCTTGCAAGGCTTACCGCCACCACCGGGTGTCAGCTTGATGCCGAAGACTTTGTAGTGACCTCTGGTTGTCAGGAAGCGCTTTCGGTTTGTTTAAGAGCGGTAGCGCAAAGCGGAGATGTGATTGCGGTGGAATCACCGGGCTTTTACGGTGCCATGCAGGCTATCAAAGCGGCTAATTTAAAAGCGCTGGAAATTCCCACCGACTCCCGTGATGGAATGAGTATTGAGGCGCTCAAGCTGGCCATGGATCAATGGCCGGTGAAAGCCATTTTGGTTACCCCTACGGTGAATAATCCCCAGGGCTACGTGATGCCGCTTGCGAAAAAACAGGCGCTGTATCAGCTGGCACGAGAATACGATATAGCGATAATCGAAGATGATATTTACGGTGATATCGCCTTTGAATATCCTCGCCCCAAAACCATTAAATCTTTTGACGAAGATGGTCGGGTATTGTTGTGCTCGTCTTTCTCTAAAACCCTGGCTCCGGGCTTTCGGGTAGGGTGGATTGCGCCGGGGCGGTATCGTGATAAGGTCACCCACATCAAATATGTCAGCAGTTCTATGTGCCCCACATTGCCACAACTGGCGATTGGTAATTTTATTCGCCAGGGCGGTTACGACCGGCATTTACGGTCGATGCGGCAATCTTACCGTAAGGCTAGAGATGCCATGCTAAAAGGAATTGAACAACATTTTCCGGCACACACCCGGGTGAGCTTTCCGGAAGGCGGTTTTATTTTATGGCTCGAGTTACCCGAAGGTTATGATGCGGCCAGGCTGGCAGAGCTTGCCAAACAGCGGGGGATCATCCTGGCGCCGGGTCAGATGTTCTCCGCTACCGGAAAATACCGCAACTGTTTACGCTTTAACTATATAGACCGCGATCTGGCTACCCGTGAACAGAGCATAGCGGTATTGGGAGACATTCTGGCTGCTATGGCTAGCAGCAAATTGGAAACTGCTTAACCCTGGCGGCCATACCAGCGCCTGGTGCGCTGGCAGTACTGGTTAAACTCATCACCAAACAGCTCAAGCATAAAGCGCTCTTCAGGGATAATCTGGAACCGCTGTAAATAGGCCATAGTGAGAAGCGCGAATACTAACCCGCTGGCATCGCGAACAATAAATGCCGCACCTGCCACGCCAACAACCAATCCTAAATACATGGGATTACGGGTGTAGGTAAAAATGCCACCGTCTACCAGGCTACTGGCATTTTGCGGTCGGTGGGGATTTACGGTGGTGCGCTGCTGCCTGAAAGCCACCACACCGGCCACGCCAATTAAACCGCCGGCGACAAACATCACAAAACCAAAGGGGCGTAACGGGTGGGGCAGCGGCATCACATCAATACTGGCGCAATACCAGGTTAGCAATAGGGCGGCAATAAATACCACCACCGGCGGAACTTTGAGCTCAAGGTGCTTTAACATCGGAATCGTCCACCACCGGCTTTAATTTTGCTTCTTTCTTCTGCTGCTGTTTCTCAATCAGCTGCGACTTCCAGCGCTGTTGTGAAACATGCCCCTTGATTGCCTCGATACACTCATTGACCACCAGTAAAAATTCTTTATCCAGGTTTTGTTCCTCCGGCGTAAAGTCTTTCAGGCCGGAGCTCACGAAATCCTCGATGTCCCTGGCTTCTAAGTCGGTTAGCAGGTTAACGATGGACGCGGTAACGATATCGGTGACTGCGCTTTCCAGGGTATTTTCAATAGTACGGCCTACCACAGGTACATAGGATAAAGTGGAGACCTGAGCGTTATCGCGGACGGCTTTACCAACGCTTTCTTTGACATGGCGGCGAATGACATCACCGTGCTGGCTGTCATTAATTGACTGGCCAAGGTGGTTTACAATGTTGGAAAGCCAGGAGCTGATCACCGGTCGGCGCGGGGCAATAACGTTTTGAGTGATGTCGTCAATCAGAGGAGAGCCGGCCGCGATGTCCTGTTGCGCATCGGTAAGTACCTTTACCACAATACGATCACTTAATTCTTCAACAAACACGTCGTAATAAAAAGCAAAGAACCGATAGATCCCCGTATCGTTCAGGTCGATAATCTGATTTTTATGCAGTCGGTAGAGGATTGAGAATATCCGCAGAAAACGGAATATCCGGGTACCGCCTAGGGGGATACAACCCACTAAATCGTACCAGCGTAAAAACGGGAAAAAATACCAGCGCAGGTATTCCTCGGTTTTAATGGCGACAATCCAGCGCACAAAAAACTCGGTTAAGAAAATGGTGATAAAAACCAGATCGACCAGAATAAAGTTGCGGTGGATAGGGTCGTAAAAACTGACAAACGCCGGCGACCAGGCGCTTAATGTATCGCGAATAAAGGCTGTGTTATACAAGCCATCAAACAGTAAAAACAGCAGGTTCAGCAGCAACAGCCCCATCATCACGATGTCGAGCAGTAGCCAGGGGCCCTCGTGGCTGTTGCGCAGGTTTTCCCGGTTTATCCTAAACATGGGCCCTCTGTATAGTTGGCGTTTATCCTAAATTGCGTAAGCGTGTCACATCCACGTGCAGGGTCAGTTTTTGCCCTGGCTGTAAGTACTTCTTCGGGTTCAGGTTATTCCATTTGGTAATGTCACTGGTGCGCAGATTAAACTTTTGCGCAATACGGGCCAGTGAGTCACCGCGCTTTACCGTGTAGGTGAGCGTGCGCATGATGGCATCGCGCTTTTGCTCATCACTGGCTTCATCCACCCAAATTACCAGAGTTTTTCCCGGCATAAGCGGATCGGTTGGCGCCATGCCATTCCATTTTGCCAGTGAACGGGTGCTTATTTTATATTTACGGCCAATATCCCAAAGTGTATCACCGGCGGCCACTTTATGCGTGAGCTGGTAACTGCCACGTTTCTGGTTTTGCGTAGACGCCAGACGCTGATCCTGAGACAACGTGTAAGCATCCAGTTTTTTAAGCGCTACCGGCACCATCAGATGATCGCCAATGCGGATCATGTTGTTTTGTATATCGTTGATGCTTTTTATTACATCAACGGTGGTGTGATATTCCTTGGCCAGTTTCAGCAAGCTGTCGCCGGACTTCACCTCATGACGCACCCAGTTCAGGCGTTCTTTACGATCGACCTGGGCGAGTTGGGCAGTAAAGCCTTCGGCTTTATCCAGCGGTAATACCAGGCGGTGAGGACCGTCCGGATCGGTGGCCCAGCGGTTATAGCCAGGGTTAAGGGCATGCAGTGATTTTAACTCCATGCCAGCCAGTTCGGCCGCAAAGGCGAGGTCTAGCTGTGAACCGGTATCTACCGTAGCAATGACCGGGGCATTGTCGATTTCAGGCCAGCTGAATTCATAATTGTCCTGATGTTTTAAAATGTCTGCCAGTGCAAGCAGCTTAGGCACATAAGCGCGGGTTTCACGCGGTAAATCAAGCGACCAGAAGTCAGTCGGTTTACCGGCTTTCTGGTTGCGTTTAATCGCTTTGCCCACGCGGCCTTCACCGCTGTTATAGGCAGCCAGAGCGTGCAACCAGTTGCCGTCAAACATCTTGTTCAGGTAAGTCAGATAATCTAACGCAGCATCGGTGGAGGCAATGACATCACGACGGCCGTCGTACCACCAGGTTTGTTCAATACCGAAGCGTTTTGCCGTGCCGGGAATAAACTGCCACATGCCGGCAGCACGACCGTGGGAATAAGCAAATGGATCGAAGGCGCTTTCTACGATAGGCAGCAATACCAGCTCTAAGGGCATTTCGCGGGCTTCAATTTGCTGGATAATATAGTAAAGGAAAGGTCTGGCCCGTTTTGAGACCCGTTCCATATAGGCCGGGTGCTTTAAATACCAGTCGCGCTGAACCGCCACCCGTTTGTTAGCTGGCACCTCAAAAGCAAATTGATTACTGGCTCGTAACCACAGGTTTTCAATGACAACCGGCTCAACGGCTTCCTCAACCGGGGAAATTTCGACTTCAACCTCTTCGGTTGGGTGCATCACTTCAATAACGCCTTCATTGGCCAGTTCGCAATCGGCCTGATCGTTAATATTAGTGTGAGCAATCTCGCAGGTTGAACGGTTGTCCTGCAATTCAGTCTCGGCTTGCTCGGTTTGCTCAGTTAACTGACAACCACTGAGTGAAGCAACAACGATAAGATGAAGCGCAGACAACTTTAATTTCATTGAGAAACGAACCCTTAGGTAATTCAACAGCCTACCAGTGTACGCAAATTCGCGTCTCAATGCATCCTGTTGAAACTAATACTATAGGCGACACAGTCGCCCAACCACTCTATCAACAGTCAGAAATTATCTTTCCATTGTCTCAGATGAGTAAAGACGGCAATTTCGTCAATAAGTTCCGCACCTGAGTGGCTGGCGACCGAACTTTTTATAGTCGGTGAGTCGCAACGTAAGAAAGGGTTTATGTCTAGCTGCGTACTTAACGTAGTAGGCAGGGTAGGAGTGTTTTGTGCGCGAGTCTCTTTTACCCAGCTATCATAGGTTTGCAGTGCCTGATTTTCAGGTTCTGCCGCCAAAGCAAAATTCACATTTGCCTGAGTATATTCATGGGTACAGTAAATTACGGTAGAGGCTGGCAAGCGTTTGATTTTATTCAGTGAACGGTGCATCTGGCCCGGTGTGCCCTCAAATAATCGACCGCATCCTGCAGAAAATAGCGTATCACCACAAAAGAGTGCGTTATGGCCCAGAAACGCGATATGATCAAGAGTATGACCGGGAAGCTCGAGCACATTAAATTCACAACCAATCAGAGGCAGTTTCACCAGGTCGCCCTGGGCTACAGATTTTGTGATACCGCTAATATGACCGCCGCGAGGGCCAATTACCGGTAAATCCCGCACCGCGGTACTGAGTTTAGTAATTCCACCAGTATGATCAGGGTGGTGATGGGTAATTAAAATGGCGGCCAGTGATACGTTATTGGCTTTACAAAACGCCAGCACCGGATCAGCATCTCCGGGATCAACGACAACGGCATATTGCTCGTTGTGCAAACACCAAATATAGTTGTCGTTAAAAGCGGGGATCGGCGTAACTGAGATAGTTGCCGGAAAACTGTCGGTAGGCATAGTCCAGTCCGTAAGTTGTACATGGTTGTTTAGATACTATAAAGTTGTGTGGTTGCATGCAATACATGCGGTCAGTTAATCCGGGCAGTTTATACACATCAGGCGTTTATGAAATCAGCGTTTCACCCCAAACCATTGCGTTACCCACAAAGCTGGTCTGAATTACCGGGGGGCGAAGAATTAAAACAAGCTATCGAAGGTGTTTGTGATGAATTAAGCCAACGGGTGTTTGGCTATAACATGGTGAAACTGGGCAATCTGAGCAGTGAAATAGGCCTGCCGGGCTCCGCTATTCGCCATCATGTGGCGCAAACACAGATCGCAGTAAAGGGCAGCACCCTGATATCTTATTCGGATAATCTGCCCTACATCGAAAACAGTATTGATGGTTTCCTGCTGGCGAACGAACTGGATTTTGCTCAGGACCCCCACGAAATATTACGCGAAGTAGACCGCACCGTTACCGCCAATGGTTATGTGATCATCAGCGGCTTTAATCCATACAGTCTTACCGGCCTTGCCCGGTTTTTGCCGATAAAAAAAGGTAATATCCTGCACCAGGCCCGCTTTTTCTCAGCCGGTCGGATTAAAGACTGGCTGCAACTGCTTGGTTTTGAAATTGTTGAACACCGGCATATTTTGTTTTCCATGCTATTTGCCAGTCATAACAAAGGTCAGCCCGCAGCCTGGCAACAATGGTGCAGTCGTTACTGCCCGTGGTGTTCATCGGTATACGTATTGATGGCACGAAAACGCACTATTCCAATGACCACGGTTAAACCCAAATGGAAGGTCAAACCGCGTTTCTCCGCGGTGGGGGCGAGTATGCGCGATGCCGCGTCCCGGGTTACTCATTCCTCGAATCGTTGAGTGAAGGAATAAATACTCTAGTCATCCCCGCATAATACAACTCGTCATCCCCGCGTGCTTTTGGGCGGGGATCTGCTGAAAAGGCTGTTTAAGCTAAGTAAGACTTCCTGGGAGATCCCGGCTCGGAGGCCGGGATGACGACGTATGAATGTGCGCATAAAACAACTCGTCATCCCCGCATAATACAACTCGTCATCCCCGCATGCTTTTGGGCGGGGATCTGCTGAAAAGGCTGTTTAAGCTAAGTAAGACTTTCTGGGAGATCCCGGCTCGGAGGCCGGGATGACGAAGTATTAATGTGCGCATAAAACAACCTCGTCATCCCCGCGTGCTTTTGGGCGGGGATCTGCTGAAAAGGCTGTTTAAGCTAAGTAAGACTTTCTG
>NZ_CAJXQY010000080.1 GCF_913058315.1 uncultured Alteromonas sp. | reverse complement strand
GTACAGGATACGTATTCGAACGCCTGATCGTTCGCATGCTTTATAACTACATAGCAGGGGCATTTGTCGCACTCCAGCAGGTTGATTGTTTCCAAACGATTGCCATTGGTTGCGCCGCTGTCAAAATGTTCCATACCACCACCAGTATCGATGATCCGGAACTGGCAGTTTCTCCCCCCCTGAATACCAACGGATTTTTTGCGGCTGCCGATATTGGTAATGGTACAGTGTAGATTGCACAGGCCATTCGCACGGAAGGATTTACTTTCCCCAGCAGTTGCGCCGACCCAGGCACCATGATAGGTAATTTGTCCAGAGCTGATATTATTAAATAGCGCACCAAACACACCTTCAGCGCTATCCGCCTCAAATTTTACATTACCGTAAGCGGCGTTTTCGACGCTAACAAATCGCACGCCGTCAGTATCCCCGACGCTACCCGATGCATTGTGTGAATCCAGACGAACACGCGGCACATCATTAACGGCCAATGTAGTCGCGTCGATGTGCTCAATGGTTAATGTGACCGCTGTGTTATCCACTGGGCAGACGGTGACGCCCGTTAAAATATACTCAACCGTTCTATCCAGCTGTAACGACAACCCATCAATGCCTCGTATTCTGGCGCAGTATAAGCCTGTCGTATAACGCCCTGGTGTGTATTTCTCATGGCCGACGGCTCCTTTTATCTGGATATACTGCCCAACAGAAAAACTAGCCGCACTAGCAACGTCTACGGTCCAGGCCCCGCGCACAATATCACTGGCGGATACGTCTGCGCCCACCGTGTTTTCAATGACCAATGAATATCCGCCAGCCAGGGTATCTATCGCCCCCACAATTTCCTGTTCATCGGTCAGCGTGACGGTTACCCCTTTGGTTAGGGTTAACGTACCTCCATCCAAGCGAATGCCACGCTTCACCGCCTCAAAAAGATGAAACTCACGACCTGCACCATAAGCTGCACAGTCAGCCTTTCGATAAGGCATAAAGCGGTCATAATTACTGCCCACCGGAATATACAGCGCCCCTTCAAACCACCCTACGGTGAGTGCACCAAAGGTTTCCGGCTCACTATTGGCTGGGAGCGATACTGCTTTATCAATGCATTGCCATGACGCCGCGCCGACGCCTTCAGTATCCGCACCTCCCACAGCATAAACGCCATTGAGTTTAGCCCCGCCGTTACTCGCCCAGCCGATCAACGCGTTCCTGTCATCGCTGAATGCGACCGAAAGATAAGCTACTGGCTCAATGAGCGTCAGACGCTCAAGAATTCGCCCGTTCTGACAGGTGATATCGCCTGTTTTTGCAACGTAAGTAACTTCACGTAATTTATAATCCTCTCGCACCGGATTGACGCAGTAAAAATTTTGACCGGTCTCTGTTGGGCTCAGCGCCGCCAGTTCGGTTTTAGTGTTGAAGCCTTTTACGCTGGAGCCTTCGTTGTATGAATATTTTTCGATTAAGTTATCAACAGCAGAGCGGGTGTTATTTAGGGCATCGACAGCCTGTTGATGAGCATTAAAACTGGCTACTGGTGCGATAACCGCTGCCTTATTAACAACTGAAGTGCTATCCCAGTCAGCAGTGAGTGTTACTGTTCTTTCTGTATTATCCACGCTCTGAACAAAGCGAGGGCGGTAGCTATCAATCCATAGCATGCTGCCGGGTATTGCGCCAAACACGCTATCCGCGTTATTTATATGTAGCGTGTTGTCGCCATTGGCAATCGATACGTCTGAAAGCTCGAATACGTAGCTGCTCATTACGTTAAGCTCCCATCAGTTTTAAATACAGATAGGTTTACAACGCCACCATCTGCCTGGCCGGTTATGGTTGTTGGTCCTGCGGTAGCTGCAGTACTTGATACCCTGAATTCAATAGTGGTACCTGATGTGTTGCCAGGTACATCAACCAAAAACGCTGGAATGCTGAAAGTGACTGCCATATCAGCACCTGATGGTGATGTGGCGAACTGACTGGCAGTTGCCACAACAGCACCATCGACGAGCACATCAACCACAAAGGTTGCCGTATCAACGTTATTGGGTGATGTCCAGGTCAGGCGAAGCGGCTCGGATTTTAAAATTCTGTCGAAAGTACCGCCAACGATTTGACCGGCAGCGGTAACCGTTAAAAAAGTCTGGTGTGTTGTCGATACTGCGTTGGCTGGCTGGGTAACTGTTTTATTGATTGAGCCATACAGGCCACCAATAATATTGGCGGCATAGAACGTACCGTAGTTTTTAATGGTGTCAGCAACACTGTCGTACTCGATCAGCGGATCGCCGTTGCTATCGACAATGGTTAATTCCGGTGCTGCCAGTGTAGCTTTTCCGGTGCGATACCATTCTCCATTAGGCGCACGCCATTCATTAGCATTCGCCTTGGTGAGGTTATCGAAGTCTGGTACGCCCATGTTGAGTGTGGTAGGGCCGCGCCAATAGGCGAGATTGTCCGGCCCGAACGGCGCTTCTAAATCTTCGACAATCATTTCAGTTGCGCCGATTTTTACGGTGGCGCCGTACCAAACATGGCGCCCATACGCTGCCAGATATTCATAGGCAATTTCACCGGCGCGACTGGCAAACACCAGTTCATCCATAAACAACCGAAAGGAACTTAGGCCACTGGAACCAGCCAGTATTTCAATACCGGTGTAAGAGCCTTCAACAGTAACACCAAGTTGAACCTTGCCTTCCAGCAGGCCTGTGCGGGTTTCAAGGGCTTCAAAGTATTGGTGAATGCTCAGTTCGTTTTCATCGGCATCGGTAATGCGCACTTCGTTGAATGCCTGGGCAAACGCTGCGCCTTCCACCCATTCGCCCGTATCCTCATCCTCATAACCAATCTGCACGTTTTTAAACTCGGTGATTTGAGCCGTTACACTTGTGGTACCGACCAATTGTTTTATTGCGATAATATCCAAGTAATTCGCCGCTGCTGCGCCAGTGGCTTCGGTCACGTTATACAGCAGCGTGGAGTAATCGCCGCCCAGTTCGCCGGTTTGTTGTGACCAATTATTGATGTCGCTAGTGACACCGGTAATGGTATCAAGTAGCGTTTGCGGCAACCCTGGCAACGTCAAGCTGCTAATCAATTCGGGCGTCACTTCGCCGCTAGATAACCCAATGAGATTTTCGATTGAAAATGACACCCAGGATGCCGCAGCTAAATCCCCATCGACCACCCTGTACCATACGTACAATGTCGCATCCTGCTGCGTTGGGGTTACCGTTATTGTTAAGTTCCTACCGTAGCTTTGCGCAGTTTCAAAGTCATCTTGATAAGAAATTTTCCAGTCATAAGTTGCTGCTGGGTTCGGCGGTGTAGGTGCATTAATGATCACCCTGCCTGGTAAAATTTGATAGGTAACATTGTTTATTGGGGTGTTAGGCAAGCCGATGCTGAACTGCATCGTTACTGCTTCACTCTTTTTCTCAAAACGGTTTTCAGCACTCACCGCAACTAAGTAATCGCCATTACCCAGGTTATTCAGATCAATAGATGGCGCTGTAGGATAATAAACCTTACTCCAACCATCATCTGGCACTTTGGTAAGCAGAACAATATATCGTCGAACACTGCCAGGCTCCGGGTGTGTCCAGGTTATAACGCCTTGCCTCCAACTGTCGTTGGGTGTTTCGGAATAGCTTGGTGTATTTGGTATGTCGACAACAGTATTATCTATCGTCGAATTAGGCAGTAAATCCAGTTCAGAAGGTACAATTGTGTCGTCATATAATGCCTCACCAGTTTCCTTTAAGGTAAGCGTCCAGACAAACTCTTCTGAGTCAAAGTCGTAATCAATGACTTCATATTCCTTGCCAACGATATTGTTGTTTTTAAAATTAGTATTAACAACCACACCTGGGGCACATTTAATGCCGCGCCAACCTACTTGAACGCGCAATGTATCTCCGGCGTTTATCTGCTCCATGTATATTCGATTTAAACGCTGACACATAGTAGCGCTGTCCGTGTAACCCAGAATGCGGTTCTTTTTAATAACCCGCTTGTCTCTGGTTTGATAAAACGCACTACTGATTTCTGGACATTTTGACTCCTGGTAGAACGACTTTTTATCAATAAAAGAAGCGGTAATAGCGTTGAATCGTTGCGACAGCGGTGTAAAGGGGTTTCGTTCGATATCCCCCTTTAAATCATCGTCACTTAACGTAACAGAGGCTGGACCACGATATGCTGCAACCGCCAGATAAAACTTACCGGGAGTTTCGATCCAGCGGCCACCGCAGCTACTTAAAAGTTCTTCTTCAACGCTTCGTTGGCCCTGAGTTAAATCAATGACTCCGTTGCAGGTAAAACGCTTTTCTGTCTGAATGTCACCGTTACTATCTGTGAACGTGACAAGCTCGTCGCATATGTTTGCTTCAAAAGCGATATTTTGAAGGTCAAACATTTCAATAGGCAATTCGATGTCGCCCATCCAGCGTTTCCAATGAAAATTTATTAGTGCGGCGTTATCAGTCCATTCCCACGTTGACTCATCATTGTGTCGGTGCAGACCTGAACCGCCTGCTGTGTCATCCTTTCGAGGGTCGTAGACTTTAATCCCGTTAACTAGAAACTTAACGTCCTGAACGCCATTGGGGAAAATATCAGGGTTAATTTCATATTTGTGGTAGGCGTGCGTTAAACCAAACCCAACAAAGGTATTGTCGATGGTGGCCATTTCTTCTAACGCTTCAGGGACCGGTTCGGTTTGATCCCCGAGGCTAACAATAATGCGATAACCATTACCAGACAACGAACTTTTAGATTTACCATCCAATTGATACAACTGCACAAAATGGCAAGGGTGAGCCGCAATAGGCGTAAAGAATAAATGGTACGCAACGCCATCGATGGTTCTTTTTTCATATTTAGTAATTGGGCCGCTGGTTACGGCTCTGCCGACAATCATAATTTGCGCAGCATTGGCTTCTACACGCAATTCCTGGTTAGCGGTACTGAGCCCGCCTACGCCGGCCATCATGCCATCCATCATATTGTCATAAGCGATTGCCGCCGCAACACCGATAGCAACCGCCCAGCCAACCGAAACCACCGCTGCAGCGCCATACGCCACGATTGCACCCACTACGACTGAAGGCATTAACCAACCCTCCAATTCATTATGCAGCTTTGCAGCGGAACGGATACCAGCCCTTTTTCGCCAGGAACAATTACGCCACCATAAACAACGCCGAGTGTATCGCGCCCCTCAAATTTGATTAGTGCTATATCACCCCGCCGTACGTTAAGCAATCCATCAGGCGCCCCAAGAAATAATTCCACAAAGTCACGCAAACCTTCGCACCCTTCTTTTTTCATCACTTCCAGTGCTGACCGTTCGCAACGGTAAGTCTCTCTGTACTTCGCCGCGGGATCATGGCCGGTTTGAGCTTCAATCGCGCTGGCGGCGAACATGCAACAGTCGTGAACGCCCCATTCAAACGAGCGGTTTCTGTCTTTTTGTATTAACTGGCCGAGTTTGTGCTTCCAGTTTTCTACTCTTTTAATGTTCATCGTCGATGGCCTCTCGCTCTGCTGCCACGACCAACCGCTTGATTGCTTTGATAGCTGGATAGTGGACCTTTTGTGACACTTTCAACGTCATCAAAGAAGCTATCTTCTGAATGTAAGGAGCGTTGGTAGGCCGCGGTGTAGGTCGTGTGTTCTTTGGGCATGTTCCAACGATGGTTATAACTAATCCCTTCAACGGCTATTTTAGGTACTTCCCCATAGCTCACTGGCGTGAAATTAACCAAACCGGCATAAATTAACTGGGCGGCGGAAACTTGCATGTTTTCATCAAACGCCGCCAGATAAAGGCGAATATTCCCGCCGGAGCTGTCGTCTTTAATGGCCTCTTCAATCAAATTCACGTCATGGGTCTGAAGCGTTAGCGTAATGTCGCTACCGGCACCTTCTTTAATACCGGAAATATCGCCCATTTCACCAACGCCATAGTAGGTTTCGCCGTCCCAGACAACCTGGCTAACACCATTATGGAAACGGGCAACACCTGATGACCATTCGATGTACCCAAGTAATGCCGCTATTTTGTTGGGCATAGCCAGTAAGGTTTCTAGTTGCGGATCGATTATTCTCATGTGCGGTTACTCGTATAGCCAGACAGTGTAAAGTCACTGATCACCAGCTTTCGTTCCGCAAAGGACAACCCCTGGTTATTATCAGGCAGCATCATTTTGCACATTGGATCATCTGAAATGAGTAATTCACCGTCGAGCGGGACTTTAAATAGCTGAGGTCTAATATTCAGAGTGCACATGCCGTTTGAATCCGCGATGGCATCCACCATTAATTTGTAGAGATAATTGTCTAATTGGAAGCGATCGCCAGCTGGTGCAATAAGTGCATTTGGCGTTGCCCCTCTTATTTGTAAAATGGTGCCGCTTTGGTCTGATCCATGTACAACTATACTTCCCCCCCAGTCGCCTAACTGCGTATGCGTTGAATCCCACATCATAAATTCACCCGCAGACCCATCTAATGAGTCAATAAACACATCGAGTTCGCGAGAAACGGCATAACGAATACGAGACCAGCTACCTTGAAAGACCCAGTAAGCCCCCGGGCGCGTCCAAACTTCACTCATGCGGTTTACGCTTGTGACCGTTTTTGAATTTGGCACAATTTTAAACGTGAGGCGGGTTGGCAAAATGTGTTGTGGAAATACGGGTAATGTCATGCTGAAGCCACCCTGTATCCATCGTAAACAGGCCCACGGCCCTTGCTTAGCTGTCTGCCAACCTCTGCAACCGTGTCGCGTTTACTTTGCGCAAACATGGGTTTTATTTGAGAAATTACTTCCTCTGTGTTTGCTCCGGTAACGTTGAACTGTGAGTTGTCTATGTACGTTATATTGGTTGCGCCATTTTTATTACCCGATTGCTGAAACATTTTTTCGGTTTGTTGCCGGCTCGTTACGTATGCCGGACCTTGCACTAACTCATGGCCACGTTCGCCAACGATCCCAAATTTACCTGCCGATATGTTGCCCCCTTTATCAAAGAGACCGGCAAACATGGCCGACATGGCAGCACCTACAGCCGCTATAGTTGCCAATGAGCCAATACCATTGGTACCGCCAGTCGCCAACGTGGTTGCTGCAGCAGCTGGCGCCATTGCTCCTGTGATAGTTCCTGCCGCGGTAGTCATGGCAGTAGCAGACGTGGTGGCCTCCGTTGTAGTTGAAGCAGTATTGATAGCGGCCAGTGCCGCTCGCTTGATACCAATTTCCACTAAGGTAGCCACAGCTTGTTTGCCAGTGGACAGTAGGACAGAGCGGATCCCATCTCCCAGGTTCTTAGATTCAAACAACGCATCAGCGGTGGCATTGCCAATGCCAGCCGCGAAACGATCGAACGTTTCAGACCACATAGCATCAATTTCACTTTTGGAATTGCGGGCAATGTCTTCCAGCGCCCGGTTATGGCGCAACTGCTCCATCTCGATAAGCTGGTTAATTTCCTGGCGTTTGGCCAGGTCTTGCTCTGGCAGGCTGTCTCGGTAGGTTTCCAGGGTGCCGATATTGCTTTTGTAATTGGCATTTTCGCGCTGGGTCGGGGTTTGTGCGCCGGCCGCAATTCGCTCGACTTCAGCTTGTACCCGTTTGGCTTCGTTGAGTTTATCCAGTTCCTGCGCTTGCAGAATGAGCTTTTTGCGAATTTCTTCATTAATCGCTACTAATGAGCCATGCTCTAAGTCGTAGCGGATCTTTGCTTCATGGGTAGTATTGCCAAACAACGCTATTTCACGTTGACGTTGTGAGATTAAAAGATCAGTTTCATCTTTAAGTTGCCGTGCCTGGTCTATCTCAGACTTTTTTGCATCGAGTTTAGTCGCGGCCAGTATTACCTGGGCCTTTTCTTCAGCTGACAGATTTTTCAGCGAACCATACGCCGTTTCATAGGCAATCTTCGCTGCTTCTCCCACCGTGCCATACAGCGCAGCTTGCTTTTCCAAGTTCGCCAACAGTGTTTTTGACTTTTCAATAGCGGCATTGTCAACGGGACCAGAAGTGTCAGTCGGGCGTTTTAATACCTGATTGAGCAGTGCAATTTTATTGGCCAGGTCTTCAACCGCTTTTTCTGCTTCGACCACTTGTTCTATTGTTACATCGAAGTACGGATTGTCGAACCGTTCACGCATTTCCTGCGCCATTTGCTCAGCCAGTTTCATCTGGCCGGTATAACGTTGTAGCGCAGACGTGGCCTGAGTTTTGGTGTATTTACTGAAGGGGTTCATGGCGCTGTTTAGGGCTTCGACCTGATCGGTCAAGCCTTTGGCCTTTGCGGTAGCGTCATCCGCTGACGTTGCCCAGGAATACAAGGCATAGCCCCCGAGCAATACCACGCCCGGGATACCGCCCATCACGGCCAATAGGCCACGACCAACGGCGGTACCGGTAATTGCCACCGCGTTATAGCGGGCCTGCGCAGCGGTTAATGTATCCGTGGCCACTTTTAAACGTGTCGCAGCAGCCGTAGAGGCGCCATACATACCCGTTACACCTGCTTGGGTTCTAGCTACATTTACATTACTCTGGGCTTGTAAAAGGTCGGCTCTGGCCGCTTCAATGGTGGCAGTTCGCTTGGCCACTGTTGCAGTGGTGTAATTGACTAAAGCCGCGGTACCTCTGAGTAGCCCAGCAACCGTTAATACTTCAAGCGCGGTAGTAACAGACTGGGCATTGTCCTTAAAAAATTCCAGCGAAGACGCCGCGGTATCAAGCATGGCGCCATAGGCGTTATTGATAGGGTCTTCAAAGGCGGCGATAGTTTTTACCCGTAGGTTTTCTAATGCATCTTCTTGTGCAGTAATATTATCAATATTGGCTTTTGCCGCACCGTCATACTCTTTAAGGGCTTTGATGAGAATATCTCGCAACATATCACTGGTGACTTTTCCCGATAGCACGAGATCTCTAAACGAACCTGATTGCAAACCCGCAGCCCTGGTCATGGCTTGCATTAATCCCGGCAACGGTTCGACAACCTGATTAAATTCAGCGGTTTGTACTACAGGCTGTGACATCGCCTGGCCTAAACCATAAAGCACTAGTTCAAGTTTGCTTGATTCGACCCCTAACGCGCTTTGTGCATTACTTAAGCCGGTCAATAAGTCCCGGCTTTGCTGCATGGTGAGCAAGTCGCCTTTGCGTAATGCTGCTAACGACGTGTAGCTTTCCCCAAGGCTCAGAATAGTTTTACCGTGTTCATCGGCAAGGTTATCTAAAAACGCCATGGTGCTGGTGTAATCCTGAGTATCTTCACTCAGAAAACGTAGGCGCGTTGAGAATTGCTGATAATCAGCCAGGGTGTCTTTAATGTCGATAGCGGCTGTTCTGGCAGATAACACGCCAAAAACAGTGGCCGCCGTTCCGGCCACTGAGCGTAAGCTGGTATTGAGTAAAGAGGATTGGCGTTCAACTTGGTTTAAACCGCTGGCCGCCGTTGCCGCCGCTTGCTTTCCCCGATTCATTTCACGGTTTAAAGCCACCTGTTTAGCCGCGGCCTGCTGGTATTCACCTCGCATGCCCTTAGTATTGGCTATCAGATTGATAAAGATATCAAGATCGCTTTTGCTCACGATAACGCTCTGCTAAACAGTGAATAACATGCCGACCAATGATCCGCAATTTGTGATAATCGAGCTTTGAATACTTTCGACCTGTGATCTGCGCATCGGCCAGAATTGCCTGTATATCTAAACAGGTACGCATACCTTCTGTGTATTGCCATAGGTCATCGATATCCAAAAACCAGTAAAAAGCCGTTTTATTTTCTGGAAGTAACTCGATAACTCTGTCCTTGAAATCGTCATCCTCTGCCAGAATTGCCTGAATTTCATCATCGCTACTACCTAATCCTTTAAGCTGATCTATGTAGTCGTTTCGATCAGCCTGAGTAACCGATGGCCCCACCCATCCTTGGGCGAGTTCCATTAGTTTTTTGTTTCTATCGCTGAGTCCATTTTTAAGTAGGCATCGTAAAGGCCAGCACGGTAGTTGCTGAGCTTTGTGAGCTCTATTTTTTCTTCCTCACTCAGCTTTTCCACATCGCTTTCAGTTTCACCAGCCCCAACCAGCGCAGCACGAACTATTGGCGTAACGCCTTTTTGGCCAAGCTCGTTAAACTGGTCTTCTGAAAGGCGTCTAAAACGGGCAAAAAATGTAGTGGTGGTAACCCCGCCACCATCCTGTGGCAGGTTAACGGTTACCGGCCAGGTCACTTCATTGGTTTCAATAATTTTCAACTTCATATCAGGCCGTCCGGATCGCAGTTTTACCAATGCCACCGAATGGCATTACAAAGGTACGTTTACCCTCAAAATCGCCATAACCGACGCCAAGTATTTGGATTTGCGGGTTGCTGATAGTCACAATGTTTCCCGCGGTGGTGCCGTGCACCACGGACACTGGCAAAAGCGGTTGAGTTTCAGATCTCACAATGGCGAACGGATCGAAGTCACCATGGGCAGGCGCTAAGATTTCGATTTCACCTTCCGGTGCAATATCGTCAATGCTCACGCCTTCGTAACCAGGCAGGTCGGTATAGTTAACTTCGTTGTTCTGGTTGCCGGTAAAATTCACCATGGCGTACTCGACACCATCGAGCGTAAACGTGGTGTACTGATTGCCAACTTTCACCGGCTTAGCCTGGTTAAAGGTTGGAGATGGGAAGCCATCAGCGGCAACACCGCCATAAACACCAGTAATGGTTAAAGGGAAAACGCCCACAGCACCGTTACTCACATTCCAGCCCAATTCGACCTGTGCATTCAGTAATTTATGAGAACGACCAGCGGCATAAAAATAAATCGTGCCATCAATCCAGCTGTCATCATCTAACTGGGTATGGTCAACGTGAGTACCACTGGAAATATCCTGATCAAATGCAGCCATTTGAATGAGGCCAGCGTAGGCAGCTGGGGTTGTTGCCGTGCCACGACCGGCGATTTCAACTTCACATTCAATGGTGAAGTGGTGACCAACCAATAGTTGCTCTTTAAAACCCAGAGTTGCGTCATCCAACTCCCGGTCGAGTTGTTCCACTTGCAGGTTTATCGTGGCATTTTTAGTACGCACATATACAGGGGTCTCACCAGCTGCAATGTAATCTTCGCCAACCGTTAACGCCGGATCTGCCGTCGCGTTAAACACGGCAAGCGCGAGTACTAATCGTGATGTTTTATACTTTTGAAATACAGCCATTACTTGGCCTCCCCTTTGCTTTTAGCGGTTTCGGTGGCTTCGCTAATGGTTAAATGTGGATTGGCTTCAATCTGGCACCGCTTTGCTGGCGTTAACGCCGCTGCAGAAAGAGTGTTCTTGCCTGGCTTGAAATCGATGCCAGCACTACGCTGAACGTCTTTACTGGCATTGGTGACTGTGATTGACATAGATGGACCCTCGTTATGATAGGTCCAGTGTGGCAGGATGAAATGCGCAAAGTTAGGGTAAAAGTTATTGCTCTACAGGTCGTTAAATTCCAGTTCAACCACAACCCAGGCATGGTTAGGATCCATTTGCCGGCTGCTGTGAGCTTTTTTCATTTCCAGGTTTAACGGCGCGTTGTGGGTACCGTCTTCTTTTACCAGTTGGCGGATGGTATTAATAAAACCGAATTCCAGAGCCTCTCTGTCGCCACCTGATGTGCCATCGGCAACGTATTGCTGCACCAGGATCATGACTTCGTGGCGCTCGTCCTCTTCGTCAAACAATCCGCCAAATTGCGGAAAACCACCGGATATCACGACAAAAATCGCTTTGTCCCGTTCTTCGAAACGATCCACGTCCTGGTAGTTTCGACTCACCACATTGGGCGATACCTGCGCCGTCAGGCGACTTACAAGGGCAAGAATACGGTCATTTGGTGTCATGCCTTAAATCCTTTATTAAATACTCTTTCTAACACTGGAGGCGCGATAGCCGGCAAGCGCTTGCGGATCAATGCTGCGGCGGGTTTTAAGTACGGTTGGGACGGTGTGCCTGTGTAAAAAATATGGGTTTGGATAAGATAAACTAACTGTTCCATGCTCATATCCGGGTCACGAGGCCGAATGCCTTTTACCTTTAACCAGTCTTCCATGGTTTTATCCGGTACCCATCCGCCCGGGCCGGTGCCCTCTTCCACATAGCGGGAATAATGCGGGCCGGTAATAATTTGGTGATGCGTATAACTTAACTGCTTCGGCGCAATCGAATTGGTTAACGTCGAATCCGCTTTGGGGGCTTCACGTTTTGCTTCCCGTGTACCTTCCTGGGTAGCCCGGCGAAAAATCTGGTTTATTGCCTGCTCTGCCAGAGCCGGTGACTTTTTGATGACCTGCAACAGCCCGTGGCGACTAACGTTGAGCGAAACGGTATTCATAATTTACGGGCCAGTTCCTTGGCATCGCCCAGCAACTGGCGATACACATTGCCTGGATCGCCGCGGCGTAAATTGCTGAGCCCGGTTTTGGCGGTAACTTGAATGCTCGGTTCGCGCAGCATAAGCACTTTCATCGCTTCGCACTGACATAATAACAACAGCAATGTGAATTTATTGCTCTCTACATTGATGTTGTCCGATTCGTCAATGCTATAAAGCTTGAAATACAAATAGGTAAATGAGGATCCGAGGCTGGCCAGCATGGCGGCAGTCGGCGCAAAATTAAAGAATATATGGCCATTACTACTTTGCACCGTGGGTAGTAAAGAAATAAAGCCAGGATCCCAGGGTTCTACTGGCTGTTGCATACCCCAGGTGGTTTCTTTGTAAGACCATAAATCCGCTGGTGCTTCGTAGACCTGAACATTAGCTTGTAACTTAATGGTGTCGACGCTGGTTGCCGGTGATAGAGCGGTGAGCGCAGTCACTGCGGCTTTAACAATCTCGTCGTAAACGCCGCTTTGATCAAAGTCGTCCAGCACCTTGGTGGTGCTGGTTAACGATGCTTTCAATTCATTGATGAGATCAACTTTACTGATTGTCATTCTTTGCTTGCTCTTCGCGGCGGGCAATTTCCTCTTCAACCATTGCTACTTTATTTTCATCGTCACCAACTAACAATAGCAAGGCATCGATATCTTCAACGTCAGTTAAAGAAAGGGCGAATTCCTGTAGATCCAGATCGTATTCGCGGCCACTGATCTGCTCTTTAATTAGCTCTTTTGCCCCCTTACGGTTGGCGCCGTTTTCCTCTGCTGCCAGCATGGCCTGCAATGCATCGAGCGATAAAATTTCTATGCGCTCTGCCAGTTCACTAACCTTACAGTTAAGGATAGCGTCGTAGTCGACTTTTGGTGCTGCATTTGAAACAGGGCGCACCATTACCGGCCGGGATTCTCCAGGGGGAATAAGCTTACCGCCGACAAACTGAATTTGTGCTGTGTTATTGGTATAGAGTTGTTCTTTCATAAGGCACCTGTATTAAAAAAGGCAGGCAAGCGCCTGCCTTTTGGGTTTGAGGTCTGACTAATTAGCGATTGGTTGCGCTGTATGCCAGTACAGACGTGTAGCGGTTTGCTAAAGGCTTAGGCGTATGGATAGCATTAAACTCGGTTCCATACGCTTCTTTCGTACCGTTTAGTTCACCGGTCGTCGGATCGCGGCCTTCCTGCATTTCACCGATAGCGAACGCTTTGGCAACCACGTAATTTGTAGTACCACGTTCGCCCATCAGGATCCGTTCATCGCCCAAATCAATACCTGGGGCATTAGTCCCCCATGCTGGAATACCTTTCACATTTACCAGGTCGCCCATGTTGTTTGTGTCTGAGCCGTCACGCTTTAGACTCACCACAAATTGATCGGCGTTGGTACAAGTATCATTTAAGGTATTGCTCATCATCAGGAAATTGGGCGCAATGTAGCGATCATCCTTCATTAGTGCTTTACGTGAACCAATTTTTCGTAACAGACCGTTAAGGTGCTGCTCCAACGTTAAACCAGTGGCAATAGCGGTATCAAACTTGGCAACGTTGGTGGCGTAGCTGTAACTGATTGTAGCGGTTGCTTCATTAGGCATAACAGCATCGCCGCTTTCGTCCACAAAGGCGATATACCCTAAATTTACGTTATCGATCACCCAATAGGTGCCTGCGGACTGGTTGCCGGTGCCATCGAATGGTTCGATAGTAGTTCCACCAAATGCCACAGTAATTGGGTTGGTGGTACTGCCAACAACGTTACCCTGCAAATCATAGACTGTATGCGGGCGAACAATCGGAAAATTAGCCGTTTTAATGGTTGCATTGCTACCATCCAATTGTGACGCAATACTCTCGTTAGAGGTAGTACCTGCAGAAAAGCTATCACTCATGCGCAGCATTTCGTTAGCCAGGCGGCGCACAATAATTTCACGCAGGATCCGTGAACAGGTGGCCACGTGGCGACCCCATGAATCCCAGTTAACATTGCTCACCTTGGTAAAATGCATCATTTCATCAGAGATATTAAATGCCAGTTTCATCGCATTGATGTAGGCCATGTCCATTCTTTGGGTCACGCCTGCTTTAGGGATAGCGCCCCGTTCAAACACAATACCATCGTTGATAGTGGTAAATGGCTTGCGTTCTTCATACGGGATCTGTGTTGTGGCCTGAGCACCTGGGTCAGTATTTGTCGCGACCAGCTGTAGGATGTTCATATCGTGCAACGCTTCGCGTATCACTTCACGGCGGAATGCATAAGGCAGTTCTGTGTCGCTGATATTGCCCTCACCTGAGAGCACTTTATATTCACGATTGAGTTTGTCGTTGTACTGGTTGTCAAACAATGACAGTACGTTATTCACAAATGGGTCAACATGCTCTGACAAGCGGATGCTGCCATTTGAAAAAGCGCTGGTTTGTTTCAGGTTTTTACGCACGTCTTCAGCCAGTTTCATGGCATTAGCATTATGCGCAGACGAAATAATAACAGAGCCACTTGGGCCCTGACCGCCGTTAAAGCCCATGCCCGCTAACTTCTTAGACGACTCAAGGCTTTGGCCCAACTTGATTTGCTGGTTAGCCATGGCGGTGATTTGGCTTTCGCTCATATCGCCAGTTACCAGATCAGCTGATTCCAGAAGTACCGATTTCGTTTCATCACTGAAACCTTCTACCGCATTGATTTTTTCAGTCAGTAGCTTACGGTTGGCGGTGGTTTTCGCCTCTGCATCGGCCAGTTGTTTGGCGGCATCAGCCTGCCATTCGGCAAACAAGGCTTTCGCATCTTCCGCAGACAAACCAGGTTGGTTAAGGGTGATTGTTTGTGACTGGCCGCTTTCGGCAAGTGATAACGCAGTTTCCTGCAGGTTATCAATTAGTGCTTCCTGCTCAGTTTCATCGCTAACATTGGCACAAAGCTTTTTAGCCGTGTTCACCCACTGTGAAATGGCCTCTTCGCTGAGCTTTTTGTTTTTAAGCGCAGCTTCAAACAGTTGGAGTAACTTATCCATAACTAAATCCTCTTTGAATTCTTTCGCGAGTTGTTCGCTGATCAGTTGTAAGCCGTCAAAATCATCTGATTCCGATAGCTCCACCCGATCTAAATTTTTGATACAAGGGCGCACCACTAAGCCAGCCGCCAATAAGGTCGGGCCATGCTCTGTAAAGGGGTGCTCGTTGGTTACAAAGTTTTCACTGAATTCGGCAGATAGGTAGCGATAACCTTTGTCTTTAATGAGCTCTAAACCAAAGGGAGTCCACGCTACTTCAGCCCGCAGTTTGTTCCCATCCAGGAACAGGCGGGTAACGGTGCCAGCTGCGCCATTTCTCGGGTCGTGTGCACAGTCAATACAAATATCCTGCCCAAACACGTTGCCGTTAAAGTTATCAATCATGCTTTGCAGCATGGTATGAGTGATCTCAAATTCACCATAACGGGGATCAAAGAACTGGCCGGTGCGGGTAACGGTTACCGTACTGGTTTGTCGTTCAGCATCCACTGAAACCGACGACGCCAGGAAGCGCACAGCCCGGGTGGGTGAGGCTTCTAAACGGATAGTGCGGGAATTGCGCATAGTGACACTCTGTAACAATGACTTATTGGCAGTGTGTCAGGATGAAATGCGCAAAGTTAGGGTAAAAGTTTAACCAGGTTAGCCAAAGCGCCTTTTAAGTGTTTTAACGCGGCTGTTAATCATTGTTTCTTTGAGTAAGTCATTTTGGAGCAGGTTAGTTTTATACACGCCCAGTACACCTACTCGCTGGTTGTAAGGTTGGTTAGCTAACCAATCAATGCGGGTTTCCTTCCCGGCCCGGTCTTCGTCGGTCACCTCATCCACAAATACAGCTTCCACATAGCTAAGTGTGTTGGGGTGCGCTGGCCAAGGGTTCTTACCCTTCGGGTACACACCTTTACCTAAACCAAAGCGGTTTACACTGGCATGCATATCGCAAATATCCACCCGTGGGTGATTTGGGCTTAGTACAAAGCGGGTGCCTATTACATCATCGTCCTCTTCCAGACTATTTTGATAGGCCATACCATACGCCCGATTAATTTCCGTGCGAAACATACGCCGTGCCTGCCAATAGGCGGCATCTTCATCAAAATACTGGGCTTTGAGCACCTTACCAATATTGCCTTCACTGGCGGCATTCACTTTATCCAGCATGGATTTAGGTGGCTGTTCGCCATTGGCTAATAAAGCGGCCGTTGCTTCGCTGGCTGACTGACCCATGATCACGGCGCGGTTAATGGCACTAATAATGGTGTTTTTGTGGCTGTCGTCTAAAATCCAGAGCCTGTCGGATAACTGTAGCCCATCAGCGTGGGTAAAGGTTTGCACAAACCGTGTGGTACGCTGGCTGATATCCAGGGCGGATTGCGCGGTGTTGTAACTTAAAAACGGGCGGGTGCCAATATTAGCCGCGCTGGCAATGCCGGTATTGAGTAACGCCGCTTGCAATGTGCTGAGTTCACCTAATACCCTTTCAACATCACCGCGAAGCGCCTGCAGGTTTTGCAGGCGAATAATACTAAGGCTGTCACCGTAAAAGGCCAGGATAGTAAGTATTTCTTCCAGGCTCGACTCATAATGGCCGCGTAGCTCATTCAGCGTTTCGCTATCCAGTGTTAGATAGTCACTGATCGCCAATTGCTGAGCGCGTTTAATAAGAGCCTTTTTGCGGGTCAGTTCACTCATATCACCGCCACAATTTCATTGATATCAACCAGACGAACGGGGCCGCTATCCAGTTCATAGCGATAACCGGCGTACCGACCGACCATTACCCGATCACCTTTTTTTACGCTCATGGGGGCATTGCGGCCATTCTTTAATATTCGCCCCGGACCCACCGCGATCACGGTAGCCCGATCCGATGGCCGGCCATCAATAACCACTAATGAGCAATCATGGGTTGCGGCTTCATCGGTAATCACCACCATATCGTGCAGCGGCTTAATTGTTTCGCACATAGGTAGCCGACTCACCCTTGGGTTGATTGCCTGGCGTCACTTTGATTTTGCCAGGTTTGTCATCGTTGGTTGGCGTGCCCTCGTCGTCGTCCTCTTCGCTGGGGTAAGGGTCCTTGCTTTTGCGCTGGTCTTTAATTTTATCCATCACATAGTCAGGCTCTAAACCGGCCGTCTCCCAAACCATTGCATCAGGTATCTTCAGTGCCTGGTACTTTAATGCCAGGTCTGCGCGTTGATTACGGGTTTCGGTTTTTCGCTCTGCAAACTGCACCGTAAATTTATGGCTGTCCGGATCAATGCCCTGCAGCAGCAGCTGCAGGCGGAAGCCCTCGTAATAAGCCTGGCTTAATGTGTCTTGAAGGCCTTCGATTTCTTCAAAGTAGTCTTGTTTTAAGTCTTCCAGGATATCCCGGTTTAAGCCATCCGCGTAACCAAAGAGGCCTTTTGGTGCTGGGGCGCCACTAAAGAACGTATCGAGTAAGTGCACCACATCAGCAATCTGATCAAGCTGTGCATCACCACTAAGTGCCTCTACCCCGCCTTTATGGTTTTGGTAAAAGTCGGTCGTTATAAGGCCTTTTTTCGATTCCTGTTCATTCTTGTAAGCGATTAACTCTTTCTCACTGGCACCTTCTAAAACATGGCTAAAACGCTGAGGTGCCCGGGTACGACGGCGGATCACTAAGTCGTCTTCCGTCATGGTAAGTTGTTTCCAGGTTTTTCTGGCGGCATCAAGGTAAGGACGTCCGGGAGAGGAAAAATCATCAAAGTTATCAGGATCTAATCGCACCATAGAGATTTGCCAGAATGCAAACTCGGCAATCACCTGGTAACCACCGATCGGATCCAACTGTTTGTAAGCGGCGGCGATATTCTTTAACTGCCCGGTGGGTAAGCAATCCGGGTACATAGTTTCTGCCGGCATACGCAACGCAGAAACCACCTGGCGTTTATCATTCACCACCCATTGCAGTACTAATGATCCCTCTTTGACCGCGCCCCGGGCATCGCTATGGAGTTTTTGCGCATTGTTCAGGCCGAGGCGGATTTTATACTCGTTGAATAATCGGGTAATGCGTTTGTTCTCCTGGCCTTCCCACTGCAATCGAATGCCATTCTTTGTTGCATCACGGGCCATTCGCCGGTGAATACGCTTAACCCTTGGATCCGTTTTATCCATCAACCGAACTTCGAGCACCGACGTTTTATACTCAGGAGAAATATAGAGTTGGTCATACAACAAACGAATATAGCTTTCACTGTTGGCAACGGTACCGTCTTTGGTGGTAGTACCGCCGGTGTCGCTTTTTTTGTCCATAGTCGCCGCGGTCGTCGGGTGGCGACTGAAGGCATTTGATATTTTTGATAGCAGTCCCATAGCAGGTTACCCCAGTAAATTTAAGTTGTTGCCTAACAGGTCTTCGCGTGTTTTGCTGCTGGTTGTTACAGCCGTAGCGGGCTTTGGCTGACCTCTGGTGGCCAGCGCCCAGATTGCCGCCATCGCTGCATCAAATAAGTCATCACCGAGTTTTTTTAATACCATCACATAGCTTGAATAGCTTTTGCTTGTTTCTTCCGGTTTTATATTAGGTAGCTGGCGAATAAACATTTGCATATCGCTGATAGCCAGGCTGTCAGCATCCAAGCCGGTCGGCTCTAAATGGTCGACATACGGGATCACCGCATGTGAATGGTGAAAAACACCGCGCAATGTCGATGCCATATTATGCTTCACACCACCTTCAAAACGCATGGGTGCAAACGGCCATTCATTCCAGGCACTGGCGTTCGACTCACCATTATTGATGGTTTTAATGTTGATATGCGTTAACCCTTCACTAAACAGTTCGTGGTTTAACTGGGTGATCATGCCAAGGCCGAAGGCATCCCCTACTGCGTAATCAGGGTTAAAATAGCGCCAGAATGATTTTAAGTCGTTCTTCACAACCGAATCATCGGTACCGGCCGCCCAGGTTTTGGCAAAAATAAATACCACGTAATTACCGATCTGCTCAGTCACAATGAATGCATGTTTAGATGCATTGGCATTTTCACCGTGGCCGGCCGCATCATAACCAAAGCTAATAAGCCCTCGTTTGCGGTAGCGTTCGCCAGGCTCTGGTACCACTATGTCAAAGTTAGTCTTAGCGCCCATCTGAATAGCGGCACGTATGAATTTTTCCCAAATCAGATTGCGGGAACTGGTGTTGATGCACAGCAGCTGGCGTATATATTCAACCGGTGAAAGTTGAACTTTCATATCCTCAATAAATTTCTGATTAAGGATCCCGAGTTCTATGCCAAGGTGACAATCGACGGTAGGAAGTAAGTGATATTTGCCAGTTTCGAGTAAGTTAGAAAGTACCGATGCTCCTTTAAATACACCAGTGATACGAATGATCGGATTATTTATAGCGTTTTCATCGGCGCCCAAACGGCGGGTAGCGCCCATGGTTAATAAGAATCGACTGTTTAACCGCTCCTGATCGAGATCGTCAACCTCTTCAATACTGGCAACCGTTAAGTCACCACCATCAATTTGACTGAATATGCCATAGCCCCGGGCAATACTGCGATTGCAAAAGCGGTAATAAGTATCGCTCATTTGCTTGCGGCCATTGCGGTACTCTATGTAATTGCTGAGCACGTCACTGCGGCGGATTGCATCTAAATGATAGCCAAGGTTAACCAGGCTCTGCGCTTCCTTTGGCGCCACAATTCCCAGTTCCTGGTCAGAGTTGCAGGCCAGGTACTTAAGATCCCACATTTCTTTAACGGCTGTTTTACCGGTTCGACGGCAACTGTTATCAATGGTGTTGGGATACTTATCCATTTCGTAACACTTAAGCACCTGCATTGGGTCCAGTGTGGTATCGTGAATATGTTTGTGCCAAAGCGCATGATCACCGGCATAGCGCTCTATTTCAGTAGTTGCTAAATGTTGCAGAGTTCGGCGTTCTTTAGCCGTTACACGCTCAGCCATCGCCGCTATTCTGGTTGTGTTCTATCAGGATAGGATCGTTTTTCAGGTTCTCTTTACTGGACTTCATCATTTCAGTGAGTTTACCCAGTTGCTCCGCTTGCTTCTCCTGGAAAGAAAGTAAGCTTTGTTTTTCAACTCCATCCTGCTGCAACTTACCCATTTTAATATCGTTGTCATCCTGTACTTTCTGCGTCATTCCTAAATCAGACAGCGACAGGTTGTTTTTTCCGATCAAGTCGAAAATATGTTTAAGCAACGGGTTAGCTTTTAGCTCAGTAAGTAGTTTTGTTTCGCCGGTAGTAGGATCCTTATAATTGCCTAAGTGGAAACCACCTTCTTTATCGAACGAATACACCGGCGCTTCAAGCGCGACACCTTTAGAAATGACGCTTAAAAGCATGTCGTCCATTAGTGCAGCAAAGTTAGCCTGCTGGATGGCATGGTTTTCCCTGAGCATTTCAGGATCACCGTTTTGTATGGCAATCAAATGGCGCATAAACAACTCAGTTCGCCGCATACAAGCGACTTGCTGAGAGCAGTAATCGTGATCTATATCACAGGTTTCACAGGCGTCATACTTTCCGGGCTTTGCAGGGAAGTACAATGCTTGCTTAGCCGCAGCACCATGCTTCAGCGCATTAAAACGGGTCCGCATGGCTTCCTCTGGTGTTGGATGGCCGTCGAGGTTGGCAGCAGACGCTGCTTTGCCTTCAATAGTCTTAGGGCCGGTCGATTTCACATAACTGCTGAATAAACCACGTTGCCAGGGGATCTGCTGGGCCGTCGCTCGGCATTTGTCACACGTTGCAAAATATCGGTATGGGTGAGCCAATTCTGGCGCATCAACAATGTCTTCGGGTTCTGAATCCCAGACGTGCATACACGCATCACACTTAAACGTAATGTCAGACCTAGGACTCAAGAATTTTAACTTATCTTCGCGCATATCCTATTAACCCACAGGTATATAAGCAAAGTTAGGGTAAAAACTAATGCAGTGATCACCAGGGGGAACTACTTAGCCAAAATGCGATTAAGCCGCTTTTCTCAATGAAACCGGCAACTTACGCTTAAATGTAACAAATGGCACTTGAATAGTTCCCAGTAAGGAGTGGTCGGGGAGCCAACTTACTGGCTCCAACTTTATCTCAGCGACATCCTCATCCTACTCAAACATTCCGATTACCAATGCGCATCCGTGTTAAATCTGTTATATCTGTTTTTTTCAATTCGGATTGCTAACGGATTATGACCCGCACTTTTTTTCTGATTCACCTTCTGCTCGTTACTCAACTGCTGTTTAGCAGTATTAGCCTGGCGCGCACTGCATCCAACCTGTCGCCATCAGCACAGGTTTCTGTGCAAAGCTGGCAGATTCTGCAGGAAATCGTAACTGAAATTGGTGCCCGCCCTGCAGGCAGTTCTAATGAGCGCCAGTTGCTGCATGACTTCACCAACCGGTACTGGAGCCAGAGCACAGGACATCCCATTAACAGTCAGCCGTTAACCTTTACTGTAAAAGGCATTGAAAAGCACAGTGCTAATGTTTGGATTACCTTCCCAGGTAGGTCAGAGGGGCATCTCGTAATTGGTGCCCACGCCGACTCTGAGGGAGAAGATGAAGGTTCTCAGGGCGCAATAGATAACGGTATCGCGGTGGCGTTGCTGTTGGCTCTGGGCCAACAGCTCAGCACCAAAGAACCCGAAGACGCCGTAACCCTGGTGCTGTTTGGTGCCGAAGAAGTAGGTTTGTTTGGTTCGCAAGCTTTCACTGACGCCCTGAAGTCCGATAGCCGTTTCTTAACCGGAGCGCCCTTCCCCACCGCTATGATTAACCTGGATACTATTGCAGGTGGCGATCACCTGTATGTTCACAGCCCGACTAAGAAATCCTATAAACGTTGCGATAAAGAAGATAGATATAATTCGTCTGCCTCGGTGCGCGATTCACTACTGAGCGTTGCCAGCGCCAACTCCTTGCCGTTTAGCTTACATCCTGCTTTTCCCGGTTACACGGAAGGTGAG
>NZ_CAJXQY010000079.1 GCF_913058315.1 uncultured Alteromonas sp. | reverse complement strand
TATGGAGTGAGCAACACTGCTCAGGAGATCCCGGATAGCTGCTGTAGCAGCTTCCGGGATGACGGTGTGGTAGAGATTCCTACATATCACTCACCTTTTCGGGAAGACGGTGCGGTGGAAGTTCAGCCACGATGATATACCGTCAGCCGTGATGTCAGGGTTGGATTAATCCTGATCGGCTTCGTCCTCATCCTGCTCCTCGTACTCTACGTCTTCCAGTGGGATCACCTCACTGGTGCTGTAGCTTATGCTCACCGGCACCGAGTAGTTGGGCACATCATCATAGCTAAAGACAGAATAGAACTTTGCTATGTTCGGGTTACCAAAATTGTCATAGGTGTAATTATCCGGCCCGGCATACAACTTTACGCCATCCAGCGGTGACTTAGGCGGATGGAACCGATTGCGCACGACAAAACTGCCCACAAAATCTTCATGCTCCGGGTTCTTCCAGGTAAGCTTAACCTGTTTATTTTCTACCGTGGCATCAAAGTCCGAGGGAGCAGGTAACGTTGTTTTACGCCGCTGGATATATTTGATCACCAGCTGGCACACTAAGCTGCTGCTTTCATTATGCCAGTCCACCAGCGCATTATGCTGAGGCGAAGAGGCAGTGGCCCGAATAATAAAGTGGAAAGGCTGATTGTCGGCATACAACGCTTCGAGGTGGGTTTTACAAAAACTGTCGAAGATAAAATGATGAGTATTGCGCTCTTTTAACTGCGTGTTACTCACCTCATAACCGATAAATTCGATCTTCTGCCGGGCTTTCACACTGGCGTAATCCAGCGCTTCAAGCCCAGCCAGCTCAATGGTAAAGCGAATATCCTTGTGCGTATCCATAGCGCTTTTGCTTTGCATCACCAAATAGGCTTCGGTGATCACCGTGCAATCCGGGGGCGGCAGACTTTCCGGCTTAAAGGCCATTTGCCCGTAAACAATATCGCCCTGATCATCAAACCCTGAGCGCAGCTCGCCGTTGATCACCTTGTCGCGATAAATGGTGTGCAGTGCATTGGGTTTAAGCTCTAAGCGATTAGTGGGCAGCGTATAAATAAGCTCCATATTCGGCCGGTAATGAATGCCTGCGCCAAATTTGCCGTAGCCAATATCAAACTGCATCATTTGCGAATCGGCGCCTACCGGCAGTTTTTTCGGGCCTTCAATGCGCAGCAGTAAACGCCCGCCATTGATGGAGCGTTTAATAATGTGTCGCTCTGCTACATTTAAAGCCCATTCAGACCAGATCCCCTGAGTCAGCTTGTCAGATGCCACCGACTGGCCAAAGGTTTGCACCGGCGTGGCCTGATGGATCTGATTAAAATCGGTAATATCGGCAATGTCATCACCATCGAGTACCGAGACCGTCCACTCACCAAAATTTTCAACCTTAGCATTCACCCGGTTCATCGGATAAAGGGAAAACCGAGCGGCTTTTATCCGCGCGCCTTCCGGCAAACTGTCGAGGTTAAACTCAATCACGCCATAGCAAATACCGCGGCGTTTATTCACCCCTACAAACAGCGAGTTATAGCCAAAATGATCGCGGTTTTTCTCAATAGTGTACTGCCCCACGTAGCCCACATTCTGGCGGGCCGGGAACAGGCCGCGAAAGTACTCGTCGCTGGAGAGTTTGGTGCGCAGTTTAATTTCCGGACTAAAGGGCGATTTAATGCCGGAAATGCGATCAACGGCTCGTATATTGTAGTAATACTTGTGACCACTCTTAAGCTGTACATCGGTAAACGTAAGCTGGCGGGTCCGGGCAATCAGGTTGGCTTCGGTACAGGGGCTTTTTACCGACTCGGCGCGGTAAATTTCAAAGTAGATGTCGTCTGAAACCGCGTAGTCCCAACTTAGGGTCACCGTGTACACGTCCACATCAGCCACGGTAAAATTGTCTGCTCTGACCGGCGCCGACGGCGAATAGTTAATGGCTTCCGACAGCGCATATTTCACCGCCGGAATATTCTCGTCCACACTTTGCGACATATTGGTCAGGTAATCCGGGATATTACGGGTACCCACTTCCACTACCGAGGCCAGAATGCCTAACGAATAATAGTACTCCCGGCCACTGCCGTGGATCAGATTCGCCGGCGGCTTGCCCCGGTGAATGCCGTATTTTCGGCCGGTGACTTTGTGAATTTCTTTATTCATATTGGCGCACAGTACGTTTAGGTCGGTGCCTTCTATTTCTGACTCATGATTAAACTTATGCGCCGGGAAGAACACGTTGCCCTGAGAGTGGTAATCCAGCGCAATGGTGATATTAGTGTGCGACAGCACAAAATCACGGATGGCCGCTGTTTCCGGTTCAGAAAACGCTTCCGGGCCCGAATAGGTATTCAGGCTGGTGTCTGCCGCGCGCTTAAAGCGCACCGCAAAATTACGGTTAAGATCGACCCCAAAGGTACCATCACCGTTATCCCGCCGGTTTTTACGCCAGAACGAAAAATGGGTGCGCGAATACTCAAACCCGTCCGGGTTTAAACAGGGCACCATATACAAGGTGTTGCGGGTCAGGATTTGCTTCAGCGTAGGGTCGCTGCGGTAATTATCAATGATGTGCTCAATCAGCTTGATGCCGAGTTCATTACCAATCCATTCCCGCGCATGAATAGTGCCGGTATAGAGCAGCGCGGGTTTGTTATCGGCAAATGCCACATCCAGTGACACGGTAACCAGCATGATGGGCCGGCCTTCCCAGGTTGTTCCGATAGACTGCAGGCGGATAAGGTGCGGATGCTCCCCCATCACTTTTTCCAGGTACTCAACGGTTTGAGGATAGGACGTATATTGCTTTTTCATACTGCGTTCACCAGGTTGTGATTAGGCCGGAGCAAAGTGCTGTGTCTGGCGGGTAAACCCAGTCCAGTGAGACACTATAAGGTCGCGTTTTTTCTCGCGTAGATTCTTCACCTGCATTAATTGCTCAGGATCCTGAGTTAATGCCAGAGTTAACCCTTCCACCCCCAGCGTGGTAAAAATATCGGTGATCATTTTGGGACCGACGCCTTTAATATCGGCCAGGAAGGCTTCGAGCTGGGCCTTGCTATAGCTTACCTGGGGCGCTTGAAGTACATCGGCATCGTCCTGCTGTGCGTCTTCCAGGCCAATTTCCTGATGCTCCAGGTGTAAGTCTGGAATAGGACGACTTAGTGTTTGTGGCGTGTAGTTATCCTGAAAATTCCAGTCCTCACTGGGCCATTCCTCGCCATCGCGCAATTCCACCGGCAGCAGCGGATATTGCTCGCGGAAGATCATCGCTAAGCTGTCGGCGCAGTCGTAGCTTGGGGTGTACTCACCAAAGGTGATATGACGCATGGTGCGTAGCAGCGATGAGCGAATTTTGCCGAGTTCCTCCCAGTTAAACAGAGGAATATAGGGCTTTTTAAAGGTGTTTTCGGCGAGCATCCACATAATGTACTGACCAATCCAGTCACGCACGTAGGGGAAGGCCGCAAAGGCGGTGGCGCATTCTAAGATACGAAATTTGCCGTCGGTACCCAACGCAATGTCACAGGCCCAGTATTCCGCCTGGGCCGCCTGAGACGCACGCACGGCTATTTCCAGTGCATCTTTGGGCACATCCTGATAATCCATGGATCCGCCCTGACTGGTGTTGGTTAACCAATGGCCAACAGGCGGGCGACGCCAGAACGCACAAATGGGCTTATGGCCCACCAGCATCACCCGAATGTCTGCCGCCATAGGCACAAACTCCTGCACATACACCGGGTAGTATTTCTTCTGGCCGATAAGGGCCTGAGCGTCGGTAAAGCTATCCACCTTATGTACAAAATAGCCGCCGTAGTTAGACGGTCCATAAGACTTTTTAATGATCTTCGGGTAGCGGGCGGTTTGCAGAAACGCCATCGCCTCGTCTTTTTCGTAAAATATATGCGTGGTGGGGATGGGCAGGTCGTGCTTCCGGCAAAAGTGGGTCACATTTTCTTTGGATTTATTGGCAAACTGGGTATCCAGCGACGGCACAAAGCGCACATCAGGCAATTCGCGGGCAATGTCGCGAAAGGTTTCGTAGGCAGTGGCCGGTACGTTCCCAATTAACACCTCAATGCCTTTTTGTTTTACCTCGCGGATAAAGCGGGCTTTGTCGTTGCCCCAGTGATAGGTCACGCTTTCGATGGGATCCGGCCAGCCTTTAAAGTTTGATTTATCGAAAAATCGCAGTACATGGTCCAGATACAGGAAGCCAATTTTAGGTAATGATTTAGAGGGGGTTACAGGCTTGGTCATGGCTAGGCACTCAATAATTCGATAACGGTTTGTTTAGACTGGTCGTGGTGGTGAGCTTTGGCTTTTTTCTCAATCAGACTGACTACTTTTTCAATTTTGATATCGTTAAAGTTAAGTCCCATGCCTTCCTGCTCCGGCGTGGCAAAGGCCGGGATGCCATTAACTTCCAGCACCACATACTCTTCCTGCTCGCGGTCATAGATTATGTCGACGCCAGCAATCTCCAGACCGGTTACTCTGGCGGCTTTAATGGCAATATTAACGAGCTCATCATTGGGCTCGCGCATAATAACCTTGCCGCCACTGGTGACATTGGTTTTCCAGTCATCAGCAGGTGCCTGACGGCCATAACAGCCGACATACTCGCCGTCGACAATATCTATGCGATAGTCGGTCATGTCGTAATTCACAAAGCGTTCGATATAGAAATGCTGGATGTTGGTTTGATCCAGAAACGGCAGCAACATGTCCAGAGAACGCTCATCCTCAATTTTCACAATGCCCATGCCGCCCCAGCCATCGGTAGGCTTGTACACCAGGCGACCGCCCCATTCGCGGATGGTATTTTTGAGGATTTGCTTTTCATTGCGGTTACACAGCCGGTAGTCAGGCGTGCGCAGCCCCGCACGGGCCAAGCGCTGAGAAGTGCGAAACTTATCTTCAGACAACGCAAACGAAGCAAAATTATTCAGGCACGGTATGCTTTCATCCAGCACCTGATACAAATACACCTGATATTGCGATTGCTGGCCGGCGTTATAAGAGAAGAAAGCGTCCAGCTCATCCATGGCCACGTTATTACACATAATGTGACCGGCTTTGGCATACGCATTGGCAAGATTGAGATCGGTAATGACCGCGACATCCCGTTCCCGCAGTTGATTAATAATTTTGGACTGGATGACATCGCCGCCACCGTTTTTGTACATCCACATTCCGGCTGTATACATCGACACCTTGATACCTTTTTCTTGAAGAATTTAAAGAACCACAGGCCTTACCCCCGCCTGCTTAACGGCTACGGAGACATCTTGTGTCGTTATTGTCATTGTGGGCACCTCCGTGAGCGGGGCCTAGTTAACGCATTATTTGTGACAAGTTAATGACGATTTTTTAACCAACATAAATTGTTCAAAAAAGTGTCATCCCGCGTTCACCCACGCCCTTTAAAACTGCGCCAGCACATTGTTAAGGAAGCCTTATGTCTGTTGATTTTGCCGAGCTGGCCACACTGATTAACCTCAATTCACACAGTCACAATAAAGCCGGAGTGGATGCCAACGCGGCTATTTTTGTCACCTGGATGGAGGCGTTGGGATACCGCACCGACACTTACCATCGAGAGGCGATAGGCAATCACGTGCATTTTTGCTCACCACAACGCGGTGGCCCCCGGGTGTTACTGCTGGGACACCTGGATACCGTGTTCCCACCGGGTACGTTTACCGACTTCCGCCAGGATGATGAATGGGTTTATGGTCCGGGCGTGTGCGATATGAAGGGCGGTAATTATGTGGCTCTGTGCGCGCTGCGTAATGTATATGCGCAGCAGGGAGGCTTAAGCAATATTGATATGTTGCTGGTCAGCGACGAAGAAACCGGCAGTGACGACAGCAAAACCCTTACGGCTGAACTGGCAGCAGAATATGACATAGCTCTGGTGTTTGAAGCAGCAGGCAGGAACAATGAAGTGGTTATCGCCCGCAAAGGCATTGCGACTTATTTTATTGATATCACCGGTAAAGGTGCCCACGCGGGCAACCATTACAGTGACGGAGTGAATGCCAACCTGGCCGCCGCACACCTGACGGTTTACCTGACCTCACTAACCAATATGGCAAAAGGTACCACGGTGAATGTGGGGAAAATGAAAGGCGGGTTAAGTGCCAACACCATTTCGCCCCAGGCGCAGTTGGTGGTAGAGGCTCGCTTTACCTGCACAGCGGAAAAACAGCGTATTCTCGATGCGTTTACCAACCTCAATGCCCACAACCCGATCGCAGGCAGTCACTTAACCGTAACCGGCGGCTTGCAGCGTGATGTGATGCAAGCCTGCGATAAACAACAGCAGTTACTGCGTCAGATAGAAGAAATACTGGGTTACCCGCTGGCCGTTGAACAGCGCGGCGGCGTAAGTGACGCTAACGTCACCGCCGGAGCAGGGGTTGCCACCCTGGATGGCTTTGGCCCTTTTGGCGATGGTGACCACACCATTAATGAGCGCGCCAGTAAGGCCAGCTTTCACCAGCGCGTTAACGAAGTCACAAAAATCCTGGCAGCGTTTAATCAGCCTCGATAAACGCCTGCAAACGATCCGCGGCAATTTGTACCAGTCGCTCCCGGGCCTCTTTGGCAGACCAGGCAGAATGAGGGGTGATCAGCAGGTTAGGTAAATCCAGCTGCAGCAGTGGATGATCCGCCGGCGGCGGCTCTGCCGATAAGGTATCCAGCGCGGCACCGGCAAGCAGGCCAGACGTCAGGGCTGTTTTCAGCGCCTGCTCGTCGATGAGACCGCCCCGGGCAGTGTTAATCAGCAAAGCCGACGGTTTCATTAAGGCCAACCGCTCAGCATTGATCAGTTTGTCAGTTTGCGGGCTGAGTTGGCAATGCAAACTCACCACGTCCGCTTCAGGCAGTAAATCATCCAGCGCTCTGCGTTCAGCCGAGGAAGTGCCTGGCCGAGCCGCTACCGAGACTTTCATGCCAAACGCCCGGGCCAGCTCGGCAAAGCGCTGCCCCAGCGTGCCATAGCCAACAATAACCAGATGTTTACCGGCCAATTCAATCACCGGGTTGTCCAGTAAACAGAAGAAGGGCGAGCGCGACCAGTCTCCCTGTTTGACCTGTTCAGTGGTGGGTGCAAACGAAGTTGCCAGGTTTAACAGTAGCATCATGGCGTGCTGCGCCACCGAGTCGGTGCCGTAACCATCGACATTGTTAACCGTAATGCCGTGATGCTGACAGAAGTCGGTATCCACGTTATTGGTGCCGGTTGCCAGCACCCCCACATAGCGCAATTTCGTTGCCTGGCGCAATGCGTCGGCGTTGAAAACCACTTTATTAACCAACACAATCTCGGCGTTGCGAATACGCTCATCAACCTGATCGGGCGTAGTGGTAGGGTAACGGGTAAGCGTTACAGGCAGTGAATCAAACTCGCTGAGCGTGAGATCGGTACCAAGGGAGTCGCCATCAAGAATAACCGCCTGCATTACAAAGACTCGATAATGCGTTCCAGGGCCGTTTTCGTGCGGGCCGGAACTGGTACAACACGGCCGGTTGAGCGATCGACAAAGACGTGCACAAACTGCCCGTGAGCCACTCGGCGCTCATTGGTGCCAGCGTAAATTGACACCCCGTAGGTCACCGAACTACGGCCAATTTTAGCAACCCGAACCCCAATATCCACGTCTTCCGGATAAGCAACCTGAGAGATAAACTGACATTGCGAACTCACTACGTGAGCCACCACCGGACTGGTACGAAAATCCATACCGGCTTCGTCACATAAAAAGCGGTTTACCGCGGTATCGAAAAAGCTATAGAACACCACGTTATTCACATTGCCATAGATATCGTTGTCCTGCCAACGGGTGGGCAGGGTAACCTGATAGGGGTAATCGCTAAGGGACGGGGTAATATCCGTCATAATACTCTTTCATCCTTTATTGACTGACTGGCAACGAAGACACAATATCCGCCGCGAAAATATAACACTACGCCATTTATGCTGGAGTTTAAACCACGTTTAAGCGCGGGTTTGCCCTTGTCCAAGTACCACAAACTTTTCGGTGGTCAGGGATTCGGCTCCCATCGGGCCATAGGCATGTAATTTACTGGTAGAGATACCAATTTCAGCGCCCAACCCCAGCTCGCCCCCATCAGAAAAACGCGAGGAAGCGTTCACCATTACCACCGCTGAATTAATGTCGCGGATAAAGGCATTTGCCGTGGTGTAGTTTTGGGTGGCAATCACTTCAGTGTGGCCGGAACCGTACTCAGTAATGTGAGCAATGGCATCATCGTAACTGTCTACCACCCGTACCGCAATTTCCATGGCCAGGTATTCGGCCTGCCAGTCGGCGTGGGTTGCAGAGATCGCCTCAGCAAAATGGCCAATCGACGAATCGCAGGCGTGGATCATGGTGTTATGTTGCTTGAGCATGGCGGCCGCCCGGGGCAAAAACGTATCGGCCACCGCGCGATGCACCAGGCAGGTTTCCAGTGCATTACACACACCGGTACGCTGGGTTTTGCCGTTTTCCAGCAGCTTCAGGGCCTGTTCCTGATCGGCATGTTCGTCAACATACAAATGACACACCCCTTTGTAATGCTGGATCACCGGGATCTGACTGCGCTCACTGACATATTCAATTAGGCCTTCGCCACCGCGGGGAATAATTAAATCGATATATTCTTTTAAGGTCATGAGCTTATTCATGATCTCGCGATTCGGGTCGGGGATCACCGTGACCGCCGCCGTATCAATATCAAACTTACGCAGCACATGGTGAATACAGGCCGCCAACGCCAGGTTGGAATGCAGCGCTTCTTTACCACCACGTAAAATCACGGCATTACCGGCCTTAAAGCACAGAGCTGCAGCATCGATAGTGACATTCGGGCGGGACTCGTAAATCATGGCAATCACACCCAGCGGTATGCGCATTTTGCCCACCTGAATACCACTGGGCATGGTTTTCAGTTCTTTAATCTCGCCTACCGGGTCGGTTTGGTTAGCAATTGAAGCTACAGCACTGGCAATGGCCATAACCCGCTCTTCGGTCAGGGTTAGGCGGTCAACCATGGCAGCATCGAGCCCCACGGTTTTTGCATGCTCGAGATCGAGTTGGTTGGCGCTTAAGATGTTACTCACCTGACTGATCAGATGCTTGCTGATGGCCATTAAAACCGCGCGTTTTTGCTCGCCACTTAAACGGGCCACCTGTCTGGCGGCCACTTTTGCCTCGCTGGCCGCTTTGCGAATTGAAAAACTCATACCGGCTCCATAATGATTAACGGATCAGTTAATTGTAGCAGTGCTGCAAAGCAGCCATTTCAGATTTCCTGTAAGACGCCTTACGGGTGATACAACACCAGGTCGTCCCGATGGACTATCACTTCGCCACTGTCATACCCTAAGATAGTATTGATCCTGGCGCTTTTAACCCCTTTGATTTGCCGCAACTCCGGCGCACCATACAGTGCAATGCCTTTGGCCAGCACCACCCCATTGCAGTGAATCTCAACCGCATCACCAGGACTAAAGTGACCACTTACTTCCATCACGCCAGACGGCAATAAAGAGGCCCCTTTATTTACCAGCGCCTTTTTAGCCCCTTCGTCCACCTCAATTCTGCCGCGGGTTTTTAAGGTATGTTCCAGCCACAGGCGGCGGGCCGTTTTTTGCGACTGCTGCGCTTTAAACAGCGTGCCCGGTAGCAGGCCTTCGTGCAAGGCATCAAAAACTGTTCCATTGCGGCCATTAACAATCAGCGTTTGAATGCCACTGCGGGTGCACTTATCTGCGGCTTCAATTTTGGTTCGCATACCGCCGGTACCCACGGCAGTGCCTGCGCCACCTGCTATGGCATAGATATCCGGGGTAATCTGCTCCACTTCAGGGATCAGCGTCGCATCGGGGTTTTTACGCGGGTCAGCACTATACAGGCCATCAATGTCAGAGCAGATAATCAACGTATCGGCGCCAGCGACCAGCGCCGTGTAAGCCGCCAGATTATCGTTATCGCCCACTTTCAATTCGTTAACGGCCACGGTGTCGTTTTCGTTAACAATAGGCAACGCCTGATGGTTGAGTAACTCGCGAATGGTATTTTTAATGTTTACGTAGCGAGTGCGGTCGTGCAGGTCATCGTAAGTCAGCAACACCTGGGCACAGGGAAAATCAAAAAAACGCTGCCAGTTGGCCATCATGTCAATTTGTCCGATGGCAGCCATAGCCTGCTTTTCGGCGATGGAGGCAACATGATTAACCGGAATTTTAGCTCTTCCGGCAGCAACACTGCCTGAAGACACCAAAATCACTTCTTTGCCTGCCTCACGACTGGCATTGATAAATTGCGCGATGGGAAGTAAGTACCGGCCACTGCAGCGCTGTCCGTCTGGCGCGATCAAAGCGCTTCCTATCTTGATAACAGCGCGTTGCCAGGAAAATGTACTCATCTGGAGAAATCGATAGATAAACGGGGTGTTAAGAATATTACAACGCGCCCACAAAACAAACAAAAAACCATGAATAAGTTGCCTTGTGAAGCTGAGTTTGCGTTCAGTTTTTGGCTATTTACGGTCAATCGCTGGCAAATTTCACCGTATTAGAATTAAACTATGTGTCTTCTAATAAATATAGGCGACGATACGTTAAGGAATTCCTTCTCGTGATTCTGAGCCATTTTCCACTTAACGACGAAGGAATACCTATGAGTAAGCGTATGCCGAAGTTAGTTTGGTTGATGCCAGTGCTGTCAATTATGTCAGCCACGCCAGCTTTCGCTGATGGTGCAATCAAGCAAACCAAAGGTGATTTTGAGGACAAGTTCCGCCAGCTGGAAGAAGTATTACCCACGCCAAACGTTTATCGTAACGCCGCGGGAGAACCCGGACACCAGTACTGGCAACAGCAAGTCGACTACGATATTGATGTCACGCTAAACGAAGAAAAGCGTCGCATTGATGCCAGTGAAGAAATTGTTTATCACAACAATGCACCGGATACGCTGAAGTACCTGTGGATCCAACTGGACCAGAACAAATTCCGTGATGACTCCATGTCGGCACTGACCACCACCTTTGGTGGCATTGGCAACCGCGGTCCGGCTACTTCTGCCGCTTCAGGCAGCTCTCCGGCTAAATTATCCATGGGCGCCATTCGTCGCCAGCAGTTTGTTGACGACAACGAACTGGGCTATCAAATTAAGAAAGTCACCGATGGTCGCGGTAAAGCGCTGCACTACGTAATTGTAGGCACGCTGATGCGTGTTGACCTGGCCGAACCGTTAAAGCCGGGTAAGAAAACCGAGCTGAACATCGACTTTGGCTACAACATTGTTGAAGAAGATGCGGTATCAGCGCGTTCAGGTTACGAGCACTTCCCGGATGATGAACGTGAAGGCGGCAACGATATCTTCCTGCTGGCCCAATGGTTCCCGCGTCTGGCGGCTTACACCGATTACGAAGCCTGGACCAACAAAGAGTTTATCGGTCGCGGTGAATTTACCCTGGAATTCGGTGATTACGAAGTTTCCATGACCGTACCGGCTGACCACATCGTATCTTCTACCGGTGTGCTGCAAAACCCAAGAGACGTGCTGACCAGCGAACAACGTGATCGTCTGGAAGAAGCTGAAGATGCCGATCGCCCGGTTTTCATCGTAACGCCGGAAGAAGCGCTGGAGAACGAGAAAGAAGGCACCAGCGATACCAAAACCTGGCACTTCAAGGCCGACAATGTACGTGATTTTGCCTGGGCCTCTTCACGTAAGTTTATGTGGGATGCCAAAGGCGTTAAGCAGGGTGGCCCGCAGAAACACGTAATGGCAATGTCTTTCTGGCCCAAAGAAGGTGGCGATCTGTGGAAGAAGTATTCTACAGAGTCCATCGTGCATACGCTGGAAGTGTACAACCGCTTTACCTTTAACTACCCGTACCCAACAGCGCAGTCAGTAAATGGTCCGGTAGGCGGAATGGAATACCCCATGATCACCTTCAACGGCCCGCGTACTGAATTACAGGACGACGGCTCACGCACTTACTCACTGGCTGAGAAGCGCTTCTTAATTGGCGTGGTTATTCACGAAGTTGGCCACACTTACTTCCCGATGATTGTTAACTCTGACGAACGTCAGTGGACCTGGATGGACGAAGGCTTAAACAGCTTCCTCGACGGTGTTGCCGGTCGCGAATGGGATCCAGACATTCCATGGGGTGTTGAACCGCGCGATGTCACAGGTTACATGAAGTCACAAACTCAGGTACCAATCATGACGCAGTCTGATTCTGTACTGCGCTTAGGCCCGAATGCTTATACTAAGCCAGCGGTTGCCCTGAACATTCTGCGCGAAACTATCCTGGGTCGTGAGCTGTTTGACTTTGCCTTTAAAGAGTATGCCCAGCGCTGGATGTTTAAACGTCCTACACCGTCGGATTTCTTCCGCACCATGGAAGAAGCCTCAGGCGTTGATCTGGACTGGTTCTGGCGTGGCTGGTTCTACACAACTGACCACGTAGATATCTCACTGGACAAAGTGTACAAGTTGCGTCTGGATACTGAAGATCCGGATATCGACTATGCTCGTGAGCGTCAGTATGAGAAAGACAAGCCTATGTCGCTGACCGTTGAGCGTAACGAAGCAGAAGGTCGTAAGCTGTGGGTGGATCGCTTCACCGACATCACCGACTTCTACGACGAAAACGATCAGTTCACGGTAACCAACAAAGAGCGTAACAAGTACCAAAGCTGGCTGAAAAAGCTGGAGCCGTGGGAACGTAAAGCCTTTGAACGTGCGGTGAAAGAAGACAAAAATTACTATGTAATGGAGTTTTCTAACGTGGGTGGCCTGGTAATGCCAATCATTGTGGAAATGACCTTTGCCGACGGCACCAAAGACATGATGCGTATTCCCGCTGAGATCTGGCGTCGTACGCCTAAAGCGGTGAGCAAACTGATTGTTACCGACAAAGACAAAGAGCTGGTTAGCGTTACCGTTGATCCACGCTGGGAAACAGCTGACGTTGATGTGGAAAACAACCACTACCCTCGTCAAATCATTCCTTCGCGTATCGAAGCTTACAAGTCTAAGAGCACTAAAACCGGTGCTCGTCGCGATATCATGCAGGATATTAAAACCGAGCTGAAGACCGACGAAGACGAAGACGGTGAGAAGAAAGAAGGTGATGACAACTAAACTCAATCGAGTAAAAAGTGTCATGCAGGCAGGGCTTTATGCCCTGCTGTTTTTTATGGCCTGTGGTCAGGCCGTGGCACATCAGCAAAAAATTGCCATCACAACGGTGTTGTTTAATCCACGCACCGAGAATATCGAAATCATGCACCGCTTTAACCTGCATGATGCAGAGCACGCCGTTAAATCGCTGTTTAAGAAAACCGCCGATATTCTGGATGATAAAGAAACTCAAACTGCCTTTGCTCGCTATGTGGCAAACCGCTTTGTGCTGCTTAATGCTCAGGACGATTCTCTGCCGCTTAATCTGGTAGGGTTTGAAGTTGAAGGCAAACATTTCTGGGTGTACCAGGAAACCGCCCAGCCGCCGGCGCTGGAAGGCCTTAGAATACGCCACGACGCCCTGCGGGACTTATGGCCCGAGCAGGTTAACACCATTAACGTTGAAGGTAATGGCGATTTAAAAACCCTGACCTTTACCGACAGTGTTGAGTTACTGGAAGTCCACTTTTAATCTTGTTCAGCACTGCGAGCTCTCGCAGTGCTGCTTATTCAGACCAAGGTCGCATTTGACCTACCCTGCGTAAATGGTCATGATGCTCAAAACAATGACAGGGCAATCTGAATGACCGACACCAAGCAAACCGACGCACCTGAAGCGAAAAAGAAAAACATTATCTTTGTGTTTCTTTCCGGGGCCATGGCGCTCACCATTATTGTGATGATGTTTTTACCTGACAGCGGCATGGGCACTGGCCTGATGGCTATTTACGGCAGCATGCTGTGGTGCGGTATTTTTGGCGCCTCTCTGGCCCGTTACCTAGGCAAAAACGGCTGGTTTGGCTTTGGTATTGGCAGTGCGGCCGGTATGCTGATCCAGTTTATATCGCAATTCGTTTAAAGGTGTATGAGCCAGCCCCCTAAACATAAGCCCGTTCCCAGCTCACGCATAGCCAGGCTTTCGCGGATTGGTTCACTGGCAACCAAAATTGCCGGTAGCGTTATTTCTAACGGCACCGCAAAACTGCTCTCAGGTCAGCGGCCCGTGCTGTCAGACTTAGTGCTTACGCCTAAAAATATTCAGCGCATTACCGACCAGCTGGCGTCTCTGCGGGGTGCCGCGATGAAATTAGGCCAGCTCATTTCCATGGACAGCGGCGAGCTGCTACCGCCTGAACTCAGCGCTATTTTAGCCCGCCTGCGCGAAGACGCCGACCCGATGCCCAAAGAGCAATTGCAACAAGTACTCGACGAAGCCTGGGGCACAGGCTGGCACGATACCCTGCTGTACTTTTCTTACGCGCCCATTGCCGCGGCTTCCATTGGCCAGGTGCACAAAGTGATCACCCTGCAAGGTGAAACCCTCGCGGTGAAAGTGCAGTACCCGGGCATTGGCAATAGTATCGACAGCGACGTAGATAACGTTGCCAGCATCATTAGTCTTTCTGGCCTGCTACCCGGTTCTTTTGATTTGAAACCGCTGCTGGGCGAAGCCAAGTTGCAGTTACATGATGAGGCCAATTACGTTCGGGAAGGGGCAATGATGACCCGCTACCAGCAGGCTTGCCAACACTACGAGTGCTTTGTGGTCCCGGCAGTTTACGAAGCGCTGAGTACACCCAATGTACTGGCGATGACGCATATTGTCAGCAGCCCCATTGAGGTGCTGACTGAACAGCCACAAACGGTGCGCAACCACCTGATGACGGAACTGTTCAAATTATTTTTTGATGAGGTGTTCGCCTTCCGGCTTATCCAGAGCGACCCAAACATGGCGAATTATCGCTACATGCCCGACTCACAGCAAATTGCCCTGCTGGATTTTGGTGCCTGCCGGGAAATCCCAGCGGCTATAGCTGACGGCTATTTACAGCTGCTGCGCTGTATGGCCGAAGAGGATATGCCAGGTGTGGCCGAAGCCGCTTTAGCTATTGGCTTAATGCAGGCGTCTCACTCAGATGAACAACAAGCCAGTGTGCTGGCCATGGGGCGTCTGGCTTGTGAGGCATTATACTGTAACGGGGCCTATGACTTTGGCAACAGCGACCTGTTGGGTCGTTTACAATCAGCAGGCATGGCGCTTAGCTTCGAGCAGGACTTCTGGCATGTACCGCCCATAGACGCGGTATTTATTCATCGCAAGCTCGGCGGCCTGTATTTACTGGCTAAACGCCTTAACACGCAGGTGGATTTACGCGAGGCCGCCGCGAAGTGGCTTTAATAAGGTAAATCCATGCTGAAAGGCAACGCCATGGAGTGTTTGGCCTTAGGCGGATTACCAATCATTTCATCGTAAGGGGTATCGTGGGTCATAAATGAATTGGCCACCTCACAATGGGCGAAGAACTCACGAATATGGCCGGCACTGTAAAACCGCATGGGCTGGTCTTTGGCACTAAAAACCAAACCGGTTTTGCCATCAATGGTTAGCTGGACCAGGTAGACATTCATTTCGTACGACTGAACTTCCAGGTTCTCAATTTCCAGCGGGCCTTTCTCAATATCGCTGCTCATAAACTTGTGCATAAACACTCCGAAATCAGTAATTCGTCATTTAGTACGCACGAAAGTAAAGAAAGGATGAAGTGAACCAAATTACCCCCAAAGCATCTATAAAATCGTACCTGTTAACGGTTTACTCTTGCTGCCAAGTCCTGTATTCAATAAATATGAGCGCAGCAAGTGAGTTTTCATAATCGAAAAGATTTGCAAAAGTGCATTGATTTTCAGCGGATTGTCATTAACTCTGATAGTATGGAATTCCGCAGCCAATGATCAAGGTAGACAAATATGAGCGAAAATACTGAGCAACGATCCTGGTTACCTTATGCCATTGTAATTGGTGTAGTCGTTGTTGTGTTACTGGTGGTACTGATGTGGCCATCAAGTGAACCAGAGCCGCAACCAGTTGTTGAACCAGAAACGCCAGCAGTTGCCCAACCTGAGCCAATTGAGCCTGAGCCAGCCGATACCTTTGAAGCAACACCACCACCTGAGCCGGTAGAAATCGATCCGGATCAGGAAGTTGAGCCCATGCCGGAGCCGGCACCGGAGCCAGAACCGCTGGACGTAAGCGACACGGCCATTAAAACTGCTCTTGAAACCATTGCAACGTCACCAACACTGAGCCGTTTATTGGTTAACGACGGTCTGTTACAGCGCTTTGTCGTAGCGGCAACCAATCTTGCCGACGACGAAATGGCCCCGAATCACCGCTTGCTCACGCCACCGGATCAGGATTTTCGGGTGTACACCCAGGCCGACCGCGAATGGATTGATTCTGCCAGTTACAAGCGCTATACGCCTTACGTGGACGTACTTGAATCAATGAGCAACGAAGATTTGATTAGCCTGTACGAAACCTACCAGGACGAAATTCAGACCAAGTATGCTGAAATTGGCGACCCGGACCAGCCCTTTACCGAGGTGCTGATTGAAGCCATTGATACTCTGCTGGATACACCAGAAGTAAAAATGCCGGTAGAAGTTTACACCGATTCCGTTATGTATAAGTACGCTGATGAGCGCCTGGAAGGGTTATCCGATCCGCAGAAACAACTGCTACGTACCGGCCCGGATAACATGCGTCGCATTAAAGCAAAATTACGTGAGCTGAAAGACAGCCTGATGGCCCAGTAAGCCCGCAGCTCAAATCGCCAATAAAAAAGCCACCTGACGGTGGCTTTTTTATTGGCGATTGCTTTTTAACCCTTAGTCATTTGCTTCCAGCGTAACCTTTACGCCGCCGGTAAGCTTAGCCAGCAGGTTATAGATAAACGCCATAATCAGCGTAAATATATAAGTGAAAACAAAATAGAAAAACGGCATTACGAAAGTCATCGCGCCAGTGAACATAAACGGCATTCCATTTTGCTCAGGCATATTCGGTACCATTGAGGTCATCAAAAACGTAAACGGCAGCATAAATATCAGTGACAGAATGGCAAACACCAGTGCCACATGGATAGCCAGTGAATGCGCCGATATTTTCTTTAATCTTTGTTGCATGGCGGGAGTTCCTTTTTTTATTGGTGATTTCCTGTTGCGCTTCAGGGAGCATCGTAAGTTGCTGTTAGTGTGCAGGGTATTTTGTAAAAGCGCCAGTCATGACATAAAGTGAAGTGACTTAACAACAACAAGAGCAAAGAGTAATGAAGAGTACGATCAAATCCATCCTGCTGGCGGCAGCCCTGCTCCCTGTGAGTTACGTTCAGGCCGCCACGGTGATCCATGCAGGCAACGCCTTTACCGGCACTGACGACAAGCTTACCGGCCCGGTATCACTGATTATTGAGAACGACACCATCAGCGAGATCCATAAAGGTCATATTAAGGTGGCCAACGGCGACACGCTTATCGACCTGAAGGACTCGGTAGTCCTGCCCGGACTAATGGACATGCATGTTCACCTGAGCTCCCAGCAAAGCGGCACCTCGTCGTACCTGAAGCGCTTTACCCTCAACGAAGCCGATTACGCCCTGGCGGCGGCCCATTATGCCAATAAAACCCTGATGGCGGGCTTTACCACCGTGCGCAACTTAGGCGACAGCTATAACGAGACGGTATCACTGCGTAACGCGATTAATCAGGGCATGGCAACCGGCCCGCGTATTTATACCGCAGCTAAATCGCTGGCTACCACTGGCGGCCATGCCGATCCCAGCAATGGCATGGCTAAAATGATCCGTCCGGATACCGGGCCTGAAGCTGGCGTAATCAATGGCGTTGCCGAAGCGCGTCAGGCGGTTCGTCAGCGCTATCAGGACGGTGCCGACGCCATTAAAATCACCGCCACAGGAGGCGTGTTAAGCGTCGCTAAAAGTGGTCAGAACCCCCAGTTTATGACCGATGAACTCGATGCGGTGGTGGCTACCGCAAACGATTACGGCATGACAGTTGCCGTGCATGCTCATGGTAAAGAAGGCATGATCCGCGCCATCGAAGCCGGGGTGACCTCTATTGAGCACGGCACCTACATGGACGAAGAGGTGATGGCACTCATGAAAGAGCACGGCACCTATTATGTGCCCACCATTCTGGCCGGTGAGTTTGTCGCCGAGAAAGCCAAAATTGATGGTTATTTTCCCGACATTGTGCGCCCTAAAGCGGCCGCCATAGGACCTCTCATTCAGGCGACCTTTGGTAAAGCCTATAAAAATGGCGTTAACATTGCGTTTGGTACCGACAGTGGCGTATCGGCCCATGGAGACAATGGCCAGGAATTTGGTTTAATGGTTGAAGCTGGCATGCCCCCTGCAAAAGCAATACAAGCCGCTACGATAAACGCAGCCACCATGCTCGGCATTGAAGATAAGCTAGGCACCCTGGAGGCCGGTAAATTCGCTGATATCGTCGCGGTTAAAGGCAACCCGCTGCAAGATATTACGACACTGGAAAACGTGCAGTTTGTAATGAAAGGCGGAAAAATTTACAAACAATAGGGGCGTTATCCCTTGGTGAAAGAGACATTAAAACGTAAGACCAAGGCACTCGTGGATTCCGAGCATATGCTGCGCGGGATCACGATTGCCTCCTTTCTGGAATCCACCATTGTACCCATCCCACTGGAAGCGGTACTGATTCCGTTAATGCAGGCCAAACGGGAAAAACTCTGGCTCATAGCCTTAATGGCCACGGTTGGCTGTATTATCGGCGCGCTGTTTGGCTATGCGATTGGCTATTTTCTTTTTGATGCCGTGGGTCAGGACCTGATTAGCTGGTTTGGCTCCGAACAACAGTTTGAGCGCGTTACGCAAAAAATGGAGGCCCAGGGCTTTTGGTTTGTGCTAACGCTGGGCATTGTGCCGGTGCCATTTCAGATAGCGATGCTGGCTGCCGGTGCCACCAAATATTCCATCTGGCTGTTTTTGCTGGCCACGGTTATTGCCCGCTCACTTCGCTACTTTGGCCTGGCGCTGATGGTGAAAGTGTTTGGTAATAAAGCAGAGCGCTTTATTCGTCGCTATAAAACCAAAGCGATGATCGGCATTACAGTAGTGGCCGCCGGATTATGGCTGATACTCAGCTAATGGCAAACGAGCAAATTCACAGTTGATAATGATTATCATTTAGATTAACGTAGTAATGACTTTAACGCATTGATGGATTACAGGAGATGCTTGTTATGCGTAGCTCATTACTTTGCCCGGTCTATCGGAAATGGTTACAACTGCACCCGGAAGAGGCTCGGATAGAACGCCAGAAACTCAAACTGGAGGCGCTGCAACTCAGGCGTGATGGCAAGACTTCCCGGGCCCGTAAGCTCTATACCCAGGTTTGGGAAATCGGACAGTCCATTTTGTTTGCGCTGCGCCGGCCAGACAGCACATCGCAAATTTACCATCAGGATCTGGTGAGTTTCGTCGCGGCCGCCATGGCAATAAACCATTGCAGTAAAACGCAGCCTGAGCTCAGCCAGGATGTGCTCAATGATACCCAGCAACAGCTCTCGGCACTGATGCCGTTGTATGCATCGGAGCCACAGTTACTGTCGACCATTCACAAGTTAAAAGAGTGGCTACGACACGATGATGTTATGCAGTTTTCAACCCATCTGCATTGATCAGGAGGAGGAACCAATGAAAACATTTCAGCCACAACCGGAGTTCGTGAATGTGCAATTGCGGGTATCGGTGCTAAAGCAGTTACTGCAGGGTCAGAAGATTCATTTGAGTGACATTCACAGCTCGTCGCTGGAACATAAGCACTGCCTGCAACAACTGGTGTTACAGGCAGCGTCAGAAGGCTAGAGGCCTTTTTTCAATAAGTAGCGATAGGGAAGCTGTTCGGTTTCGGCCGCTAACAAAGTGTGCTGCATAAAGCGACAAAAACTGGGGATGTCTCTCACCGTAGCCGGATCGTCGGCAGTAATACACAGCGTCTGGCCGTCTTCCAGCTTACGCATTTGCAAACGCACCATCATTACCGGCTCCGGGCAACGCAATCCCAGCGCATCAAGCTGGTGATCGGCGTCCTGCCAGTTAACTGTTGGCTCAGATGCCATAGTTTTCCCGGTAGGCTTCGATAGCGCTGATCGCCTCATCGTATCCACCAGCAGACCTGAGGTAGGTAACCACGTCATTCAGTGAAACAATAGATACCACTTTGGTGCTGTAGTCGCGCTCAACTTCCTGGATTGCCGAAAGCTCACCGGTACCACGTTCCTGACGGTCCAGCGCAATCAGCACACCAGCAAGCGAAGCATTATTGGCTTCAATTAAGGTCATGGATTCACGGATTGCCGTGCCGGCAGTAATCACGTCATCCACCAGCATCACTTTACCTTCCAGCGGGCTCCCTACCAGGTTTCCACCCTCACCGTGAGCCTTCGCTTCCTTACGATTAAAACAGTAAGGCACATCAAGATTATGGTGATCGGCCAACGCTACAGCGGTGGTCGTGGCAATAGGAATACCTTTGTACGCAGGGCCAAACAATACGTCAAAATCAATCCCGGCATCGGTTAATGCATCGGCATAGTAACGACCCAGTTTGGCCAAATCGCCGCCGCGATTAAACAAGCCCGCATTAAAGAAATACGGACTCTTGCGGCCAGACTTTAAGGTAAATTCACCAAATTTCAGAACGCCACGGGCAATCGCGAACTCAATAAACGCCTGTTGGAATGCTTTCATGGGGTCTCCGAAATTTAGTTTAATGCCGCTTTTTGAATATCAAACAACTCGCGCAAGCCGTGTTTAGCGATATCCAGCAATTCGTGCATCTCTTCAAAAGAGAAGGGCTCGCCTTCAGCGGTACCCTGAACTTCGATCAGCTTACCGGTTTCGGTCATGACCACGTTCATATCTGTTTCGGCGGCAGAATCCTCAATGTATTCCAGATCGGCAATTGGCGTACCCTGGTAGATGCCCACTGACAGTGCTGCAATCATATGCTTCAGCGGATTCGCTTTAATAATGCCTTTACTGCGCATATAGGTAAGGGCATCGATTAACGCCACACAAGCACCGGTAATAGACGCGGTACGGGTACCACCATCGGCCTGAATTACATCGCAATCAAACGTAATGGTATTTTCACCGAGTAATTTAAGGTCTACCGCAGCACGCAGTGAGCGGGCGATCAAACGTTGAATCTCCAGTGTACGACCACCTTGCTTGCCTCGCGCCGCTTCGCGCTGAGAGCGGGTGTGCGTGGAACGTGGCAGCATGCTGTACTCAGCAGTGATCCAGCCTTTTCCCTGACCTTTCATAAAACGTGGCACGCCTTCTTCAACCGTGGCATTACACAAAACTTTGGTGTTACCAAATTCCACCAGTACAGAACCTTCCGCATGGCAGGTAAAGTTTCGGGTAATGGTGACGGGGCGGATTTGGCTGGCAGTTCGGCCACTTGGGCGCATGGTAATCTCCTGAAATTGGGTACTCGGCTAATTTAACCGCGACAGTATACCGTAATTAATGCCATAAGTTGAACGTTGAATCATCCCAACCAGCATGATGTTTCATGTGAAACTCTCACCGTTAGCCAGGATGTAAAGGCATAGGGTTCAGGTGCGGACTGTAGTACAATAGGTTACTACACAAGCAATATGCCGACGGACAATACAATGATTTACAGCATGACGGCTTTCGCACGCAGCGAAGTAAAAAAAGACTGGGGAACAGCGGTATGGGAAATACGCTCAGTAAACCAACGCTACCTCGAAACCTATTTTCGCCTGCCAGAGCAGTTTCGTGGCTTAGAACCTTTGCTGCGCGATCGATTCAGAAAGCGTTTGCAGCGCGGTAAGGTAGAATGTGCTTTAAGGTTCACGGCTAACGACGCCGCCGTCACTAAGTTAACGCTTAACGAAGAGCTGGCCAAACAGGTATTGCACGCCGCCGACTGGGTACAGTCGCACGGTCAGTCAACCGGTGTTAACCCTCTCGACGTGCTGCGCTGGCCGGGCGTGATTGCCGCCGAAGAAGCCGATATGGATGCCATTCAGGCCGACTTACTGGCCGGTATGGATAAAGCAATGGATGACTTTATCGCTGCCCGAGGCGATGAAGGTAAAAACCTTAAATTGCTCATTGAACAACGCCTTGATGCTATCGAAGTCGAAGCACAGAAAGTGTCTGAACGTATGCCGGAAATCCTTAACTGGCAACGCGAACGTATTCAGACTCGTTTTGAGGAAGCCAAGCTGGAACTGGATGCAGCGCGAGTTGAACAGGAAATGATCCTGTTAGCCCAGAAGGTCGACGTGGCCGAAGAGCTTGACCGCCTGAATTCTCACGTTGGTGAAACTCGCAAAATTCTGAATAAAGGTGGCGCCTGTGGTCGTCGACTGGACTTCATGATGCAGGAGTTTAACCGCGAATCGAACACGCTGGGCTCAAAGTCTATTAACACCGAGATCACCCAATCTGCGGTAGAGCTTAAAGTGCTAATTGAGCAGATGCGCGAGCAGATCCAAAACATCGAATAGTTTTTTCACCCGTCCAAGAATGTCTTAGAAGCCCTGTTATTTGCTTGTAAATACAGGGCTTT
>NZ_CAJXQY010000078.1 GCF_913058315.1 uncultured Alteromonas sp. | reverse complement strand
CTATAATATTGATACCAGCGATATCGAGCTGGAAATTACCGAGGGGGCATTTATCAGTGACTTCGATCACTGCATTTTGCTGCTTACCGCGCTGCGTGACGCCGGGTTTGCCTTATCCATTGACGACTTTGGCACCGGCTACAGCTCATTAAGCTATTTGACCCGACTACCGGTGGATACCATAAAAATCGACATGAGTTTCGTCAGAGAACTGGCCCGCTCAGATCAAGCCAGGCAAATCTATAAAGGTATGATTGATATCTGCAAAGCAATGCACTTCGATGTGCTTGCCGAGGGCGTTGAAGACGACGCGCAGCGCGAAGCCCTGGCAGCCGTTGGTTGTGATCGCATTCAGGGATATTTGCTGAGCAAGCCCTTACCGGTTGATAAATTACTCGACTTTCTGAACAAATAAGCCGCTTCACCGCTTGGTCATGCGCTATCACTGGGTAACCCGGTGAACAAACTCCCCACGTTACGGCGGCTAACGTCCTTTTTGCGAGCGACTGCTCACCCGGTAATCAATATATCGCGCCAGCACAGGTGGTTAGGCACCTAGGATATCCGGACGTTGCGCAAAGCCTGGTTATTTTTACAAAAAAAATACATCTTAACCATAAATAAGCAACACTACGTAAAGCTTGCATACCAGTACAGCCGCTATGCCGACTTCTCGCGGGCGGCGCAGGCTACTAAGGCCTGGTAATGCACGTATAATAGGCGCTTAAATTTTCGTCAATATCAAAAAGAACAGACGAATTAACTTCATTCAGAACGACAGAAATCCAGTTTATTATTATGAAAAATGCATCACACAGTGTTTTCGAAGATGTTTTTGCTCTGCTATGTGCCGGTTTATTTGTGGCGTTTGGCATTTTCCTGTTTCAGTCTCAGGAGCTCATGGTGGGTGGCGCAGCAGGTCTTGCCTTACTGGCAACCTATGTTACACCGCTTGAGTTCGGCATCTTATTCTTCCTGATTAATTTACCGTTTTATTACCTGGCGTGGCGACACATCAGTAAGCGTTTTATGATCAATACGTTTATCTCCGTGACCACGGTGTCGTTATTCTCTGAGTGGGTGCCCCACTTTGTGGATATTTCACGGGTCGATCCCTTTTTCGCCGCCGTGTTCGGTGGCATATTAATCGGCGTAGGAATGCTGATTATGTTTCGTCACAGTTCCAGCCTCGGCGGCCTGGGGATCCTGGCTTATTATCTGCAAAGCCGGTTTGATATTCGTGCAGGGTCGTTTCAACTGGTGGCTGACACCTGTATTCTGAGCTTGTCGTTTGTCTTTATCGACGCTCACCTGGTGCTCATTTCTATCCTCGCCGCGTTTTGTCTTAATATGGTGATTTCACTGAACCACCGGCCGGAGCGATACACCTTGCCCGCCGTAAAAAAGCCTCAGGCAGATGATGAAGTGGAGCATCTGCATCCGCAAAACGGCTAAGCGCTGGTATCCACTGAAGTAAGCTGTTGCTGGGCCAGATACACTGCCCCCCATTCTGGCCCATGTTGCGCTGGTTGAATGCGCGCCGCAACAGCGTCCGCTAAATAAGGCCGCCAGGCGGTGGCCAATCCCCCACTCAGTACCAGGTTCATGCCGCTCTCACCGGTTGCCCGTTGCGCTAACTGGTTTAAGTAGTCAGCCCCTTCATTAATAATACTCTCTGCCGCCGCATCCCGTTTAGCCAGGGCGAAGAGTTGCGGGGCAAAACGGGCAAATTCGCCAGGCAAAGCACTATTAAGTTTATCGACAAGGGCAGAAGGTGTTGCGCAGTGATAAAAAGCCCTCACTGATTGCCACAGCTCGTTGTCGGGGCTGAGCTTATCCGCCGCCAGTAAGGCTCGTCTGGCCGCCATCTGTCCAAGCCAGGCTCCGCTGGCCTGATCACCCAACTGAAAGCCATAGCCCCCGTACTGAGTCACCTTGCCATTTTGCAAAACCGCCGCACAGGAACCGGTGCCGGTAATAATTACCACCCCATCGCGGCCCCCATGAGCGCCAAGTAATGCAGTATGCAAATCAGAAGAAAAGACCAGTTCAGCAAACGGATGTTGCCACTGTTTAAGCAGTGCTGCGGAAGAGTCCAGATAAGCGCCAGCCAGGCCGGCACTCACCACCAGCTCACTGCTCACCTCACTAAACTGAAGTCCGGCATCTGCAACGGCATTTTTTACCGCTGTCAGAATAGACGATAAAGCCAGCTGACCGTGCTTGGCGATATTTGCCGGCCCGCCAATTCCCTGTCCTAACGACTTACCCAGTTCGTTAAACAGCTCTGCCCGGCACTTGGTGCCGCCGCCGTCTACACCTACCCAGTATTCGCCGTATTTCAGGTTTTGCGTCATTCTTATCACCCCAGTAAAACATCCATCAACATCATTACTACAAAACCAATCAGCAAACTAAAAGTCGCAACGTTCTGATTACCATTCTGGTGGGTCTCAGGAATGATTTCATCAGAAATAATAAACAACATGGCTCCAGCCGCAAAAGCCAGCGCCCATGGCATAAACGCTTCAGCGCCCGATACGGCCACTGCACCAACCAACCCGCCTAAAGGCTCCACTAAACCACTCCCTATGCCTATCAGAGCGGCTCTGGCCGGAGTAAATCCCACCGATAATAATGCTACCGAAACCGCCAGCCCCTCAGGTATATTCTGCAGGCCAATTCCCAGCGCCAGAGACAGGCCATTGGCCATTTCCCCACCTGCAAAGCCGACCCCCACAGCCAGCCCCTCGGGAAAATTATGCAGCGTGATAGCCAGCACAAATAGCCAAATCCTGGCTAATTTGGTTTTTGAAGCCCCTTCCCGGCCACTGACAAAATGTTCATGGGGCACAGTCTGGTGAATAAAAAACAGTAAAAACGCACCGGTCAGCAATCCGGTTGCGGCCACCAGACCGCCAGCCATTTCACTGCCGTACATTGCTCCCCCATACTCAAGGGACGGCAGTAACAATGAAAAAAACGTGGCGGCCAGCATAATCCCGGCGGCCAGGCTAAGCAGGGCATCTTCCAGTCGTCGCGATAGCTGGCGGATTAAAAAGACACCCAGACTCCCAACGGCCGTACCCAGGCTGGCACACCCGCTGGCGATTACGCCGGCCCAAACTATTTGTGAACTGTCCACTTACCACCCATTCCCTATCAACCAGATACTCTTGGTACTCTGGCAGAGACACGGGTGATCAATTCATAGCTGATCGTACCGGCCCAGTCAGCGACTTCATCTACCGGTAACTGCTGGCCCCATAACTCCACATCGTCACCCAGCGCGACCTCTTTAATGTCGGTCACATCAATTGTAATCATATCCATAGACACTCTGCCTACCAGCTGGCCACGCTGACCACGAACCACTACCGGTGTTCCGCTCGGGCAGTGACGGGGATAACCATCGGCATAACCAATGCCTACGGTGGCAATAACACTGTCTCGTGGCGCAGTCCAGGTTTGACTGTAGCCCACACTCTCACCTTGCTTTACCTGATGCAGGGCGATGATTTGCGCCATCAGCGTCATCGCCGGTGTGAGTCCATATTCAGCGGCGGGGTGACCCGTCACCGGGCTGGCGCCATACAGGCCAATTCCCAGCCTGCACCATTGTGCCTGACTCGCCGGATAACACAGGGTGGCAGCTGAATTGGCCATACAACCGGGCAATGCCAGCGTGCCGGTAAGGGTTAAAAACGCCTGAAGCTGTGCAGCGTTGTTGGGATTCTGGGGGTCGTCGGCACAGGCAAAATGCGATACCAGCACCGGGTTTTGCTGTGTTAGCCAGTCGTAACCGGCCAGTAACGCCGCGACTTCATCAGTAGTAAAGCCCAGCCTGTGCATCCCGGTATCGACTTTTAGCCAGACCTGCGGCCGTTGCTCTGGAGAAAGTGCATCAAGCCACGCGATTTGTTGTGGGTTGTGGATCAGTAGAATAAGGTTATTGACTCTGGCCGCGTAACAATCGTCCACATGATGCGGGCCTTCCAGGACCAGCAACGGCTGGCTGATACCGGACTCTCTGAGCGCTGCCGCTTCATCACAGATAGCAATCGCAAAACAATCACAGACTTCGCTCAGCGCTTTAGCCACCGTAACCGCACCATGCCCGTACGCATCAGCCTTAATTACCGCAATAGGCGTGCAGCCCTGGGCAGGACGCAACTGACTAAAATTATTGCGAATGGCATCCGGGTTAATAATGGCACGGGTTGATCTGGTCAATCGATTAACTCTTAGGTTGCGGATTACATTGGGTATATCCTGTACGATACACCTTGCTCATAAATTAATAAATTCTTAATTTGAAAATAGCACAGAATAATATATTCTAAATTTGCACCAACTCTGACAAACTGGTGTCCATGTCGGTGGTGACTGGTTACGCAGAGCCATGATAACCCAGCTTTCAAACGGTGAGAACGAGAATAAATGCTAGCCAATTATACCCTGCCAGACTTAATGCTGTTTGCCTTCTACGGGCTGCTGCTGGTGGTGTCTGGCTGGTACTTTAATCGCCGGGCGCAAAACACCAGTGATTATTTTTTAGGGGGGCAGGCAATGCCCGTGTGGATGGTGGCCATGTCGGTGCTGGCTACTTCCCAGTCTGCCGCCACGTTTTTAGGCGGCCCGGATCAGGGGTATCGCGGTAACCTGACCTACCTGGCCACCAACCTGGGCGCATTTATCGCCGCCTTCTTTGTTGCCCGCGTGCTCATCCCTCGTTTTTACCAGCTTAAAGTCTTTACCGTTTACGAACTGCTGGAAACCCGCTTTGGCGCCAGAGCCAAGCAACAGGCCGGACTCATGTATTTGTTCGGTCGGATATTTGCCAGCGGCGCAAGACTCTATATGGCGGCGCTCGCGGTCGCAATGATCCTGTACGGCAACATTGCCGCCAGCAGTGTAATAACCGCCACGGTTCTGATCAGCGTGATTGGGCTGGTTTACAGTATTTACGGCGGCATCCGTACGGTCATCTACAGCGACGTTATGCAAGCCTTTACCTACATTGGCGCAGCCGTCGCGGTCATTATTGCTTTACTGGTCGCTATTCCGGCTGATTTACCGGCTATTTTTGAGGTGCTGCAAAACCCCGGAGAGGGGGCGCCCTCCAAACTCAAGCTGTTCGATGGCAGCATCGATTTTTCGCCATCCGGCGTGTTTACCCTGACTTCAGTATTCACCGGCTTTGTATTGCTCAATATCGCCGCTTTTGGGCTTGACCAGGATATGACCCAACGGGTGCTGACCTGCCGCAATGCCCAGGAAGGGGCAAAAGCCATGCTATGGTCAGTAGTGATGGTTATCCCGGTCATGTTATTGTTTATCGTGATCGGTTTGCTGTTGTATATCTATTATCAGCAGCCAGCGCTTATGGCCACAAATGCCGGCGCGCCGGTTCCGCAATTTGCCGGCGAACCGGTAACCATCTTTATGTACTATGTGTTAACCGATTTACCAGCCGGTCTTAAGGGCTTAGTGACTATTGGTATTCTTGCCGCTGCACTGTCGACGCTAAATTCCGGTTTAAACTCGATGTCGAGCGTCCTGATTCAGGATTTGTACCGTCCCTGGAAACGTAAACAGGGCCATACGAACAGCGAGCATCATTTTGTTAATGCGGGCCGGGTAGCGATGGCGCTGGTTGCTTTGGCGTTAGCGTCAATGGCGTGTTTATGCTATTACTGGCAACAATATTCGGATACGCCGCTGTTACAATTTGCACTGGGTGTTATGGTATTTTCCTACAGTGGCTTACTTGGCGTATACTTTATTACACTATTTACTCAGCGGGGCAGCCCTGCCTCCGTCACAGCGGCATTATTGTGTGGTTTTATTATCCCCTTGCTGCTACAACCTTATGTGATGAGTTGGTATTTACCCGAAACCTGGCAAATAACGCTGGGTTTCACCTGGCAACTGGTGATAGGAACGCTGGTTGCCACGCTGGTATGTGCTGCGGGTCAACAGCCCGACAACATGCCTGAAATAAAGGCGGAAGCAAAATGAATGGACTAACACGTTTAACCTGGACGATGGCTAACCCTAAGGTCGGCAGTTAACTATGCAGATGACAAAAAAACAGTCAGCAACATTGCTTGAGCAACTGAACAGAATTATTTCCGAGGGCCGTAATCCTCATACCATGGATATTGATGTGCTGCCGACCATCGAAATTCTGGAAAAAATTAATCAGGAAGATGCCGGTGTGGCCGATGCGGTGCGTAAAACCATCCCACACATTGCCAAAGCCGTCGACGCCATTGTGCCAAGCTTACAGGCCGGTGGCCGCTTAATTTATATGGGCGCAGGAACCAGCGGGCGGTTAGGTATCCTGGATGCGGTGGAATGCCGGCCGACCTTCAGCGTTCCCGAATCCATGGTAATAGGGATCATCGCTGGCGGTGACCAGGCCATTAAGAATGCCGTAGAAGGCGCCGAGGACAATACGGTCATGGGCGTTGAAGATTTGAAAGCGCTCAATTTTAATGCCAACGACGTGCTGGTAGGTTTATCCGCCAGCGGCCGCACGCCTTACGTGATTAAAGCAATGGAATACGCGAACTCACTGAATGCCGCCACGATTACCGTGACCTGTAATCCTGAGTCTCCCATGATGCATGTGGCCGCCATTGGTATTTGTGCCGTGGTAGGGGCTGAGTGCATTACCGGTTCTACCCGCATGAAATCGGGCACCGCACAGAAATTGATCCTGAATATGCTCAGTACCGCCAGCATGATTAGACTGGGGAAGACCTACGAAAATTTAATGGTGGATGTCAACGCGACTAATCAGAAGTTAAAAGCCCGGGCGACCCGCATCGTCATGCAGGCTACCGACTGCACTGAAGAAGTAGCCGATGCGGCGTTGCAGGCGGCGAATAACCGCGCCAAGCTGGCGATCCTGATGATCCTCACCGGACAGGACGCGGCACAAGCAGAAGCCCAGCTATCTGACAACGGCGGTTTTCTGCGCCGTGCCGTGCAGTCACATTCTTAGTCGATGTTTCGTTACCTGTTATTGATTCTGCTGTGGCTAACCTCAGCAACAGCGCAAAGTACCGCCCTGAAAGTGGGCGCAGAACAGTCAGAACGTTACCTGCCGTTACTCGCTGATAAACGGGTGGGCCTGGTTGTTAATCAAACCAGCCGGGTTAAACAAGCCCACCTGGTCGATTTTCTGCTTGGCCGTAACGTAGCGGTGCAGGCAGTATTTGCCCCGGAGCACGGTTTCAGAGGGAAGCTGGGTGCCGGTGAGAAAGTCACCGATGGCATCGATCCGCAAACCGGTCTGCCCATTCGCTCGCTTTACGGCAAATTCAAAAAGCCCGCTCAGGAGATGTTAAAAGACATTGATGTGCTGGTATTTGACATTCAGGATGTTGGTGCCCGGTTCTACACCTACATCAGTACCCTGCACTATATTCTCGAGGCTGCTGCGGAGCAGTCGATTGCGGTAATCGTGCTGGACCGGCCCAACCCCAATGGCCGTTATGTGGACGGCCCGTTACGTGAGCGGGAATTCACCTCATTTGTGGGTTTGGATCCGCTGCCCTTGCTTCACGGGCTGACCGTAGGCGAGCTGGCAAAGATGATTAAAGGCGAAGCCTGGATAAACCAGGCAGAACAACTCAGTCTCACAGTAATCCCTGTTGCCGGGTATAACAAAACCTTCGATTATGAATTGCCGGTAGCCCCGAGTCCGAACCTGCCCAACAGCACGGCCATCCGCTTATATCCATCGTTGTGTTTATTTGAGGCAACGGTTGTCAGTGTCGGCAGAGGAACAGACTGGCCGTTTCAGGTTGTCGGCCATCATGAGATTAAGCTGGGCGCTTTTACCTTTACACCACAATCCATGCCGGAAAGTGCTCCCAATCCAAAACTCAGAGGCGAGTTACTGTTTGGCCGGGATTTACGCCACAGTGAGATTCAGGGCTTCGATATTGAATTGCTGTATGAGGTCTACCAGTTGTTTAATCAACACCAGCAGCTATTGATTGACCGGCCCGACTTTTTCGACCTGTTAAGCGGCACGGATAAGCTTCGTAAGCAACTGGCTGAAGGCCTCGACCCTGCCGCAATCCGCGCGAGCTGGCAACCAGCACTGGATGCATTCAAAACGCAGCGTAAACCCTACCTGCTTTATCCACAATGAGTGTTTAGCTACCCTGCGTCCCGGAACCACCACGACGAAACTGAGAAACAATCTCGTTGGTTTTTTCCAGCAGTTTACGGCCCGGCCGAGAAGCCTGAGTCAGCGCGATAAACAGCATATCGATAATCAGCTCCTGAGCCGTTCTGGCCAGTATCGAGGATAAGCGGGCTGAGGCCTCTTCTGCCACCGAATAAAGCTGCACGTCAGCAGGCTCGGAAACCGGTGTAGTGCCATATTTGGTAATCGATATCACCTTGGCATGATTATCCTTTGCCTGATTAACCACGTTCACAATTTCCCGGGTAGCGCCGGACTCGGAAATCGCCACCACCACATCGTTTTCGTTAAAGGTGGCTGCCAGCGCCAGTTGCACATGGCCATCGGCCTCGGCTATGGCCATCATTCCCAGTTTTTGCAGCTTGAAAGAAAAGTCTTTACTCACCAACGCCGAGCCGCCTACCCCGCAAATCAGGATACGTTTGGCGTTTTTAATGATTTCTACCGCTTTTTCAAACTCGACCAGCTCATTCAGATTGCGGGTTTCATTGAGCACACTGATCTTGCTGCTAAGCAGCTTGTCGGCCATTTGTTCAAAGCCATCATTGAGGGTTATTTTGCCATGTAACTGGGTGTTAGGCGTTTCCCGGTTCAGCGCGTCAATAACCGCCAGCTTAAAGGCCGGGTAGCCTTTATAGCCAAGCTTCTGTGCAAACTTCACCACACTGGACTGACTCACACCCACGACATTCGCCAGTTCCTGCGATGATAAGTCGCGCACCGCATTGGGCGAATCCAGCGTGAAAGTCGCCAGTTTTGATTCACTGCTCGACAATGAATGCTTTATTGCTTTGATTTTGACAAAAGCTGACATGCGTGTGTTCCCGGTTGTCGGCGTCGGTTACTGCACGAAGAAACCAACAACAAAAATAACAATAGAATTTTTTATTCAAATATAAACCAGTTGATAAGAATATCAAAATCTCTTTAAATAGACTTTTCGGCGCTCTACGCGTTTAACTGTTTGTAAGGTTACCGTAATTTATGAAAGCTGCCCATCCCCATGCGCCCGCACAGGCTATCGCCAGCCTGTGGGATTCCCACCATTTCAGCCCGTTGGATAAAGCACATCTGCGCCATCAGGATATCCAGTCGGTGCTCGATGAAATTGCTGAGTACCCGGCAGTCACCCGCCAGACAATTGGCTATAGCTGTGCAGGTAAGTCCATTGAACGACTAAGCATTGGTCAGGGTCCATTGATTATCCTGGCCTGGACGCAAATGCACGGTGACGAGCCAACCGCAACAGCGGCAGTGCTGGACTGGCTCAAACTGCTGCATCTTAACGCCAGTAGCCAGGCACTGGCTTTAGACGCCGACTGGACGTCGCTGGTCACACTGCATGTGATCCCGATGCTCAATCCGGACGGTGCAGAACGTCATACCCGGGTCAATGAGCAGGGCATCGATATCAACCGTGATGCCAAGCATTTGCAAACACCGGAAGGCCGGTTGTTGTGGCAACAGGTGCAAACCCTGAAGCCCGATGTAGCCTTTAACCTGCATGATCAAAACCCCTATTATTCGGCCGGAGAGACGCCCTACCCGGCCACCATTGCTTTCCTTGCGCCGGCATTTCATCCGGATAAACATGTTGATGCGCCGCGGCTGCGGGCTAAACAACTGATTGCCTGTATGGCTGATACCATCAGCCACTGGCTGCCATGTCATATCGGCCGCTACGACGATACTTATTCTTTGCGTTCATTTGGTGACAACATCGCCGGTACCGGGGCCAGCACTATTTTGATTGAATCGGGTGCTCACCCTAACGATCCCCATCGTCAGGTGGCCAGAAAGATGAATGTGATTGGCTTACAAAGTGCGCTGGAAGCGTTACTGGGTAAATTGTACCAGCAGAAATCGCTGGCTGACTATTACCGTATTCCTGACAATGTGGAAGACGGCCTGGTGGATATCAAGTTTTCCCGGGTAACTCAACGCTGCGGTGAGCATGAGTATGTCGCCGATATCAGTGTTAATGTGGATAAACAGGGACGCGCCACGGTAAAACATATTGGCGACCTGTCTGGTCAGTCAGGATTTACCCATGTCAGCGCCTACCAGACCACGGTACAGCCAATCAGAACGTTTCAGCTCGACGGGCCGATGGTGCTAACCGAGGCTGAGTACCTGGCTTTATTGCAACAGGGATTCAGTGCTTTTGTGGGCGATAGGTCGCAGCTCGATAACCAAAGCATTTTACCGGTACTGGTGCTGCCTGAGCCACCCGCTTACTCAACTTTATATCCGGGTGCCCCGGCGTTTTGGCTAATGCATGACAGCGAGGGTAAGCAACGGGCAGTACTGAACGGAAAGATTGTTCACCTTTAAAAAGTTAACCGGGTAAGTTCAGCCACCAGCGCCTGGTCGAAGCGCTGCATAAAAGCTTTATCCACCCGGTTACGACTGAACAGAAAGTGTACGCGGGTTTCATGTATCACCTGCTTGGCCACCATAAAGTCGTCAATGCCCAGCTCTGCGGCGGCGGCCTCAAGCACTTTCTGGTCGCCGACCACGGCATCCACCCGACCCATTTTCAGCAATTGCATCCGTCTTAGCGTGCCTTCTGCGTGGATCAGGTTGCGGTCATACACATCCAGTGCTTTATGTTGAAAGTCCTCACCAAACCAGCCGCTTTTGTTAACGGCCACCAGGTAATCCTGTTGCAACAAGGCACTGACATGCACATCTCCAAAGTAAGGGTTACGGGAGAACCTGAAACCAAAAACGATGGTTTCTTTACGGTAAGGCATTGAATAGAAGTTTTGTTGTTCGCGGGCTTTGGTATACGCTGCGCCGAGGATGACATCCACTTCGCCCTGTTCCAGCTCGAGCGCCAGGCGTTGTTCCGGCAATCGCTGGGCGTTCAGTTGATGGCCAAGCCGCTGCAATGCGCGACTCAGTAAGAACAAGTCCTGACCGTCAGGCTCACCCTGCTGATTGATATACAGGTAAGGCTTCCAGTCAGCGGCGACTGCCAGATAGAATGGCTCTTCACCATGGGCCAAAGAAACCGGCCCAGACAAACCAACTGTCAGCATGAAGATAATCAGGTAGCGCAATGTCTTTCCCTGCATTGGCGTATACGATATAACCTGATTATTACACTACGCCGGCCCTGATGTGGACTTACCAGCGTTCAAATCCGCCAGAAAAAACCATTATGATACATAAACTTAATCGGGTAATAGCAGATCATCAGAAAAATGCCGGCCAACAGCAATGAAGCCAGTTCAGGGGGCAGCGGCAGCCCTTCGACAACCTGCCAGGCATGGCCTTTGAGCGAGACTCCGTCAACATTTACCATAAGCAGTACTCTGGCCAGGATGCCAGACAACATAAAGAAAGCAATGCTGTTCGTACCGGCAACTAACAGCGGATGCCCTTTGGGTAAAGGACCGGCTTTACGTTCGTAAACCACACTGAGCCAAAACAGAATAGTTAACATGCCGCTGGTCACCATTACAAAGGTGGGCGACCAGAGTGCTTTATTAAGCGGATTGACCACCGACAGTCCGTAGCCGGCGCAAATGCCGGCCAATGCCAGCATCATCAGCTTATTCGGACAGCGCTGCTGCACCAGCACGTAACGGCCAACCCAGACGCCGGTTAAGCAGGTCGCGACCGCAGGCAGGGTGGAAAGTACCCCTTCAGGATCAAACGCAAACGGTGTTGCCTGACCATAATATACATGCGCTTTACCAAGCAGGTGATGATCAATGTACGCCGCCAGACTGTTGCCAAACTCCCATTGCCCCTGATAAATCACGCCGTCAGCACTGCTGTAGGGAATAAGCGCCATGGCCCCCCAGTAGCCGGCCAGTAAGAGAGCGGTCAGAACGCCAAGCCAGCGCCAGGACAAAGTAAGAATAATTACCACTGTTAGCCAGTACACAATGCCGAGCCGTGGCAATACGCCGGCGAAGCGCAACGTTAACAAACGTTCCTCAATCCAGCTATACCCTGGGCTGGCGGAATTAAACCAGCACAGGTATAACAGCCACCCCAGCAAAATAAGTGTCATGGCCCGTCGGGTCGTGCTTCTGAGCACAGCCATAACATTACCTACCCGCTCCAGCTCCCGGGGCAGGTGAATGGCGATGGTCACTCCCATTACAAAAATAAACCCCGGAAAAATAACGTCCGTTGGGGTTAAACCATGCCAGGCGGCATGTTTTAGCGGGGCATAAACAGCTTGCCATGAACCCGGATTATTAACCAGCACCATGGCAATTATCGCCAGTCCCCGCAGGGCATCCAGTGCACTGATCCGCTGCATCATTTTGCCTGCTTTATTCGATGGTAACGGGCGATTTTCCAGGCATGGGCGAGCGCCCGAGCAAACCTTCCGCGAGGGCGTCGAATACGGCGCCCTGAGCCTCGGCGGCGTGGTTATCACCGGCTTTGGTGACGGTCACGTTATAGCCAAATGTCGCCACCGCTGCACCAGCCAGATGGCGGTAATCCGAAATACTGTAGGGCGCGCGCAGTGCAATAAATACCGCACCAACCGACTGCTCCCCGGCGCTGACTAACAAGCGCCTGATCCAGGCCGACTGAGTGGCTTTATCCGGCCGGTTTCGCCACACGGCCAGGTCGGCCATGCCGCCCATTTCTGCCAGGCTGTGTTGCGGCGTAATATCTCCAACAATTACCGCATCCGTCCCGCTCAGGTCAGGTAAGACGCCTTCAGAGTCAATCTCTGTTAACGCTTTACAGGTTAATTGCAAGTCTGGCTGGCGTTTTAACAACGCCGCCGTCATTGCCATGCATCGCGCGGTATCCGGCATTACCACATAGTAACGGTTGCCTTTGAGAGGCAGTGCTCCCCGATTATAAACCTGAGTCAGGGCGGCGCTGGCCAGCGCCATTTCGGTTTGCTGATTAGCTTCCATGGGAAGGCGCTCACGGGCTGCCTGAACCCGCTCAGCTAACGGTTGCTGAATAAACTCTTCCAGCTGAAACTGTTGCTTAGCCTGCAAAATACGCTTTACCGACAATTGCGTTTGCTCGCGGTCGATATCACCACGCTTGATGGCTTCAGCCCATTGTTCATATAGCGCCCAGAAACGGCTGATGCTTTGCGGGTTACGCACCGCGTAAGGCATCAGTGCGATGTCGGCGCCGGCGTTAAACGTTTTAATCACCGCGTTTTTATGATCAACATAATGAGCAATCCCCGCCATATCCAGCGCATCGGTAACAATGATGCCTTCATAGCCCATTTTATTGCGTAACAATCCGGTAAGAATTTTGTGCGACAGCGTTGCTGGCACCAGGGTGTCCTCACCGTCGAGCGCTTTAAAACGAGTGTCGTCGAGCAACGGATACTGAATGTGTGCGGTCATAATCATAGCCGGTGCATTGTGCTGCCCGATAGCATAACTAAAAGGCAGTAAATCCACCGCTTCGACCGTGGCCAAATCATGATCGACCCGTGGTAAGCCGGTATGACTATCAGTGTGGGTATCACCATGGCCAGGGAAATGTTTCAGCGCACTAAGAATGTTTTCGCTTTGCAGCGCGGCAACCGCCGCAGCGCCGAGTTCGGCCACCATTTGTGCTTCTTCGCCATAGGATCTGACGTTAATCACCGGATTGTCAGCATTAACGTTTACATCAACCGTTGGGGCAAAGTTCACATTAAAACCAAGTAAACGGATACTGGTGGCAATCCCTTTGTTTACCCGTTCAGCAAAGGCAGTGTTGTACAGCGGATACGTTGCGCCAATCGCCATATTGCCCACATAACGGGTGGCCACTTCATCAGGTAGCCGGGCCACTCTGCCGCCTTCCTGATCAATAGCAATAAACAAGGGTGGCAGGCCGGCTTCTTTTGCGAGCTGCTGGAGAGCATAATTCAGCTCGATAATTTGCCGGCTGTTGTCGAGGTTTTCAGCAAATAAAATCACGCCGCCGATGTGGCCCTGACGAATAATGTCAGCAAACTCAGGCAAAAGCGTGGTAACCGGCGTTTTGCAACGTTCTGCTGGCGTGCCATCCGCGCAGTAGTAACGCATGTCCAGCATCAGCTTTTGGCCTAACATGAACTTCGCGTCCTGCCCGCCAGAACAGCCTAAGGTTAACATTACAAGCAAACTCACCAGTACGGCTTTTGTACGCATCACTTTCAGGGCCTTTTCAAATGTATCAACAACGATAACCAAGCTTACCTCAGCGACCGAAAAAAATAAATTATTCCAACTTTGCATTGGCAGACTTCCCGTTACGGCCCGGCGGTGACGCCTAAAATGTGTCAAACCAGGCGGATAAAAAAGGTCAGAAAGGCGATGTAAACCGAGTAACAGAGAGCGTCGGCGGCCCGGATGCCGCCCTCAAAACCAGGAATATTTTATTATGCACGAGCCATTCGAGTATGGTAGTTTGAGACAATAACCATCTGAGCTTTAGTCAGATGCCCAGTCAGCAAATCATCAATGAGTAGAGGAATAACTGTGACCAGCCGAAGTTTTCGCAGTGCGATATTATGGACACTTTGTGCACTGCTTTTAATTAGCTGTAGCAGTCGACGGGTAATTGAAATGCCGTCGGCCAATTATGGGGAGCGGGTAAAGTCGCTGGTGCTGCACTTTACAGCCATTGATTATGCCCGCTCAGTCACAGCACTGGTAGAGGAAGGCGGATTAAGTTCTCACTACCTTATTCCTGAGTCTAATGACCCGAGCGATCCTGGCGGTAAGCCAAGAATTATTCAGTTGGTCGATGAAAATATGCGTGCCTGGCATGCTGGTAAGAGTTACTGGCAGGGGCGTACCGGCTTAAACGACCACTCCATTGGTATCGAGATAGTCAACGTGCCCGAATGTGAGCGCGATGGCGAAATGGCCCCCTCTCTGGCTGAGCATGGCTCAAATCGGCTGTGCTTTTTCCCGGATTACGACCCCGCTCAAATCGAAGTGGTTATCGAGCTGGTAAAAGACATTATCGCCCGACACCCGGACATTGAACCTACCGCCGTGGTCGGCCATTCTGATATTGCCTTCGACCGCAAGAACGATCCCGGCCCGCGTTTTCCGTGGTTTGAGTTATATCAGGCCGACGTTGGCGCCTGGTACGATAATGAGACCCTGGCCGATTACTGGAAAACCTTTAACGAACAGCCGGCCAGTATCGGGTTACTACAAAGTGCATTGCGCGCCTATGGTTACGGCGTGATTGAAACCGGTATCGCCGATACCGGTACGCTCAATGCCATTTCCGCGTTTCAGATGCATTTCCTGCCCTGGCATGTCAGCGGCGAACCTGACAGTCGCACCACCGCCGCCATATTTGCCCTGCTGGATAAGTATTTTCCTGAGCAAAATGAGGCGTTGCTGGTTCGATACGAGAAAGAACGCAATGAAGCCATAGCCGCTGCAGAAAGCGAGCTGCCTGAGATTCGCCGGGGCCAGATAGACGCGGTACTGCCAGATCTCAAGCCATCTAAACGCGCCTTTGTTAAAGACCGCTTCGCGTTTAAAAGCTACGCCGGCCGCGGCGAATTAATTATCGAAGCTGATGGTCCTACCTCCGCTACGGTGTCGGTAAATGGTGAAACACTGTCGCTGGACGATGAGTTTACCGCTGGCAATACCTATCGCTATTCGCTCGCCCGCCGCACCCGAACCGGCCTTAATACCCTGGCCGTCAGCGCTATTCAGCCCGCCGAAGCACAGTTACATATTCAGGTGCCATACCCTCAGTTGACCGACAATACCCGCGCTTATCAGGACCGCTTTGCAGCAGTCGACAAGCTGATCAATCAGGAAGTAGCCGAAGGCTTCCCGGGTGCGGTTTTGCTGGTGATTAAAGACGGTGAAGTCATTAAACGCACAGCCTATGGTTATCAGAAACGCTATGATGAAAACGGTGAGGTGCTGGCGGATCCGCAGCCGATGCGCACCGATACCATTTTCGACCTGGCGTCTAACACCAAGATGTTTGCAACGACACTGGCGCTGATGCATCTGGTGGAAACCGGTCAGCTCGACGTAACCCTGCCCATTAAACATTACCTGCCGGAGTATCAGGGCGCAGGCCGGGAAGCACGCCGCGTCAGTGATTTACTCTCACATCAGTCCGGTTATTCACCCAGCATTGCTTTTTACGATCCGGAAAATCCACTGGGCAAGCGTTTTTACTCCCAGTCGAAACAACGTACCAGTGAACTGCTTATTACCCAGGCCCCCTTTGAGATCAGCAACGGGCTTAACGCCTCGTACAGCGACATTAATTTTATGCTGCTTGGGCTGATTGTGGAGCGCATTACCGGCATGCCTCTGGATAGTTATTGTGAGGAGTGGTTATATCAGCCGCTGGGGCTGGACAACACGGTCTTTAACCCGCTCAAAAAAGGTCATCATAAAGGCGAGTTTGCCGCTACCGAACTGCGCGGTAACACCCGTGACGGGCGCATTACCTTTCCCAATATCCGTGACTATACCCTGCAAGGGGAAGTTCACGACGAAAAAGCCTTTTATGCTATGCAGGGCGTGTCTGGTCATGCCGGGTTATTCTCTACCGCCGATGAACTGGCAGTGATGGCACAAATGCTGTTAAACGGCGGTGGCTATGGTGAAACCCATCTGTTCGACAGCAATGTCATTAATGCTTTTACCAAACCGGACAACCGCTTCTGGCATTACGGACTGGGCTGGCGACGGGCGGCCAATGGAACCAATCGCTGGCACTTTGGCCCTTATGCCAGCGATCAGGCTTTTGGCCACACCGGCTGGACCGGCACCGCAACGGTTATCGACCCAGCCCTTGATTTGGCCGTCATTCTCTTGACCAACGCCCGCCATTCGCCCATTGTGGAAGAAGACGAAGAAAAGCTGCAGTTTACCGGTAAGCAATTTGAAACCGGCCGCTACGGCAGCATCGTTTCACTGGTCTACGAAGCGGTTCTGAACACACAGGCCAATTAAAATAACGACATAAAAACAACAAGGGTTCATTAGTATGGATTGGGTTTCCATCATTCCACCAGTCATCGCCATTGTGATCGTTTTCTGGAAGAAAGAGGTCATTATGGCACTGTTGATGGCGGTTCTTAGTGCCGAGGCACTGATCCTCCTCACCGCAGACACCGGCAGCCTTTTGCTGGCGCCAATCACTTCCATCGAGCGGGTGGTCGATGTAGCCACCAGCGCCGGCAATACCCGCATTTTACTGTTCAGCGTACTGGTAGGCGCATTGCTGGCCTATATTCGTGACTCGGGCGGGGTAACGGCTACGGTCGACTGGCTAACGAAACGCGGGGTAGCCAAAAGCCGTCGTCAGGTTGGCGGACTCACCATGCTCACCGGCATCGTCGTTTTCATAGAATCCAACCTCAGTGTACTGACCGCCGGCATATTTGCCCGCGGGTTATTTGATAAGTTTGGTATGAGCCGAGCCCGCCTGGCGTACCTGATAGACAGTACCAGTGCACCGATATGTATTCTCATTTTACTTAATGGCTGGGGAGCCTTCGTACTCGGCATGCTCGATACTTACGAACTGCACGCCTCATCAGCGAGTATCCTGTGGGGCTCGGTATTTTTTAATTTCTACGCCATCATTGCCCTGCTCATCGCCGCCTACACCGTGTTTGCCGACAAAGTACACGGCCCCATGGCCAAGGCAGAACAGCAACTTCAGAGCAATCAGCAGCAGCTTTCTGCCGCAGCAGCCACCAAACCCGGCTATATGGTGATCCCCATTTTAACTATGGTGTTAAGCATGGTTGGCTTTATGCTCTGGACCGGCAATGGCGTACTCTCTCAGGGCAGCGGCAGTAAGTCTGTACTGTATGCCACTATTCTGGCCACGGCGGTAGCGTATCTGATGCTGGTGTTTTCCAAACGCTTTACTCATCACGAAGCGGTTGATGTGGGCTTTAAAGGCATGGGCGAGTTGCTGCCGCTGGTTACCATCGTATTACTTTCCCTTACACTGGGTAGCAGTTTAAAAGTACTGGGTACCGGCATTTTCGTGGCGGGTATAGTTGGCGAGTACTTACCATTATTCCTGATTGTCCCCATGCTGTTCTTAGCCGGCGGCATTATGTCGTTTACTACCGGCACTTCCTGGGGAACCTTCGCGATTCTCATTCCTATAGGTGTGCCGCTGATCCAACAGCTCGGTTTACCGCCTTCACTGGTCATCGGAGCCATTCTGGGTGGCGGCGTATTTGGCGACCATTGCTCGCCGATCTCCGATACTACGGCGGTTTCGTCGATTGCCTCAGGCTGCGACCTGCTTGAGCACGTGCGCACGCAAATGCCTTATGCACTGACCGGCGGCGCCTTAACCTTAATTCTGTATGTGATAACAAGTTTAATCATGGTGGGTTAGTTTCATGCGATATCTGTTAATTAGTGCCTTTCTCATTTCCCTCACTGCCTGTTCATCCTCCGAACAGGTAACGGCTTCACCGGCGAGCTCTGCGGAGTTTGCGGTGGCCATGCCGGATAAATTCGCGGCTCAGGTGGCTCTCAATGTCATGCAGGACGGCGGTAATGCGGTGGATGCAGCCATTGCAGCACAGTTTGTCCTGGCCGTGACTTATCCGGAAGCCGGTAATATCGGCGGCGGCGGCTTTATGACCATTTACATGGACCAACATGCAGACTTCCTCGATTACCGTGAAATGGCTCCCGCTCAGGCATCCCGCGACATGTATCTGGATGACAGCGGCGATGTACACCCAACCGACTCGCTGTTTGGCGCTAAAGCATCCGGCATACCGGGTACCGTTGCCGGTATGTGGGCCGCTCATCAAAAGTACGGCAAATTACCCTGGCAGCGTCTGGTTCAACCTGCTCTGACCTTCGCCAGCGAGGGCTTTGAAGTGCCGGCAAAACTGGCGGGCAGGATCAGTCGCTATATTAACCGCATTGAAAAACGTGGCCTTGAAACTAACTTTGCCAATTACTTTGGTGAAGCGGCTACAGCAGGTGTGTTGTTCAAACAACCGGAGCTGGCGGCCACGTTAACCCGTATCCGGGATAACGGTCCGGCGGGCTTTTACGAAGGAGAAACGGCCGATCACATTGTTAGCTACATGCAGGCCAATGGCGGTTTAATCAGCCACGACGACTTAAGCCGTTATCATGCACAGTGGCGAACGCCGGTGAACTTTGACTGGCGCGGCTACCAGGTTGTTACCGCCCCACCACCAAGCTCCGGCGGTATTGCCGTTGCTCAATGGCTGGGCATGGTCGACAACGTGATTAAAACCAATGTACTACCTGCCCATAACTCGGCGCCTTATCTGCATCTGGTCAGTGAGGCAGGCAAGCGCGTGTTTGCCGACCGCGCCGAATACCTTGGCGATCCGGACTTTTTCTCGGTGCCTCAGCCCCAACTGATTGCACCGGACTATATCGCACAGCGGGCCCGGGAAATTAACCTGATGGCTATCTCCGCTACCCCTGAGATAAAGCCCGGATTACATGAAAGTGAGGACACCACCCATTTCTCTATTGTCGATCAATGGGGCAATGCCGTGGCTAATACCACTACCATTAACCTTAGCTTTGGTGCTGGCGTGGTAGCTGAAGGGGCGGGCTTTTTATTAAATGATGAGATGGATGATTTTAGCGCCAAACCCGGCGTGCCTAACTTCTTTGGCGCCATTGGTGGTGAAGCCAATGCCATTGAGCCTTACAAGCGCATGCTGTCGTCGATGACTCCCACCATCGTACTGGAGAATGGCCAGGTAAAACTGGTTACCGGTTCCCCTGGCGGTACCACCATCATTTCATCAGTTACCCTGTCGATACTGAATACCCTGCTATTTGATTTAAGCGCAGAAGAGGCAGTAAACCGTCCGCGTTTCCATCATCAGCTGTGGCCTGAGGATCAAATTCGCGTACACGAAGGCTTCAATCCGGCCACATTAAATTCGCTGCAGGACATGGGCTACACCATCAAAGAGAGTAACTTTGGCGATCTGCACCTGATAATGCAACGAGACGGTAAGCTGTCTGCTGCATCCGAGGCCCGGGGACGGGGCAAAGCGGTAGTGCAGTCGGTAAAATAAAGGGTAGAGATAGCCTGAAGCCGGACGCTTCAGGCTATGACAAGGTAATGCCGGGTAAGCTGGAAGGCCAGTTGCCTGACAAAATAATGCCCAGAATGAGTAATATTAGCAGCCCCGTTGCCGCACAGGTAAAGCCGGTATGGGCCTTTTCCTGACGGAAAATTGCCCGCTCCCGCTCAACTTTTTTGGGATACTGACCAAGCGTCAGAATTTTACAAACCGGCCAGCCAATCACGTAACATAAACGCCAGAACACCAGCTCCGCGATAACAAAACCAAACCCTCTGAAAAACCCCTTACCTGCCTGGGCGACTACTTCTTCAATCACGATAAATCCTGTTGGTTATTATTGTTATGTAATCAGCACAGCCGGTATTCGATGGCTATTGCTAAGCTAATTTATCTGTTTTTAGCGGGGTAAATAGTGCCGACCGGCCCATTTAACACACTGTCGCTTTATTTAAATTATTACAAAACGCCATGATTAACAATAAGTTCGCATTGTAAGGCAACCATTCGCGGCATGCCTTAATCTGTCGCAAACAACTGATTAATATTTGCAAACGCCTTAAACTCCAGAGCGTTACCAGCCGGGTCCATAAAGAACATGGTCGCCTGTTCGCCCGCCTGCCCCTTAAAGCGCACGTAAGGTTTAATGACAAACTCTATGTTTGCTGCCGTTAATGTATCGGCCAGAGCCTGCCAGTCTGACATGCTCAGCACTACACCAAAATGCGGGACCGGCACGCTATGACCATCTACCGCATTATATTCAGGGGCTGACGGCATCGCTTTCACCAGGTGCGTCACCAGTTGATGGCCGCCTAAGTCCCAGTCAATCCACTGCGTATCGCTGCGACCTTGTTTACAGCCGAGTAAAGTCCCGTAAAATTCGCGGGCTTTATCAAGATCATCCACCGGGATTGCTAAATGAAACGGTTGAGGCATGACGATACGGCTCCTTTCGTCGTTAATAGTAAAGACATTACAGCAATTTTTTCAGTAAGAAACGTTTGCGCGCACTGGAGGGTGCGTACCGGATAGCGACATCAAACCAGAAACTGCGCTTCATCACACTTTTCTGATGGCTAAAGGTGTCGAAGCCAAACTTCCCGTGATAACGACCCATGCCGCTATTGCCCACGCCGCCAAACGGCAATTGTGGGTTAGCCATAAACATCATTGTGTCGTTAAGGCATACGCTACCGGCACTGACCTCGTCTACAAACTGCTGTTGAGTAGCTTGTGACTCACTGAATAAATAGGCCGCCAGGGGTTTATGCCGGCGCTTGATAAAATTAATCGCCTCACTGACACTGCTCACTTCAATCACCGGTAAAACCGGCCCGAAAATCTCTTCCTGCATGACCGGAGTATCGATATCCGGATTCAGGATCACGGTGGGAGCCAGTTTCATCCGGGCTTCATCCACCTGCCCGCCAATCACAATTTCATGGCCTTCGGTATAATGTTTTAAGCGCATCAGGTGACGCTCGTTTACAATGCGCCCATAGTCCTTACTTTGCAATGGCTGAGAACCAAACTGGCGGGTAATTTCTTTGCCGAGCAGCTCAACCAGTTCATTGGCACAGCTGCGTTCAACCAAAACATAATCCGGTGCGATGCAGGTTTGACCGGCATTGGTCCATTTTCCCCACACAATTCGACGAGCAGTAGTGGCAATATCGGTATTGCCGTCCACCACACAAGGGCTTTTGCCCCCCAACTCCAGAGTCACGGGCGTAAGATGGCGGGCGGCCGCTTCCATGACAATTTTACCGACCACTTCACCGCCGGTATAAAAGATATGGTCAAAGGGCAAGGACAACAATTCACTGGCAGTGTCCTTGCCTCCCTCGACAACAGCTACCGCATCGCCGTCCAGATACTTCGGGATCAGGCTGGCCATCAGAGCGGAGCTCGCTGGCGACAACTCAGAGGGTTTAAGTAGCGCGCAATTACCTGCTGCCAGTGCGGCAATGTAGGGGGCTAACGTTAACTGCACCGGATAATTCCAGGCCCCGATAATCAATACGGTACCGAGCGGCTCTGGTTGCAGGGTGCTGCGAGCCGGCTGTGCCAACAACGGCGTACTGACTTTTTGGGCTTTCATCCATTGTCGTAAGTGTTTCTTAGTGTGCTGTATATCACTAAGCAGAAAACCAATCTCCGTGGTAAACGCTTCCGCTTCGCTTTTACCCAGATCGGCATTGAGCGCTTTAACAAACGCGGCTTCATTCTCGCTCAGCATACGATGTAAGGCTTCCAGCTGGGCCTTTCGCCAGGCATAGGTTTTGGTTTTGCCCAGCACAAAGGATTGCTGTAAGCGCTCAAATACTGACTCGATTGCGCCCGGTTCAATACTCACTAAAACAACTCCCACAGGTACGATGACCTCATACTAGCACTATTTTGCGGCAATAAAAAAACCCCGCATAAGCGTAATGCCAGTCAGTTAAGCTGATTGGCATTTTTCTTTGAGGGGTATTTAGCCGGT
>NZ_CAJXQY010000077.1 GCF_913058315.1 uncultured Alteromonas sp. | reverse complement strand
GATGATCTGTCGGGGCAAAAAATTTCCTTTATCTTACAGCCACTTCTTCCAGAGCATGGCGAAAAGCATAAAGACTGCCAGCACGCCCATCGATAACATCAACAGGGTAAAGGCATTGGGCGTTTCGGTGCCTGGCAATCCGGCAACGTTCATACCAAAGACCCCGGTTAAAAACGACAACGGTAGAAATATGGCGGTTATCATGGAAAGCACATACATGCGGATGTTCTGCTTGTCGGCTATCTGGTTACGCAGTTCATCCTGCAACACAATGGCGCGCTCACGGGCAAGATCCAAGTCCTCAATCGAACGGGTCATACGGTCTGACTGGTCACGCAGATCAAACGCCAGTGAATCGGGAATTAATCCGGGCACACGCACCAGGGTCTCCAGGGCATCGCGTTGCGGTGCGAGGTGGCGACGAATGCTGGCGGTCTGGCGGCGCAACATAGCCAGTTGGTTACGGTCCTGTTTATTGAGTGACTCCTGCGCCTCATAATCGCCAAGCGACTCATCAATATCTTCCACTTTATCGTGAATGCGGTCGGCAATGCGGGTTAACAGCGCAATCAGCAGTTCAGTGGTAGAGCCGGGCACTTCTCCTTGTTCCAGGCTGGTACGGGTATCCTGCACACTCATTAATTTGCGGTCATGACGACGTGCGGTGACAATCAGAGAGCCAGAAATCCACAGCCGCAGAGATACCATGTCTTCTGGCTCGGCACCCGGGTTCACATTAATGCCGCGCAGGAAAACCAGTGCGCCTCGGTTAACCGGGATCACCCGGGGGCGGGTTTGCAGTGCCATCAGGCTGTCACTGACGTCTTCCGACAGGCCAAGGCCGTGCAGCAGAGCGGCAGCTTCGGGCGCATCAGACTGGATATGAACCCAGCGGTAGCCTTGTTCAGGCAGCACTGAGGTAAGTTGTGCTGCATCAAGTGTATCGGTTTCACCCGAAGGCTTAACATCATAAGCCCATAAAAAGGCATCGTTTAATTGTGCCATTACGTATTCCTGGAAGGTTTAACCAATTGCAAAGTGCCATCCAGATGAACGTCACGCTGCGGAAAGGCTATCACTATGTCATGCTCAGCAAAGAGCTCATCAATGGTAAAACGCACCTGACTGCGGATGACCCGCAGGTCACGTTCTTTGGTGGCATTTACCCAAAAGAACGTCTCAAACATCAGCGCGTTATCACCAAAATCATCAAAAATAACCACCGGTTTTGGTTCGGTGAGTAGATCTTCCTGCTTTAACGTGGCTTCCTCAATCAGGCGGGCAACCAATTTGCAGTTTGAACCATAGGCAACCCCAACCCGCACTGATGTACGCGTAAGGTTGTCGATAAGTGTCCAGTTCACCACCGTGTTTTCCAGCAATTTACTGTTCGGGATCAGCATGTGTACACCATCAACCCGGCGAACCCGGGTGGAGCGGGTATTAATGGTTTCAACGGTTCCGCGGGCTCCGTCAACTTCCAGAAAGTCGCCAATTCGAATCGGACGCTCCCACATTAAAATCCAACCGGAAATAAAATTATTAATAATGTTCTGTGCGCCAAAGCCCACGCCAATGGCCACCGCACCGGATAAAAATGCAAAAGCGGTCAGCGGCACGTTCATTACATCCAGCGTGGTAACGATTAAAATCGCTCCGGCAATGATATAGAACAGCCGTTTGAATAAGTGAATCGTGTCGGCACTGGCGCCGGATTCCCGCAACCGGTAGGTCGCAATATGAGCCAGCTTTTTCATCAGCCAGATACCCACCACATAGATCAGTGGAACCGCCACCAAATCACCGCTGGTAAAGGTAATATCAAACAGGGTAAACAGGTCTTTCGACAGAAAGTTTTTGACTTGCGCTACTATTTCTTCCACTGGTTTTATCCCTATTTATCGGTGGCGCACATAATAAGTGTGCTATTGATTAATGCAAATAACTTAGGCGAAAACAAGCCCGCTTTAATTTTGTCTTTACGATGAAAATTATTGATACGAACAAAATCATGGCACTATCAGAGCTGCCTAACTTTGGTTTGGATCATCTGAAATAGGGACACTACGTTTGGCCCAGTAGCTGGCAAACAGCGCTCCGGAAAGATTGTGCCAGATACTAAAGATAGCACCGGGCAGGGCGCTGGCCGCCGAGAAGTACTTTAACGCCAGGGCCACGCTGAGGCCGGAGTTCTGCATGCCGACTTCTATGGCTACGGTTCTGGCGACTACCGTGTTGTAGCCTAGTTTACGGCAAAGCCAGTACCCACACCCGAGACCAACAAGGTTGTGCAGCACCACCGCACCCACCACCGGCCAGGCAACGGTATTCAGATTATCGCTGTTAAGTGCCACCACGATGGCGATGATGAGCAAAATAGCCGCCATGGAAAATACGGAACAGACTGGCGCAATGGCGGCTAACCGGTGCTTAAAAATCTGGTTCAACAGCATGCCGGCGGCAACGGGCAGCAAAATAACTTTAACCAGCATGCCCAGCATCGACATGGCTGGTACGTCGATACTTTTTCCTAAATACAGCCAGGTGAGTAGCGGCAGCATCGGGACAGCAATCAGGGTGGAAACCATGGTCATGCTCACCGACAGCGCAACATTGCCTTTGGCTAAATAGGCCATCACGTTGGAGGCTGTGCCACCGGCGGTAGCGCCTACCAGCATCATGCCTATCATCAACGCCTCCGATAACCCCAGTAGCAGCGCAATCAGCCACGCCGCTACAGGCATGATAATGAACTGGATAGCCACGCCAGCCGCCACTACGCGTCGGTAATGCAATACCTGAACGAAATCACGCCATTTCAATGTGAGTCCCATGGCCAGCATTACCAATACCAGTAGGGGTACAATAAGCGTTTTTAACTCAACCAATACAGCCGGGAACAGGTAGGCAACCGTGCTTATCAATAGTGCCAGTACCGGAAACAAATAAATGGCCACCGCAACTCTCATTAGCAAATCCAAACTGACTTAAGTCTATCATTGCTGAGTCTGTTAGCGGCAATTTCATAAGCGTGCCAGCTTGTGGATTTTGGTGTAGTCCCGGAGCCGACAGACAATCGTTACATGACAAAAGTCCGCTATTTAAATGCCATCTTGCTCTGTGCGTGGTGCCTGAAAAGTAAAAATCTGGTAGCCTTATCAGCCTATTAATCTGCTGATGTGGCCCTATGAAGTACCTTAGTCGTGTTTGGATTTGCCTGCTTACCTTGCTGGCGGTAGTGCCTGCAGTGCAGGCATTCACAATGACCTTTTCTGAAAATCAGTTAAATAGCATGGTAACTGCGGTGTTTCCTCAGCAACGCACCTTTGATGATGTGGTGTTTACCTTTTCTGACCCCTTTGTTGAGCTGGACCCGCTGGAAGATGAAGTCAACGTAAAGGTTACCGTGCTGGCTGAGCAAAATGGTCAGCAACTAAAAGCCAAAGCAGAAATAACCGGGCAAATTGCTTATCACCATCAACTTGCTCAGCTTCGGCTGATTGAGCCCCGTCTGGATAAACTGAAAGTGTTGAGTAACCAGGCGGTGGTCTCTAACAGTCTGGTTAATGGTATTAAGCGCCTGGAAGGGAAACGCGTGCCGGTGATCCTGCTGTTAGATTTTGACGATTTGGACATGGCGGCGTTCGGTATTCAAAAGCCCAAACGGATCGACATCACCAGCAAAGGCTTGCTCATCGAAATATAACTTCTTACCGCAGAGACTATTTATGAAAAGACTGGCGTTCCTGTCGATGGACGATTTGCAGGATTTTTTTGTTTACGACGATCTGTTAGTTGCTCCATTAGCGGCACAAGGCTATGAGGTCGATACGATTTCCTGGCATCAATCCGAAACAGACTTTAGTGTTTATGAAGCCGTGATTGTTCGCAGCCCCTGGGATTACCAGCAATATGAAGCGGAGTTTGTGGCCTGCCTGAAGCGCATCGATCAGCAATCCCGCCTGATGAACTCATTGCCACTGATGGAGTGGAATTTAAACAAGCGATACCTTAAAGATTTGGAAGCCGCGGAGGTACACGTATTACCCACTCGCTGGCTTGCCGGGTTTGAGCAAAGCGCTATCGCAGCGGCGTTTACCGAATTAGCCTGCGAAGAGTTGGTCATTAAGCCCTGCGTGAGTGCTAATGCCGACGATACCTTCCGATTAACCCCAGAAGGGCTGACGCTTAGCGCGGGTGAACTGGCGGAGTGCTTTGCCCAGCGCGAGTGTATGGTTCAACCGTTTGTTACCAGCGTCACCGAGCAAGGCGAAGTGTCTTTGTTCTACTTCGCCGGAGAACTGAGTCACGCCATACTAAAACGGCCGAAAGCGGGGGATTTCAGGGTGCAGGAAGAACATGGCGGCAGCTTACAGGCTATTACCCCGGAGCCAGCGATGCTAAGCAATGCTCAGGCAGCGCTGAATGCCATGCCCGATGATTACCTGTACGCCCGGGTCGATTTGTTGTGGTTCGCCGGTGAATGGCGAATTATAGAGCTTGAGCTCATTGAGCCCTCGCTCTATTTTAATCTGGATGAACAATCCCCCCAGCGATTCGTAAACGCCTATTTTCGTTATGCTAGTGCTCACGCTTAACACGTGGCTTTTGAGCATGGTCTCTTGACGCCGGGCGACTGTGTGACTGTTTAACCGGGCGCGACTGACGCGGTTCAGAATAAGCCTTTTGTGAACGTTGCGATTGGGCCGGCGCTTTATTTACCCATTTACGTTCCTGTTTAACCGCACGTTCCTGAGGCTTCTGGCGGAGAGGTTTTTGACGTTCGGCTGGCGCAAACTCTCGCTGTTTATGCCCTGGTTGCCCGCCCCGGGCCTGCTCTTTAGGCGCTTTGACCAGATCTCTTTGCTGGCCTCGGTTGCCGTTGTCATGACTTTTCAGGCGTTGCTTTAACTGCGTGGCATCCTGGCTGTATTTACGCGGTTTTTGTTGCGGGCTGTTTTGTTGAGCCGGCTTGCCACGTTTATCGCCATTCACACTGTAGCTGCCGGCGGCGTGGGTACGCGTATACAGCTCCCGGTGTTTGGCGGCAGTATTTAACGAACGGTGTCGCTTTACGATGGCCGGTTTATGGGTTACCACTCTCTGCGAATAGCGGGCATGACGGTTGCCGACATTGTGCTGCCAGCGGTGGTACTCTTTCACCGAGTATCGTTTGGCCCGGTAGTGCGGTCTGACGTAACGATGTGATGGCGTGCTGCGAATAATGATATGTCTTTCTGGCCACCAGATATTACCAAAGTAAAAGCCGGCCGAAATACTTACACGTGGCCCCCAGTAAATGCGGTGACCCAATGCTATTCTTACCGTGGTGGGCCAGAAAACCGGCTGGCTGGCGTAATGCCAGTGACCATAGACATGCCGGGTGTCGTAGTAAGGCACATACACTACTTCCGGCTGGCGTGATTCAATCACGATCACTTTGTTCTCGGTTGACACCTGCTGGTAGTCGTTACTTTGCAGCGTACCACTCTGACGGGCTTGTAATCGCAGAGCCTGTACCCTGTCGAGCACCCAGTCTTCGTTGGTGATCACCGCGTCACCAAGGTGTTGTAACCAGCTGAGGTCGTCACTCATATGATTCAGGACATCGGTAAACGGCACCAAAGCCTTTACACTTGGATCCCAGTCGGCGTTTTCCAGCGCCCGCTCCAGTGCGTCACCCTCCAGCGACTGATTATCCTGTCGCCAACGGTCGGCTTCAATGACTTGCAATGGGTAGGTGCTGGCAATCAGAATATGCGTAACCAGCGTATCCGGGTACAACGCAATTGGCGCTAACAGGGTATCGAGCGTTTCTTCGCTGAGGCGCTGCGTATTATAGGTTGGTTGGTCTTCCGGGGCCGTGGTAGCCAGTACCTGCCCGGTGGAGATCAGCGGCACAAACAGGGCCAGAATTAATCGCTTTTTCATACAAACTCTCCTGTGCCACGGGGCACTTGGTGTGATGTTTGTATCGTTATAGCAAGGGCAAGATTAATTGAGGCTGAACCAAGCTGAACGGGTTGTTCAGCTTGCCAGAAAAGAACGTTTAATCGCCCAGAATATGCGGGTCGAAGGCATGGCCAAGTTTTTCGGTCTTGGTTTTGATGTAATGCTTGTTGTCTTTGGTAATACCGTGGTCAATAGGTTTACGGGCCACCACGTTTATGTCGAGATCCTTGAGTGCCGCGGTTTTTCGCGGGTTGTTGGTCATTAGCTCAACATTTTTTACGTTAAGCTTATCCAGCATAACCTTACACATCTCGTAGGTGCGCATATCGGCATCGAAGCCAAGGTGTTCGTTGGCTTCAACGGTGTCCATGCCCTGGTCTTGCAGATGATAGGCGCGAATCTTATTGATTAGGCCAATACCGCGGCCTTCCTGACGCAAATACAGCAAAACACCGCAACCGTTTTCAACGATATTCTCCATTGCCCGTTCCAACTGAAATCCACAATCGCAACGGGTTGAAAACAAGGCATCGCCGGTCAGGCATTCAGAGTGAATACGAATAGGCACAACGTCATCCGGCTGCCAGGTACCATATGACAACGCAACGTGTTCCACGCCACTGTTTTCTTCTACAAAACCATGGATAGTAAACTCACCCTTGCGGGTAGGAAGCTTTGCGGCGCTGACAAATCGGTATTGCTGGGATTTACTGGTCATGAAACTCGAGCCAAGTTGTTGTAGAAACTGCCTAATAGAACCTCTATATAAGGGCAATGCTATAGGTTTACAAGCCCTCAGGGGCGGCGATTATACCGCCTAACAGGGCACGGAGTCTAATGTTCGGGTTGAACTAAATGGGTATATTAAAGATCCATCGGATCCAGCACCTGCTGCAATTTGAGCTGCACGTTCTTAAGCATATCAGCCTTGCTGATATGGGCGGTTGATGCACCCACCGGCTCCAGCCATACCGCTTCGCACAGCCATTCTACGTTAAACAGCAGTTCAAATTCATCGGCGATCAGCCTGACCTGCAACCGGTCTGCGCCCCAGTCGTTTTCACCCTGGCGCGCTTGCAGTAATCGGGCAATATGATGACACAGACTGACTGCTTGCTGCTGAGTTGAGGGCATCGACCCGCTCCAGCGAACAATGCCGCCTTCGCAGACCAGCGCGCTGGCGATAGCCTGTGGGGTTAACTGCTGCACGAAAGGCTCCCTTGTGAACTGGCAGGGCCGGGCTTTTTGAAATCCCGGGTTACCTCGTTATCGTCGAAGGGCTGACGAATCGCATCCATCAGCCTGTGGGCCGGGCTGAAGTCGCCTTGCTCAGCGGCCTCTATGGCAGACTGTAAATAATGAGTACGGGGAATGACAACCGGATTAAGCTGGCTAAGCTCGTTAGCGGAGATGCCTGTAGCAAGGCGGCGTTGTCGATAATCCTGCCACCACTTATCAAACGCCTCACGGTCAACAAACTGGTCTCTCAACGGCGAGGTTGGCTGCTGCGGTTCGGCCATCGCCAGTTGTCTGAAGCTCTCAGTGTAATCGCGTTTTTCGGCGCTTAATAAACTGAGCCAGGTGTTTAAACAATTTTCATGCTCAGGGTTATCGTCCAAGCCAATGCGGCTTAACATCTGATGACGATACTGGCTTAAAAAGGTGGGCTCAAATAAGGTCAGGCAGGCCCGGATATCATCGGTACTGAGGTGGCCCGAGAAAGCGTAGGCCAGCGCATTGAGATTCCACAGGGCAATACCCGGCTGGCGGTCAAAAGCATACCGGCCCTCATAATCCGAGTGGTTAAATACCGCGTCAGACTGAAAATGTTCGATGAACGCATAAGGCCCGTAGTCGAAGGTAATGCCATGGATTGACATATTGTCGGTGTTCATTACGCCGTGTACAAAGCCGTAAGCCTGCCATAGCGCTACCATGCGCGCGGTACGCAAGGTGATGGCGGTCAGCAGTGCTTTATGCGGATTGGCGTCTTGTAAACACTCCGGGAAGTGATGGGTCAGCGTATACTGCATCAGCTTATCCAGCGTGTCTTGTTGTTTATTGTGGTAATAATATTCAAAGTGGCCAAAGCGCAGATGGCTGGATGCCATGCGGATCATCATTGCGCCTGGCTCTGGTAATTCACGCACTATGGATTGCTCACTGGTAATCAAACACAGCGCCCGCGACGTTGGAATGCGCAGATAATGGAGTGCTTCTGAGGCAATGTACTCTCGCAGGGTTGAGCGCAATACTGCGCGCCCGTCGGCATGGCGGGAATAGGGGGTTTGCCCGGCGCCCTTCAGATGTAAATCAAAGTGATTGCCATGGGTGTCGCTTACCTCACCCAGTAATAAACCACGCCCATCGCCCAGAAACGGGTTCCACTGGCCAAACTGGTGACCTCCGTATTTTTGCGCCACGGATTTTGCAGCCAGTTCGCCGCCGTCATCAAATATCGCCGCCATCAGCTGATCGCGGTCCGGCAAATTAAACTGTGCAGCCAGCTCGTGATTGTACATTGGCATCGTCATTCCGCTAAGCGGTTGCGGTTTTACTGCACTCACAGTTTCGGCCAGTTCGGTGGCGTAGCGATGGTTTAATTGCATTGGACTCTCAATAAACAACAAGGAGAAAAGTGTAACACCTGCCAGGGTGATAGTGTAGGAGAGGAACGGCGCCGGATAAAGTTGCAGTCATCCTACGCCGAGGCTATCAACGGTTAATCAGCGAGTTTAAAGGCGACGTAAGCCGAACCCTGTTGCGCCTTGGGATTGCGGGCGTTATTAGTACTGATCACGATGTACTGAACTCCATCAATCATATAGGTGGCCGGGGTGGTCAGAGAAACATAATGCCGGGTGTAATCACCGCCGAGATTTTTACGCAGGTCAATGGCGCCATGGTGGCCAAACGAAGAGACCAGTTCGCCGGTGTCTTTGTCGATGGCAAACAGGTAGTTCATCACCCCGGCGATCAGATAAGACTGTTCCTTACCCTGATAAAACGCCAATCCTCGTGACGGACCGGTAAATAGTTTACCACTGGATAACTTGCTGCCTTTCACTTTAGGATCGAATTCCCACAATTTTTTGCCATTGGTGGCATCGGCAGCAAAAACACTTAACCCTGGCGTAAAGCCAAATAGCTGTTTACCAATAATTAACGGGTTCGTTTGGGGATCGCCCTGACCGGAGATATCAAGTTGCCAGGCCATTTCCAGCTGACTGACATTTTGTTTGTTAATTTGAGTCAGGGAAGAAAAGTGCTGGCCCTGCTGATCGCCGTTGTAATAGCGCCAGGGTACAGAGACTTTCGGCGCTGTGATGTCACCGCGGGCAATTGCGGGTAATAATGCAGTCATTAACAAACCGAACAGTAATGACGCTCTAGTGACTCCGATCATACCAATTGTCCCTGATTACTGAGTAAGCCTGAAAGGTTTAACGCGTACCATAGCATTACTGTTTGTCAGTTGAGAATTTATAGTTGGAATAGCCAGGGACTGTGTCTGTCCGGCCTGCCCCGGAAACGGTGGCTGCCATACCACGCTTTTCATTGCGGGCGGTGATTAACTCACAGGCTGCGCTCAGCCTGTTTGTCGAGAGTTAACATCATTTCGCTGCATCTTTTAGAAAAATGTAATCCAACTAAGTGTTTTTACGTATTAGAACCATCTTATTGTTTTTTATGGTCGTGACAGACTCAACCACGGCATACAGGGTAATCTATGACATCACCATCCCCACTTGTATTACACCACCTGAACAACTCCCGCTCACAGCGAATTTTATGGCTACTCGAAGAGCTTGGGGTGGATTATGAAATTAAGCACTATCAACGTGATGCTAAAACCAATCTGGCGCCAGAGGGGCTTGAGGCAGTGCATCCTCTCGGGCGTGCACCAATTATCACCCATGGTGATACCCCGCTGGCAGAATCGGGCGCTATCATTGAGTACCTTATTGATGAATTTGGCGGGCAGTTCAAACCCACCGACAATCGCTATGCGTTAAACCAGTATCGGTTCTGGATGCATTTTGCTGAAGGCAGTCTGATGCCGCCGTTGGTGGCCAGGCTGGTACTGAGTAAAGCCAAAGAGAAAGCCAGCCCGTTTTTTATGAAACCGGTGGTGGCTAAGGTGGTTGATGCCATCACCAACGCTTATTACGGGCCAAACTTAAAAACCAGTCTCGACTATGTGAATAGCTATCTTAAAGAGCACGAATGGTTTGCCGGCGAAGGGTTAAGCGGTGCGGATTTTCAAATGAGCTTTCCGCTGGAAGCCATGCAGGGGCGAGTGGGCAAAGGGCAGTACCAAGCTATTGATGCCTGGGTGAATAAAATCCACAGCCGGGATGCCTATCAGCGCGGGCTCGAAAAAGGCGGCGAATACGCTTACGCCTAAGGGGCTATTCTTCGTCCCGTTCCAGGTAGTCGTTAATTAACTGCAGGAAGGGGGCGCCGTAACGCTCGAGTTTGGTCAGACCAACCCCACTCACTGCCAGCAAACCCTGTTTATCGGTAGGTTTACTGGCGGCCATCTCGGCCAGTGTGGCGTCGTTGAAAATAACAAAAGGCGGCACGTCGTTTTCCTGAGCCAGTACTTTTCGCAAGTGTTTGAGCCGCGCGAACAGCGCTTTATCGTAGTTTTTAAGCGCCGTTTTCGCCGGTTTATCGGCTTTGATTTCAAGCCGCGGCGTAGCCAGTTCTACCGGAATTTCCCCCTTTAATACCGGGCGGGCCGCCTCAGTTAACCGCAGTACGGCATGGCTGGCAATATCTACCCGAATATATCCCCGGTGAATGAGCTGGTTAATAACGTTGTGCCAGTACTGATCGCTTTGGTCTTTACCAATGCCCCAGGTAGACAGCTTGTCGTGACCGGCTTCCTGCAGACGTTTAAGGTTTTTACCGCGCAGTACATCAATCACATACTGGGTGGCCGCCTGTTGCTGCAGGCGTAACACGCAACTCAGAACTTTTTGCGCGGTTTCCAGACCATCGAATGGTCGTGGCGGGTCAAGGCAGATGTCACAGTTACCGCAGGCCGTATCGCTAAACTGAGAAAAGTAATTAAGTAATACCTGGCGCCGGCAGGTCTGGGCCTCCGCAAAAGCCTCCATGGCCGCAAATTTTTGCAGCTCTATGGCGTTGCGGTCGGTTGTGGAGCCCTGATCTATCCACTGCTTCACCCGGGCACTGTCTTTTTCGTCGAACAATAACAACGCTTCGGCGGGCAGCCCGTCACGACCCGCCCGGCCGGTTTCCTGATAGTAACTTTCAATACTGCGGGGAACATCGTGGTGCACTACAAAGCGCACGTTTGATTTGTTAATCCCCATCCCAAACGCCACGGTAGCAACCACCACATCTATTTTATCGGTAATAAACTGGCGTTGTACAAAAGCCCGTTCATCGGCATCCATGCCGGCATGATAAGCCGCGCTCTTAAAGCCCTGGCGGTGTAACTTGGCACTGAGGTCATCCACCTTGGCCCGGGAATTACAATAAATTATGCCGCTGCCATCCTGCTGTCGAATATAGGTGACGATTTGCTCAAAAGGCTTGTACTTGGCGATAACCCGGTAGCGGATGTTCGGGCGGTCAAAAGAACCCTTATATACCAGCGGGTTATCCAGCCCCAGTTGGACCTGAATATCCTGCTCAGTAGTGGTGTCGGCAGTGGCCGTCAGGCCAATCACCGGAATGTCGGGGAAACGTTGCTTTAGTTGCCCTAAAGAGCGGTAATCCTGACGAAAATCATGGCCCCAGTGAGACACACAGTGGGCTTCATCGACGGCGAATAAAGCAATTTTGGTTTGCGCCAGCATGTTCAGGAAGTGACGTTGTAACAGGCGTTCCGGCGACACATAAATGATGTCATAGTGCCCTTCCTGCAGTCGCTGTACGGTGGCCTGATAATCCTCCTGATCGAGGGAGGAATTAAGAAAGGCGGCCTTTACCCCGGCTTCGCGTAACTGTTCTACCTGATCCTGCATTAGCGAGATAAGAGGTGAAACAACAATACCGGTGCCTTCGCGAACCATGGCCGGAATTTGATAGCACAACGATTTACCGCCACCAGTCGGTAGCAGTACCAGTACATCCTTACCGTTTATGGTGTGGTCGATGACCTCGGCCTGGCCGGAGCGAAAGTTGCTGTAACCAAAAATATCTTCCAGGATTTGCTGGGCATTGCGGCTGTCTGCGGGTGGCGCAGCACTGGTCGCGATAGCGGTATGGCTATCGTTTTCGTCGATGGCTATGGGGGTATCTGGTGTTGCAGTCATGAGTCGCAGAGTTTACGCGTTTTTTGCCTTTGGTTCACGGGTTTTGCCCGACTTTTTCTGTTTGCTGCCATAACTGACTGATGTACCGCGACAGAGTCATTCCAGCCGGGTGAACATCAGTGTTATCATAATCCAAATTTTGTTGTGTGGTGGAACTCATGGCTGAACCCTTACCCGATCTGATTGAAGAAATTGTTGCCGATAATGGCAACGATGATATTCAGGCCGTTGCTGAGCAATTGTTACCGGCTGAAGACCTGGAAATTGCCACGCTGTTAGAATCACTTCCGGTTGAAGAGCGGATGTCGCTCTGGGAAGTGTTGCCGGATGTCCGAAAACTCGACGTACTGGTAGAAATGCGTAGCGATCCGCGGGAAGTGCTTATTTCGGGCACACCAGATGACAAGTGGAGTGCCATTTTACTGGGGATCGATGCCGAAGACTTGCTTGAGTTGATGGACTCCTTACCCAGCAAATTGCTGGAACTGGCCATCCAGGCATTGGATGAACAACAGCAGGCGTATTTCCGGGACGCGACCCAGTTCCCTGATGAACAGGTAGGTCACTGGATATCCCACGAAATGCTGGTGCTACCGCTCAACGCCAAGGTGCGTGATGGCCTGCGCTTAATCCGGCGCAATGTACCCAATCATTGTGACAGTATTTTTCTGGTCAATCGCTCCGGCCAGTTTTCAGCCGCCGTGAAGCTTACCGCCGTGTTCGGTGCGCCTGAGCACTTACCCATGGTGGAGCTGACCGAAGAATCCATGCCGGTAATAAAAGGAACGGATGATTCCACCACGGCTTCATTACTGGTGCAGCGCAGTGGTTATACGGCACTGCCGGTGATTGATGACAACAATAAATTGCTCGGACGCCATGATATTTTAAGTGCCAGTGAGCTGGTTAACGAAAACTACGAACGCCAGGTGATGGCGACTGCCGGTATGGATGAAGACGAGGATTTATTTGCGCCGGTGGCAAAAAGTGCCCGTAATCGGGCATTGTGGTTGGGCATCAACCTGCTTACCGCATTTATGGCCTCCTGGTTTATTGGTTTATTTGAAGCCACCTTACAACAGGTTGTAGCGTTGGCTGTGCTAATGCCCGTGGTGGCCAGCATGGGCGGAATAGCAGGAAGCCAGACCCTCACGCTGATTGTGCGTGGTTTGGCATTGGGGCAGATAACCAGTGCCAACCTTAAAGCCCTGATGACCAAAGAACTTAAAGTCGGCGGCGTGAATGGGGTTATCTGGGCGCTGGTCATTGGGATCGTGGCCTTTATGTGGTTTAGTGACCCACTGCTTGGCGTGGTGATTTGTCTGGCTATTTTCCTCAACATACTGGCAGCCGCTCTTGCCGGAGTGATGTTGCCGGTGATCCTGGAAAAGCTGAAGATTGACCCGGCGCTTTCTGGTTCCGTTATTCTCACCACGGTGACCGATATTGTCGGCTTTGTGGCGTTTTTGGGGCTGGGCAGCCTGTTTTTACTGTAATAATAAGGAAACGCTTTGAACGCTGAGGCTACTCAACGCCAGGCCACCGCCGGTCTTCTTTATGCGGTGGCGGCTTACACCATGTGGGGCATCGCCCCATTATATTTTAAGCAAATTGCCAGCGTACCGGCGCCGGATATTCTGATGCATCGTATTGTCTGGTCGGCGGCGTTACTGGCGTTGTTATTACTGGGCTTAGGACAATTTGCCAAAGTCAGAGCCATTTTCCGGTCTAAACGGTTAATGGGGTTACTTGCTGTGGCCAGCGTGTTGCTGGGGGGGAACTGGCTGCTGTTCATCTGGGCTATCAATGCCGATATGATGCTCGAAGCCAGTCTGGGCTATTATATAAACCCGTTGCTGAATGTGTTTCTGGCCCGGCTGTTTTTAAATGAACGGCTACGCACCATGCAAAAAGCGGCTGTGGTGCTGGCGATCATCGGGGTGGCGAATATCATTATTGCCCACGGTACCTTACCCTGGGTAGCGTTGTTACTGGCGGGCAGCTTTGCCATTTACGGCCTGTTACGCAAGCAAATCCCCGTTGAGCCACTGCCGGGATTATTTATGGAAACCCTGGTGTTGTTGCCCTTTGCCGGATTGTACTGGGTATGGTTTGCATCGGATGCGGCCAATATGCTGACCAACGAATGGTCGTTAAATGCCTGGCTGATGGCTGCCGGAGTGGTGACCACGCTGCCGCTGTTGGCGTTTAATGCGGCGGCCAAACGCATTATGTTTACCACGCTAGGCCTCATTCAGTACATCGGCCCAACGTTGATGTTTATCTTTGCAGTGGGGATGTACGACGAACCGCTGGAACCCGCCAGGCTGGTCACCTTTGGTTTTGTGTGGTGTGGCCTGGTGTTATTTAGCCTCGACTCACTGAAAACCTACCGCCAGCAGCGCAAAGTGCTACGGGCTGCCTAATTTATGCGTTGGAAAGGGCAGTAACGACGGTTGTCGTTACTGCGTTCAGATTATAAATCCTGTGCGCTGGCGCTGAATGTACCATTACCATTGTTCAGCCACAGGCGAGGAATGGCTTGTGCTCCATCGAGGGAGAAAGTTGATGACACAGGGTCAGGGTGTTGCTTCTCTTTGGTCATTCAACGCTATTTCGACTGGGTATCGCATCGTTATGGCGACACTGCCCGAAATTTGTAGTCGTGTTGTCCATCAGAAAGGGTTAACACGCCTACCCCTGATTCCTCACCAATAACCAGTTCTAAACCCAACAATTCAGGTGCGATCACGAATAACAGATTACTGCCATCTTCACTTACTTTGGTTGCCACTTCCGCGGTCCACACGCCCGAGTCGAGAAATACTTTTTCGTCAACTTTTACAATTTTCAGTTCACCGAGGTCGTCGCTTATATAAGTATCTGCCAGTTGGTTAATAGTTTCTTCAGACGCAGGGTACGTAAATTCGCTTCGGAACGTATCGAGGTAAAGTTGATTACTTTCGGCTGCAACATCCACCTGACTTTGGGCTAACGGTTCGGCGTCGTATAAAATTTCAATTAATTTTCTTAAAAATGGCTGCAGCAGAGAGTAGCCTTCATCAGAATTGGTCAATACCACAGCGCCGGTTTGTGCGCCCGGAATAGCAAAAAAATTAGATTTGTAGCCGAACAAACTGCCGCCGTGCAACACAATATCAATGCCTCCGGTTGTCTCATTGGATAAGCCCATTCCATAACTTTCATTCGCGCCAGTCTTAACAAATGGCTCTCTGCGCTTCAGCAAAGGTTCCTTTGCAAACAATCGTGTGCCATCTGGCGCTACGCCGCCAGACAGTTCATTAAAAACGTATTTGATCATATCTGCGGAGGTAGACCATGCTGCGCCTGCAGGGCGGTAAGGCATAACAAGATGGTTAAAGCCTGTAGTGGTTGATTGCTCTAATATAATAATATCGCCATCTATATTCAGGGCATGTGGTGAAGCAATGCCTTGGTTATAAGCCTCTTCAAAAGAAAACGTTGTGTTTTGCATGTCAAGAGGTACAAAAATCAATTCTTGCATGGCTTTATCGTAAGCTTCACCGAGCTCCATTTCAGGGTAGAGAACATGACCTGCAATATACCCGGCTGCCGCAGCCATCTGATTGTTATATTGAAAGATCTCGCCGAAATCACTGGTTGGTGCGGTACTCGCCAAATCTTCGAAAGTGGCAGTAACAGGAGTGTCGGGTGTGTTTATAAATAACCAGGGGTAGTCTTTACGAGGCAGTCCGGTGCAGGCACAGACCAGGTGTTTTATTAATACACTTTCTGTGGTGGTTTTATCTCCCAGCTCAAATTGTGGATAATGGCTAATTACCTGATCATCCCAACCTATTTTGCCCAGCTCAACCAGTTTGGCCAACAACAGGGTTGTCATGCCTTTGGTGTTCGAGGCAATCATAAATTCAGAATCTTTGGTTACCGGGGCTTTGGTATTGATGTCCTCGACCCCAATACCGCCGCTGTATATGACTTTCCCATTTTGTACCAGGGCAATGCCTGCTCCTGGAATCTTCAGGCTTACAGACGCTTTTTCAGCAAACGTCAACAGTTCGGTAATATCATTATCGGTTAGCTGTTTTGCCTGACGAGTACTCAGATCTTCCGCAACGTAATCCGCTTTTACAAAACTCTGAATAAACTCATTATATTCAGCCCAGCGTTTATAGAGCGTGGCGTTACTGCCCGCGAGGATAACAACCTGCCAACGCCCATCACTTTGAAAAGTGGTGGCGTAAATCAGCTGTTGCTCACTTGGCGAAGTAACATACTCTATGTTTCGTATTTGTTCCCAACCACCATAAATGTTGTCTGGGTAGTTAACCCTGATATCCCGTGAAAATTCCGGGTCGAATAATTTCCAGGCGATCTGAGCCGCTACTTCTTCATCTTGCGCATCATCAACGGTTGCGATAACCACGCTGGCATCGCCCTCTTTAGGGGTGTAAATGGTTAGTGGCCCCTTGACGTTTTCTGTCCAGCCTGGTGGTGGCGTATATTCAACGCTGGCGCTGGTATCTGTGCCGGGGCTGGGAGCAGACTTGGAGGTATCTTCGGTTTTTTTACTACATCCACTAAGTATTGCCGAACTTAATAACAGGGCTAACACCCATCCTATAAGGGGTTTCATTTATTGCTTTCCTTGGTATATAAAAATCCAGTTATCAAAATGCAATAACGAGTGAAGTTTGAGCATACAGGTTGATTAAATTTTGAGCAAGACAGGATCGTGATGGGCTAACTATTAATCTCGGAATATAAAAAAACCGCTTCCTTTGGGTGTGCCGGGTGGGTTAGTTGTGGTTTTAGCAGTTCTGTGAAGTATTTGTCGATTTCTTATCGCTCGTACCCGAGGTTATTTCGGTTATCAGACCATTTACTTTGCATCGGCAGTACCCCGTCAGCCACATACTTTTTGTGCATCATGCTCTACTCTGTTACGGCCATTGTGTTTGGCCTGATAGAGCAGCTTGTCGGCGGTGGTGAGCATTGCCTGAATATTATGATCACTTTGTGTGGTAAGGCCGATGCTGACGGTTACGTTTAGGGTCAGTTCGCCGAATTTAACTGGGTGATCACTGATGTTTCGACGTATCTCTTCAAGTCGGCTTACCGCTTTGTGAGGTTCGGTGTCTGGCAAGTAAATACAAAATTCCTCGCCGCCAAAGCGCGCAATAATCACATCTGCGCACATCACCGCTAGGCGGTTGGCTACCACTTTGAGCACTTCATCGCCGGCGTCATGACCATGGGTGTCGTTGATGGCTTTAAAAAAGTCTAAATCGAGTAACGCCAGCGCCTGATTGGCTGGCTGATTGCGCTGCATTTTATTTACGGTGTAGAAAAAATGGCGGCGGTTAGGTAAACCGGTCAGATAATCTGTATTTGCTGTACGCCTGATGGTTTCTACATTTTCCAGCAGTTCGATGTTCTGGTTTACCCGGCAAAGGAATTCTTCCAGGTGATAAGGCTTACGCACAAAATCGTTGGCGCCGCTTTTAATAAACCGTGCCGATAGCAGGTTATTACGATCGTTAGCAATGCCAATAATGGCCAGATCTTCCTTGCTGTATTGTTTGCGCAGCCAGGCAACAAACTGGGTAGGGGGTTTATCCTGAATATCGCTGTCGACGAATACCAGTTTAATGTGACTGTGTTTATCGAGCAGTGTTTCTGCCTGCGTCGCCGTGGCGCACTCGTAAGTGATAAAGTTATGTCGTCGTAAGAGAGCCGCCATGGCGGTTCGTTCGCTTCGCCGGGGATTAATAACCACGACGCCGGTGGTTTTGTTTTTCTCCAGCCGGCCAATCAGGCGCATGAGGTAGTCAAAGATTTGCGCGTTTTCTGTGGGGATGTAATCCACTACATCGCGGGAAAGTACCGCTTTACGAATATCTTCGTCCAATCGGGCGGTGGTCACAATAGTGGGCAGGTAGCTTTTTACCGCAAAGTCGATAGCCTCGCCATTGGGCGCATCTGGCAAATCGTAATCGACAATGGCACACAGGTAATCTTCCGGGTCGCTGTGTATAAAGGTATGTTTTGCAGCAGTCAGTGAAGAGGCGAGTACCGGCTTTAATTGCGCCATTTCAACCAACTTGGTCAGCAGGCTGATGCTACTCGCATTGTCTTCAATTATCAGCACCTTCTGCTGCATTTGTGAACCCTATATCACCTCTAATTTAGCAAAGCTCAGTACCAGCCATTTGCTGCCGAATTCATCAAAGTTAACCTGAACCCGGGCATGGTCGCCACTCCCTTCATAGTTTAGCACTACACCCTCACCAAACTTGCGGTGATTGACCCGCTGACCCAGTGAAAAGCCGCTTTGCTCCATCCGCTCGTGGGACGCCGCATTGCTGAAACGACTTGTGACCGGTCTTGATACTGTAGACGTCAGGCGGATTTCTTCCACACATTCACTGGGAATTTCCCGTAAAAAGCGTGAAGCAGTGTGATATTTTTCCTGCCCGTATACCCGGCGCATTTCGGCGTAGGTCATATACAGTTTTTTCATTGCCCGGGTCATGCCTACGTAACACAGGCGGCGTTCTTCTTCCATCCGGCCGGGTTCGTCGTTGGTCATCTGGCTGGGGAACATGCCTTCTTCCACGCCGGCAATAAACACCAGCGGAAATTCCAGGCCCTTGGCAGTATGAATGGTCATTAGCTGCACGGCATCCTGGTCTTTACTGGCCTGGGTTTCCCCCGCTTCCAGTGAAGCGTGAGCCAGAAATGCCTGTAACGGTGTCATTTCGTCGGCTTCTTCCGGGATCACAAACTGCTTACAGGCAGTCACCAGTTCTTCTAAGTTTTCCAGCCGGGCCTGGGCTTTTTCACCCTTTTCGGCCTGATACATAGCGTATAAACCAGACTGGTTGATGGCCTTGTTGGCCTGTTCTTCCAGTGGCTGGCCTTCAAATTCACCGGCCAGTTTATTGATTAGCTCAATAAAGGCATTGAGCGCGTTGGCTGCGCGGCCTTTCAGGCTACCGTCCTGCAACAGTTGCAGGCTGGCTTGCCACATAGAGCAATCCTGCAGTCGGGTTTGTTCGCGAATGGTGGCCAGGGTACGCTCACCCAGGCCACGACTGGGGGTATTAACCACCCGTTCAAACGCCGCGTCATCATGAGCGTGATTGACCAGGCGCATATAGCCCAGTGCATCTTTAATTTCCTGCCGTTCGAAGAAGCGCAGTCCGCCGTAGATACGGTAGGGAAGACTCTGATGCAGCAAGGCTTCTTCGAGTACCCGCGACTGGGCATTGTTGCGGTACAAAATGGCAACCTCTTTTAACTGATTGCCCTGGTTATGCCAGTCGGTTATTTGTGAAACGATAAAGCGCGCTTCATCCAGATCGTTAAAACCGGCATAAATAGAAATGGGTTCACCATCATCACCGTCGGTCCACAGTTCTTTACCTAACCGGCCCTGGTTATTGTCGATAACCGTGTTGGCAGCCTTAAGAATGGTCGCCGTAGAGCGATAGTTCTGCTCCAATCGAATGGTGGAGGCGCCGTCGAAATCTTTCAGGAAGTGCTGGATGTTGTCTACATTGGCACCACGCCAGCCATAAATCGACTGGTCGTCATCGCCTACAATCATGATATTGTTGTCCTGATTGCAAAGCAGGCGTAACCAGGCGTACTGAATATTGTTGGTATCCTGGAATTCGTCTACCAGTACAGCGCGAAAACGACGCTGATAGTGGGCCAGTACGTCCGGGTTTTTGACCCATAATTCGTGGGCACGCAATAACAATTCGGCGAAGTCTACCAGCCCTGAGCGATCGCACGCTTCCTGATAGGCGGCGTAGATATCACGCATTTTTTGCTGGGTATGATCGCCATGGGTTTCAATGTGCTGAGGACGCAGGCCTTCGTCTTTATTACCGTTGATGTACCACTGGATTTGCCGTGGCGCCCAGTGTTTTTCATCGAGGTTCATGGCCTTCAGTACCCGGCGCACCAATCGGTATTGATCGTCAGAGTCGAGGATCTGAAAATTTTCCGGCAGGTTGGCTTCGGCGTAGTGGGCGCGAAGCAACCGGTGCGCCAGGCCATGGAAGGTACCAATCCACATGGTGTTTAACGGCCGGCCCATTACATGCTCTATACGCCCGCGCATTTCCCGCGCCGCTTTATTGGTAAAGGTTACCGCCAGAATGCTGTAGGGGGCGATGTTCTCTACCTGCATTAGCCAGGCAATACGGTGCACCAGCACCCGGGTTTTACCACTGCCGGCGCCTGCCAGTACCAGCATATTAGACAGCGGCGCTGCAACGGCATCACGCTGTTTATCGTTTAATTCGTCGAGTAACTCAGAAACATCCATAGCAATACAAAAACACCTGTATTTTTATTCAGGGCATAAAAAGCAAAGTATGCCATTAAAGCCTATCGCGATAAACCGCGCTTGCACAATAATGGCGGATTATTGCCCGTAACAAGTTAATGAAAGTGATCTGTGCGAAGTCCGGTCGGATATAAGGTAATATAAACCTTCCGGTGTCGCAGACCGCGCTGAATTCTCCGGCTATCGCAATTTTTTCGGGTTACCTCTTGAATTGATGTCATAAACCATTATGTTAGCGCTACGCGCGTTGGCTGGTTTTATCTTGTTCAACTCTACCCGCACAGCAAACTAATTAGGAACGCCCATGCATGCACTGACCGATACCGCTGATTTTTGGCTGCAGCTAAAAAAAGAAGCGCGTCAAATTGTTGATGAAGAACCGCTGTTAGCGAGCTTTATCCATGCCTGCATTTTAACTCATCACAACTTTGAATCCTCGCTGAGCTTTATTTTGTCGAACAAAATGGCTGACGATGTAATGCCTGCGCTGACCATCAGAGAAATTCTCGATGAAGCCTATTTGCTGGAACCAGCCATTGTCGAGTCGGCTATCGAAGATATTCGTGCCATCTACACCCGAGACCCGGCTGTAACCAATTACCTTAACGTGCTGGTGCACTTTAAAGGGTTTCAGGCTGTCCAGGTGCATCGCATGGCCCATTATCTGTGGCAGCAGGGCCGTCACCAGCTAGCCCTGTTTTTACAAAGTCGCAATTCAGAAACCTTCGCGGTGGATATTCACCCGGCGGCCACCATTGGTAAGGGCGTAATGTTCGACCACGCGACAGGTATTGTGGTGGGCGAAACCGCCGTGATTGAAGATAACGTTTCGATTCTGCAAAACGTTACGCTTGGCGGTACCGGCAACGAAAGCGGCGACCGTCATCCGAAAATTCGCCAGGGCGTTATGCTGGGCTCAGGTGCGAAAGTGCTGGGCAATATTGAAATTGGAGAAGGTTCAAAGGTGGGTGCAGGTAGCGTGGTGCTCAATGATGTCCCACCTCATGTTACGGTAGTTGGTGTACCGGCCAAAGTAGTGGGCCGTCCCTGTTGTCCGCGGCCCTGCGACTCCATGAATCAAAATGTGCTGGAAGACAACGAGCCCTACGAACAAGCTTAGTCCGATGAGCGGCTGATCGTCATAAACTCTCAGCCTCTGCTTATGAAGCTGAGCGAATCAGTCTTTCGGTAATTCGCCTTTACTCAGCAAGCACAGCTCGCAACCTTTTGCTGATAACGCCTTAGCGTACTCAGACTCCAGCCTGGCGTAATCTTGTGGCGTGACACAATAAACTTTTTTGATATGGTGTTTTTCGACCAGAGCAAGTAGCTCACTGGCGTAGCGCAATTGCGCGCCAAACATATAAGTGCGGTGATGCCAGGGTTCTTCATTCAACACGTACAACGGCTCGAACTTAGGCGAGCGCGTAAGATATTCAATCAGCTGGTAGGAGGCGATATCAGTGCCTGCCGCAATCACAGGGAGCGGGGCAGGGCGAAACCGTTGTTTTACGTAGGTCAGCAATCCCATCAGAAAAAGTGCTTAGTCTGAAGTAAAGGCATGATAGCGTAAATTGCCGTGAGCAAAAGCCTTAATTATGCGGTACTGCCGATTTGTTATTGTTCTGTAGGCTCACTCTGGTATTTTTTCATCCCTAACGCTATTTATTGAGTATAAAGAGACGTTTATGACAGTTCGAAGCCGGCCTGACGGGCTTTATTTTCTGGTTTAGGATTATACCATGTACTTTGTGAAAAAAATTGGCGGGCTGATTCTGCTGACATTGCTCTGCAATGGCGGTCTGGCCGCGTCTGAAAATGCCGGTATCGAAGACTCGCCAAATCGTGATTTAACCGGCTTTGAGGGCCTGAATGAGCGACTCCCCCTTTGGGAAGCGGGGGTGGGCGGCGGCATGATAGAGTCACCGAATTACCCGGCCTCAGGCGAGCGCAATTTTGTAGCCCTGGCATTACCTTACGTTATTTATCGCGGTGATATTTTTCGTGTGGGCGGAAGAGGAGGAGCAAGAGCCGTATTCCTCGAAAATGACAGGTTGGAACTGGATATGAGTTTTGGCGGAGCCTTTGCCGCAGACAGTGATGACAATACCGTTCGCGAAGGCATGCCTGAACTTGATTACCTGGTTGAGGTTGGCCCACAACTCATCTACAAAATTAAAGACTTTTCTTTTGACCGGGGCGGCAACTCGCGCCTGAATGCACGCCTTCAGGCACGCGCCGTTTTCTCAACCGATTTTGGTGGATTTGATGCCAGAGGATTTGTTTTTGAACCGACCCTGACCTACCAGCAACGAGGCGTTTTTCTGCCTGATACCGGTTTTAGCCTGGCTCTCAGAACCACCTGGGCAACCGAAAAGTTACATGATTATTTCTATGAGGTAAGGCCGGAATATGCCACAACGGTCAGGCCTGCCTACGATGCGCAAAGTGGCTACCTGGGCGCAGAGTTGTCGGCAGGATTGGCCTTCCCGGTAGTTAAAAACGTGCGCGGCTTTTTAACCACATCGGTACAATTTAATAGTGGTTCTGCGAATGAAAACAGTCCGCTTTTTGAGAAGGATGTGACC
>NZ_CAJXQY010000076.1 GCF_913058315.1 uncultured Alteromonas sp. | reverse complement strand
CTTATTAGTTTAACGTTTACCACTGCTATGCTATCGCAGCGCTGGTTTACTAAATAGGGCCTAAAGTACCAATTTCGTTACCGTTATTCGCACTAATATGACGCTCATCTCAAAATACCAGAACAGCTAAACAGGCATTTAATCAGTGAGTGTTAATGCAGCAAACTTAAAGTCTATGCGGTACATGCAGTTATCAGTACGCTTGGCGGGATATTGCGCTAACCACCCCGCTTTAATGGGGCAAGGTGCAAATTTAGGGAGCCGGTTACTCGTCGTCGCTGTCATGCAGTTCCAGCACAGACATATCCTGCTCAATTGCGTTAGAAATGTGGTGATGCATGGCGTTTTTGGCGCGCTCAGGGTCGCGCAGTTTTAGCGCATTGAGAATCTTGCGGTGTTCTTCCACATAGGGTTGAACGCCCAGTTCGCGTACACGCTGATGAAACCGCGAGCTGAGCGCTGATTGATTTCTGAGTTCCCATAGCCACTTGATGGTTGACGCCAGGGCACTGTTATCCGTGGCCTGAGCAATGGTGACATGAAACAGCTCATCGGCCTGCTCTTTTTGTTGTTCTGAGGCGGTGCTATCGCCCATCACCTGCACAGCCTGCTCGATGGTTTTTAGCTGCGCTTTACTGATCCGTGCGGCCGCCAGGCTGGCAGCCTGAGGCTCAATAAGCAACCTGGCTTCGAGCACTTCAAATGGGCCGGGCACATCGTCAATGATACGCGGAGATAAGGTTTCTGACTGGTGCAGAACGTAGATGCCCGAACCGGTTTTTATTTCTACTAAGCCCGCTATTTCAAGTGCGATCATGGCCTCGCGAATGGTTGGACGACTCACTTCAAAACGACTGGCCAGATCCCGTTCGGAAGGCAAGCGCTCGCCCGGACGTATTTGTCCGGTTTGAATTTGTTGTTCTATTTGGGTAGCAACTTCCAAATAAAGGCGACGAACTTTAACGGCATCCACTTGCATAATTATGACAGGTTCTGACTTGCGTTAATCTGAACGATTGAGAATATCGCCAACCACCAAATAGTCAAGCGCTTAGGCGCTGGGACTGGTCGCGAAACTCCCGGGGTGCGAGTCCGGTTTGCAGCTTAAAAGCCTGCCGAAATGCGCGGTCAGAATGAAACCCTACCTGATCGGCAATGCGGCTAACCGGTAACTGAGTTTTACACAGCAATGCCTCAGCTTGTTTAATGCGTAAACGGTTGAGATACACCATCGGAGGCATGCCTACCTGCTTTTTAAACCGGGCCATAAAATTACTCCGTGACATACTGGCGCTCTCAGCAAGAAACTCCACCGACAGAGACTGCTGGTAGTGCTCGTGGATCACCTGCAAAGGCTTATGTAAATAGCGGTCTGACAGCGCTTTAAGTACCCCGGTAGGGAATTCTGTCTGACGGGTAATAAAGGTTCTCAGTGCGCTGATAATCAGCAGTTCAGCCACCTGGGTTGCTACTGCAAAATAGCCTGGTTTACTGTCATTAAATATATGTTGTATGAGCGGGTGAAACTGCTGCAGCAAAGGGCTCTGTTGCGCTTTGAAGGTAACGATTGGTGGCAAACACTCTGCAATCAGTGTGGCGTGGGTAAGTTCCAGTTCAAAGGCCACACCGGCCAGAATACTGGGCGTTCCCTGAGAGCCTACCGTCACCGCCATGGCCTGACCTAAATGCGCGTGAATATCGTAGGTATCGCTTGGTTGTCCTTGCCACTCGAGCGCTTCAATGGGAGCGAAATTGCTTGCTCCTGGCGTACCAATCCGGCAATTAGCGCCCATTGGGGCCAGCAGGGCGTCGCCAGTACTGAGTTCATAACATTGCTCGCCTGAATTTATGGTGATTGGCGGACCACTTAATAAGGTTAAGAAAAAACCTGGCGTAAAAGCATTTACGTTAACGCCCCAAGGGGTGTGTAAGCGCCATTTTGAAATCGTCGCAGCATTTACACTCACCGCAGAAAGAAAGTGACTAAAAAGGTCCATACATCCACTAACAGCAATTTTTAATAAATGTTAATTATGTTTTAAATAATAGAGCATTTTTCCGCTTTTTAATAATATTGCGGATAACAAGTCTTTGTTGGCCCGCTTATGCTGTAACAAATCAGAAGAAAAGGTGAAGTTTATGGCATGGCAAAAAGGTAAGCGAGTGGCGATTGTTGGCGCCGGGCCCGGTGGTATTTCTGCGGCACTGGCATTTAGCCAACGGGGTTACGATGTTAAGGTTTTTGAGCAGCGAGCTGAGCCCAAAGCGCTTGGCGGTGCAGTATTGTTAAGTGTACCGGTGCTGGCAGTATTGCGTGAATATGGTATTTCGCTGGACAACTTCGGTAGCTATACCAAGGTTGAATTTCATAACCATAAAGGGAAGTGTCGTGCCAGCTTGCCGTTTAATCCAAATATTGAAAAACTGTTTAATATTAAGGGCTGGCACTACGGTGTGTTGCGCAAAAGTGCGTTTGGTAAGATGCTGGAGCAGGTACCGGCGGATCGGGTGGAAGGCGATCGCAGCTTCACGCACTACGAAGAAACGCCGGAGGGAATAACTGTACACTTCGAAAAAGGCGAGCCGGTAGAAGCGGATCTACTCATTGGTGCCGATGGTATTCAATCCCGCGTATCGGCGCAGGCATTTGGCGATCCCGGCCTTTTCCACGTTGGATTGAGAGTCTGGCTGGCGTGGTGCGACCCCATCGATGGCATACCGCCCAATCACGGTGTTATTTCTCACTCCAGAAAATATCAGGCCAGTTACTTTCCAATGTTACACGATGGTAAGCCTGGCTATGAGTGGTGGATTGTTGAACCCACCAAAGAAAATGCACCGCAGCCTGCGGATGTTAAAGCCCATGTGCAGGGGATCCTTGATCAGTTTGCCGATCCTTTGCCGCGCTTCCCGGCCGCCACCGACTTTAACAGTCAGATATTCTGTTGGGATGTGTATAACCGGCCGTCGCTGGATTCCTGGTCTGATGGCCGGGTTGTGTGTTTGGGCGATGCGGTGCACCCGGTGTCGCCCTATGCCGCCTACGGCATGGGCATGGCGATTGAAGATGGTTATCAACTGGCAAAATTTATGGATGGTCGCAATCTGGCTGACCGAGCAGAACTTCAAATGGGCTTTGAGCAGTATGAGAAAGATCGTGTTGCTTACGTGAATCATAATGTGGAGTTTGCCAGAAAACTCGGTGATGTGTTCCATCAGCAGTCCACGCCCATGGCAACGCTGCGGGATTTTGTGTTTGATCACACGTCGTTTTTGCAGAAAATGATTAAAAAAGATTACCTCGAAACCCAGGAAACAATGTGTTTATCGTTGAAGGATTTACATGTGTAACAGCCACATGAGCACAGGCTGATACCGGGTAGTGGAACAGGCCGGGCATCATCAGGTATAAATAATCAAACCTATGCTTAATGCGTTATACCTAACGGGTGAGGTTAGAGGCTGCTAAGTTGTTATACTTTTGGCTATATTGCAACCCTGGTGTCTGGTGGAGATCTAACACTTCATGTCGTCCGGCCTTCCCATTGGCATTGTGATGGCTTTTGTCATCAATGTGCTGGTCAGCGTCTACTTTTTTGCTGTGTATAAGGCGCAACAGCGAAACCAGTCTTATTTGTACTGGTCTGCCTCTTGTGCCCTGTTTGCGGTTGGGATAGGTGCGTCTGTTATTGCCCACGCCGGGGATGGTTTGCAGCTGGTTAATACACTGTCTTGCCTGTTGCTATTTACCGCGTCATTCGGACTTTATTGCGGTCTTAATAAATTTGAGCTGTCGCCGGGCTCTATCAAGTTCTATCGACGAGTGCAGAGTATCTTTGTTGTTGGTGGCGTAATCATTACTGTCGCCGGATTCTATGCGGCTATGGTGAATGTCGTGGCCTCAGTGGGCATGGCGCTTATGTTCGTAATGACCGAAGGGCTCTTTTACCAGCGCAAGTCTCCCTACAAAAGAGTTTACTTTGTGCTGCGGGTGTTGCTGTTGTTACATGCCTTTGTACTGTTTCTGCAAGGGATCGTTATTCTGGTTCAAACTCTGGCGGCTCAGGATTCTGATACCCAGTATCTGTTCAATATTGTTTTGTTATCTCATCTGGTACTTACCGTTGCTACCGCCTTAGTGTTGCCTTTACTGCATATGATGAATCAAAAACATCAATGGCAAAAACTGGCGAATCTTGATGAGTTAACCGGTTTACCCACCCGCCGGGCATTTGTCCAAAAAGCGGCTAAATCACTGTCTGCGGATGATCAGGCCTGCCATTCATTACTGATGGTTGATATTGACCACTTTAAACAGGTTAACGATAACTTTGGCCACACCTTTGGTGATGAAGTCCTTAACCGGGTGGGAAAGATGCTCGCCGAGGGATTGCGGCAAACCGATATAGTCGGGCGTATGGGCGGCGAAGAGTTTGCAATCTTACTACCGGGCGTCAGTACTGAGCGGGCACAGGGCGTTGCCGACAGACTGAGGCAAAAAGTGGCTGCATTGCAATTTAAACAGGGAACCGAACAGGTTAATATTACTGTTAGTATAGGTATTGCCGTTTCGCACGAAGTGCTTTACAACTGGGAACACTTATATTCACAGGCCGATCAGGCGCTATATTCCGCCAAGCGGGAAGGTCGCAATCTGGTGTACGTTTTCAGTTAAGCCAGTCACGATGCGCCGGCTTCGAGGCAGTAAAATAGCAGGGGAATAACCCCACCCCTGACCACGGATAAGCTATGGATCATCACGCTTTTAATGACTATTGCCGGGCCTTTAAAGCCACCACGCATGTGGTGCAATGGGGCAATTCTGAGGTCTGGAAAGTGGGCGGTAAAGTGTTTGCCATTGGCAGTCAGACCAAGGCAGGAACGCCAGCTTATACCTTTAAAACCTCACCACTGAATTTCGAATTTCTGTGTATGGCAGAAGGCTATATTCCAGCTCCCTATCTGGCCAGTCGTGGTATGAAATGGATCCAGCAAACCGAGACCGCCGGTGCCCTTGATGAGGAGTTAAAATACTACATTAGCCAGTCATACCGCCTTGTGGCGCTCGGATTAAGTAAGCGTAAAAGACAGGCGTTAGGCATCGCTGATATTGCCTGATTTACCTTGCCTGCTAACTCTCTTATTGTTGTTTCTCTTCCTCAAGGATCCTCGCCCCCGGCCCCTGTTCACCCAGTTTATCTTCAGGATTTCGCAGCGGACAGTCACGTAACGACAAGCAACCGCACCCAATGCAGCTATCAAGCTTATCCCGGAGCTGAGTCAGGCTAAGAATTCTGTCGTTAAGCATGGCTCGCCATTCACTGCTCATTTGCTGCCAGTCAGAGGGAGATACTTCGTGGGTAGGAAATTTTTCCAGATGGGATTTGATGAGGCGCAGCGAAATTCCTGCCTGTTTGGCGATACGAATTATGGCTACCCGGCGCAGAATACTGCGATGGTAACGGCGCTGATTGCCCAGTGTGCGAAGACTTTTAATTAAGCCCTTTTCTTCGTAGTAATGAAGCGTTGACACCGCAACACCACTGCGCTTCGCCACATCACCCACACTTAAAGTGGTATCCATTGTCGCTCCAAAAAAAATTATTGACCTCAAGTATACATGAGGTTTTAGTATTTGTGTCGGCTTGACGTAGCAAGCAGTAATAAGAAACTGGAAATCAGGAGCCGACATGACCAACACCTTCTTCCACCCTCAGTTGAGTTGCACTCGTTTGGGATGCCTCATTCCCCATTCAGCGTACCTTTGTTCAACAGGGAGGTGCCTGATGAAGACGTCTTTTTATAAACAGACCGGCGCTGCCAAAATTGGCGTTTATCTGGTAACTCTGGCCGTACTGGCTGCATTATTGGGTGGACTTTACTGGTGGCGACAACTCAATGTCGGGCAGCCGCAGGGCTGGCCACAACAGGCGGTGCCCGTAACGGCATTGCAATTGTCTCCTCAGGTGCTGGCTGAGACTCAAACAGCAATGGGAACGTTGAGTGCGGTTCAGGAAGTGGTGCTGGCTCCGGAAGTGGCCGGCCGGGTGACCGCGATTAACTTTGTTTCGGGCGACCAGGTTGGCGCAGGTGATGTGCTTGTGCAACTGTTTGATTTAACCGAAAAGGCCAATTTAAGCGCAGCCAAAGCGGCGGCAAAGCTGGCTGAAGCACAGCTAAAGCGTACCCAGAAGCTGGCGCCCATTGGTGCCGAATCGAAAGAGCTGCTTACCCAGCGGGAAGCCGAGAGCGACCGCGCGCAGGCCACCGTAGAGCAGGCGCAAGCGCAATTACAACTGAAAACCATTAGCGTACCATTTTCCGGCCAGCTGGGGATCCGCCGCGTTAATGTAGGCGAATATCTGAATCCCGGCGATACCGTGGTTTCGCTGACTAATCTGGATAAGTTGTACGTTGATTTTGCCATCCCGCAGCAACAATTGGCCAAACTGGCACACGGTGCTCCGGTAACGCTTAACGTTGATGCTTTTCCCGACCAGCTGTTCAGCGGCACCATTACCACCATTGAGCCTCAAATTGAAGCCGCAACCCGCAATGTTATTGTGCAGGCCACCCTGGATAACCCTGATGGATTATTGCGTCCGTCGATGTACGTGAACGTGAGTGTGAAAGTGGCGGAAACACCCGATGCACTGATGGGGCGCACGCCAGACAATATTCCCGGCCCGGCTGAGGAATGTGCTGCGCCTCCGCAACCCGGTCAGTTACTGCCGGTGGGCAGTGCCAATGAGTTGTTACGCCGCCGGCCGGACCTGCGTCAGGCGGAAGCTCAGTTGCAGGGAGATGCCGCGCGACTCAATGTGGCAATTGCCGATTTATATCCGCAAATCTCTTTAGGTGCCGGATTGAACTATTTCAATAGTGAAGCCATTAGCAGCAGCGACGCCTTTTCCTTCTCTTTAGGTCCATTGATTTCCTGGCGTTTTCCGAACCAACAGCAATCCAGGGCACGTATCAGACAGGCCGAGGCCCAACAGCAGGCCGGATTTGCAGAGCTGGAAAATAGCGTTCTCAATGCGCTCAGTGAAGTAGAACAAGCCATGGAGAATGTACTGGCGCAGCAGCAACGTGCGGCGGCACTGGAAGCTTCGATGAATGCTTATCAACGGGCCTTCGATATAACGCAAACCCGTTATCAGGCCGGAGCCAGTTCCTACATTGAGGTGCATACTGCGCAACAGGACCTGTTGAGTGTAAGAACCAACCATACCGCGGCGTTACAACAGCTGGCAGCACAACGGGTCACATTGTTTAAAGCGTTGGGCGGTGGCTGGCAGCAATCCCCGCAACCAATGACACACACTAAAAATGCTCATTCAGAGCAAGGAGAGACTCATGACATTTAAATTACCGCAACTTCCCTATGCTATCGATGCGCTGGCGCCTGCTATGTCTCAGGAAACGCTGGAATATCATTACGGTAAACACCACGCCACCTACGTTAGTAAGCTCAATAATCTGGTGGCCGGGACCGACTATGCCGGGCAGTCTCTAGAAGACATTATTGCCTCCAGCTCGGGGCCTCTTTTCAATAATGCGGCGCAGGTTTGGAATCATTCCTTCTTTTGGCAGTGCCTGTCGCCAGCCGGAGGCGGTGAACCGTCAGAAGCACTTAAAGCCGTTATCGAAGAAAACTGGCCGTCGGTTGAGGCGTTTAAAGCGGAATTTACCCAGCAGGCGATTAATAACTTTGGCTCCGGCTGGACCTGGCTGGCACTTAACGCCGCCGGTGAGATGGTGATCGTTAACACGGCCAATGCCGATACGCCGGTTGCCCATGAAGGCCTTAAACCATTGCTTACCGTGGACGTGTGGGAACATGCCTATTACATTGACCATCGCAATGCCAGACCGGCTTATCTGGGCGCCTTCTGGCAGTTGGTTAACTGGGAGTTTGTGCAGCATAATCTTACCGGTCAGTAAGCTTCGCTAACGTAAAAAGGCAGTCCTGGGACTGCCTTTTGCTATTCTTTTATTCCTGTCTCTTATCCCTGTTTATCCAGCGTCTGAAACGCAATGCCTTGCTTGCATTTTACAATACGGGTACTCGTCTAAATCTTTATCTAAATAGTAATTGTTCTCATTTGTGTTGACATTGTTGTTTCATAAATTATTATAGCCAGCGCACTCTTTACAGAAATCAACATAAATACACACATCTTTACTTTCGATAGGACGCACATGAAACCTCGATACACATACTCTGGTCTGGCGGTAGCCATTCAGTTTGGTCTGGCATCAATGGCCTATGCTAATTCTGTTCCTGACAGTGACGACATTGAGCATTTAGTGGTTACCGCAACAGGCTTCGAGCAAAAGATTACCGAAGCCCCTGCAAGTATCTCGGTTATCACCGCAGAAGATTTGAAAGCCCGCTCTTTTACTTCCTTGTTAGATGCTGTGCAGTTCCAGGAAGGTATCGATATTGGTTCTACCCGCGACAAAACCGGCCAGGGCAGTGTTAGTATGCGGGGTCTGACAGGAGAGTACACGCTGTTGCTAATCGATGGGCGTCGTCAAAATAACCATGGTGATATTTACCCTAATAACTTCGGCGGTAACGCATTCAATCATATGCCTCCGCTGGACACTATCGAACGAATCGAAGTTATTCGCGGTCCGGCTTCAACGCTGTATGGTGCAGACGCGCTGGGCGGTGTTATTAACGTGATCACTAAAAAACACCGTAGTAACTGGGGCGGTAACATCACATTTGGTCGCAGTGTACAAAGCAATGATGACTTTGGTAACGATATCACTACCGATTTCTCAGTTACCGGTCCGTTGATCGACAACCTGTTAAGCCTGGGCATTCGCGGCAGTATTTACGAGCAGCAGGCTTCCACTCCGCAACTGGCGCCGGCAATCGATCCTAATGGTGTAGTGCATGTGCGCTCTCTGGGGTTTGGCGGTGGTGGCCGTACAGTGGATAACGACAGCGAACATTACGGTTTCAGTCTGAATTACACGCCTGCTGAAGGGCACGAAATTGGTTTCGATTTTGATGACTCTCACCAGGAATATGACAACACACCAGAGTTTAATCTGGACACCGGTGAGATTATCTATCCGCTGGGTACCCGCGATAGTATTGAAAGCCTGTGGCAGGACCGTCGCGGTCAGGTGAATCCGCGCGCGGGTTATGCAGCAGAGCAGGAGTTTGATCGCCAGTGGTGGTCATTAACTTACGATGGTAAGTGGCACTTTGGTACTGTTGCAGCATCGCTTGCCTATGTAGACACCCAGAACAATGGGCGTACGCTGCCACTGAGCGTGTCTGAACGTTTGTTATTACAGGAAATGTATGATGGCACCGGTGCCTATGAGGGCATGACTGAAGAAGCGCGCCGCGACCTGGCCGAAGAGACGTTTTTACCGCGTCCCGCCCGACCGTTAGACAGCAGTCAGTATACCTTTGATTTACGTTTTGATATTCCGGTAGAAGATTTCGCCGGCGATCATAACGTGGTGTTAGGCGCTCAGGTTATAGATGGTGAGCTACAAGACGGTGTTTTTGGTCTGGAATCGGGCCAGCCTGGTGCGGTACAGGAACAAAAAATGTACTCACTGTTTGCGGAGGATAACTGGGGCATACTGGATAATATGACAGTGACCGCCGGCTTACGTTATGACGATCACGATGTATTCGGTAGCCAGACCTCACCGCGAATTTACGCGGTTTACAACATAACTGACTACTGGACAGTAAAAGGTGGTGTCAGCACTGGTTATAAAACGCCGCAAACCACCGATTTATATGACGGTATTATTGGATTTGGTGGTCAGGGTACCAGCCCGTTTGCCGGTAACCCCGAGTTAACGCCGGAAACCAGTGTAAACTCAGAAATCGCGGTTTACTGGAGCCGAGATGCACATAACTTCAACATCACCTATTTCAAAACCGATTTTAAAGACAAGATTGCCAGTGGTAATACGGTACAAAGTTGTGTGACCACCGGTGGTGAAAGACCTTGTGTAAACTTAGGTGAGTACGATGAACTTGGTTACGATACTTACAGTCAACGCATCAATATTGATGAGGTAGAACTGCAGGGCATCGAGATGGCTGGCCGCTATGCTTTTAACGAAGAGTGGTCAGTGTATATGAACTATACCTGGACCGACAGCGAGCAGAAGAGTGGTGCAGAGGCCGGGCTACCGTTAACCAATACCGCAGAGCACATGGCGAATGCCAATATCTCGTGGGATATGACCGCCGACCTGAATGTGTATTTGCAAGGTGAGTTCCGCTCCGACCGCTACCGTGGGTATGACAATGTTCTGGAACGGGAGCTCTACTTCAAAAACTACACCATGCTGCACCTTGGGGCGCGCTGGCAGGTCAATGAGTACGTGGTGGTTAATCTGCGGGTGAACAACCTGTTAGATCGTGACTTTACTACTTATTCCGTGACCTACGACGATCTGAACAATGACGGACAGTTTGAGTACCTCACCGGACGTGGTGTGGTTAGTGAAGTAAACTTTACCGATGACTACAACGTGAAAGACAAAGCCAGAAACTTCTGGGCGGGGGTAACGGTTAGCTTTTAATCGCGCCGCTAACCCGGTTTTCATTAATAAAGCGGCCTGCGGGCCGCTTTTTTGTTTTGTCCTGTCCATCAGGCAGCGTCGTCCATTGTTTAAAAAATAAACTAGCGAGGGTAGGTAAAGAATGGTAGTATACGCTCGCCTTTGAAAGGTACTATTTCAGTTTTCTTTACGCTTCTTCCGTTAGTCCGAGTTAGTCCCCGTTGAGATTCGCATTCAGACCGTCTGATATGAGCCTGGTAAAAACCGATAGCCTTTTCCTTTCGTGCAAAAGAGAGTCGTGCATGGACTCATTAATTCGTACTAACTAATACACCGAGGTATTATGTCTTTTAGTCAACTAGGGCTGTGTGAGCCACTTCTTAAAGCAATTACAGAGAAGGGCTACAGCTCGCCATCGCCTATTCAACAAGAGGCGATTCCGGCTATTTTAACCGGGCGCGACGTGCTCGCTGCCGCGCAAACTGGTACAGGTAAAACAGCTGGTTTTGCCTTACCTGTGCTACAACGGCTGGCTGCCGGACCCAAAACCGCCCCGAATAATGTAAGAGCATTAATACTGACTCCTACCCGTGAACTGGCCGCGCAGGTTGAAGCGAATGTGCGTGAATACAAAACCCATTTACGTTTGAAAAGTGCCGTTGTATTTGGTGGTGTAGGGATTAATCCGCAAATGAAGATACTTCGTTCCGGCGTTGATGTGCTGGTGGCAACACCGGGTCGCCTGTTGGATTTGTATCAACAAAAGGCGGTGAAATTTGAGCAACTGGAAATTCTGGTGTTGGATGAAGCCGATCGGATGCTCGATATGGGCTTTATCCATGACATCAAACGGATCCTGAAGCTATTACCTGCGCAGCGTCAGTCACTGTTATTCTCGGCCACCTTTGCCGACAATGTTATGGCGCTGGCAGAATCGATTACTCGTAATCCAATTAAGCTGGCCGTTACCCCGGCCAACACGACGGTAGATAAAATAGAGCAGCAATTAGTGGCCGTGGATAAGTCGCGCAAGATTGCAGCACTGACCAAACTGATTAAGGCCCAGGGGTGGCAGCAGGTACTGGTATTCAGTCGCACTAAGCATGGTGCCAACCGTATTGCCGCTAAACTTGAGGGCGCCGGTCTGCCCAGTGCCGCCATTCATGGTAATAAAAGCCAGGGCGCGCGGACGTCGGCCCTGAAAGCCTTTAAAGACGGTAGCATTAAAGTGCTGGTGGCCACCGATATCGCCGCTCGCGGTATTGATATCAGCGAACTCCCGGTAGTGATTAATCTCGACCTGCCTAATACGGCAGCCGATTACGTGCACCGTATTGGCCGCACAGGCCGGGCCGGTTCGGCCGGACAGGCCTGGTCATTGGTAAGCGCTGATGAACTTGAGCAACTGCAGGATATTGAGCGGCTTATTCAGATGCTAATTCCCCGTGAAAGCCTTGAAGGGTTTGAACCTAACCAGGTTTTACCGGAAACCAAGCTGTTGCCGCCGAAGAAAATTAAAAAGCCGAAGAAAGCGAAAAACCAACAAGCGGATTCGGCTGGCAAACCGCAGCGAAACGGTAACAACCAGTCTCGCTCAGGTAACTCAGCGAATAAGGATGGTCAGTCGCGTCCATCGCGTCGTCGCAGAGTCAATCCCCAGGCAAAGCGTAAAGCCGTAGAAGCCTGAACGCCGCGATAATCCAAAGCCCTGATCGTCACTGACAGGGCTTTTTTGTTGCTCATAAGCCGTGCTGAGTTCACTTTAATATGGGGTGTAGCGAGGCGGATAAACCGAAAAAGAAAAAGCCTGATAAGTGATACTTACCAGGCTTTTTTTATGAGCAGTAACCGCCTTATTTTAAGCGCAGTTCGAAGGTATTACTGTAGGCCGATACTTCACCGTCTTTATAAGCCTGAACACGGTAAGCGTAATTACCGCTGGCTAAAGCTCCGGCATTATCTGTCACCGAGGTAATATCCCAGGCCTGTTGGCTATTGATATTATTGTGATGCCACTGAGCACCAAAGCTTGGGTCATTGGGTTGTGCTGAGGGGGCCATGGCCTGATCGGCTTCTGCGCACTCTACCAGTCCACTGTGTTTTAAGATTTTAGCAATCGCTTTTTCACGGCCTTTACCGTTGAAGGTTGCGATAGTAATACCGGAATTAGGCAGTGTTTTCTCTGCCAGCAGGCCCTTACTGTTCAGTAAACTATTCAGGCCCTTCAACTCACTGGCAGATGCTCCACTCAGCTTTTTATATAAAACGGTACCGGGTCGAACATCATCCGTTGCTTTGAGTGCAGCCAACAGGGTAGCTGGTGCAATCATCATTAAAGCTGGAAGTTCGAATACGCGGCGTTTTTTTGGCTATTGCGATGCATTAGCAGGCTCCTAAATACGTCTACAACATGAGTTTTTGTGATATGCATTCTAAATGAGCATAAGTAAATTCGCTCATGCCGTTTTGTGACTGCCAGCCACAAAGCTTTGCTGTTGTGGTAACGCAAACAGAACATAAATGCACGGTTTTAAGGCTGTTCAGGCTTTCCCTTGGAGCAAAAATCGCGGAAGATACAGTCTTTATAATCCGGCATATGCCAGCAGGCAGGCCATTCATCGTGGAAGTTATCATGCCAAAGGCGAGTGAAATTAAAAAAAACAACACCATCGTATTTAACGGTAAAACCTGTATCGTCCGGGATATTGACCGCTCGGTTCCTCAGGGACGGGCAGGCGGCAGTATTTATCGCATGCGGATGTACGACGTAGTGAGCGGCGCCAAGTTTGACGAGACATTTAAAGATTCCGATATGCTTGAAATGGCCGATCTGGTTCGCCGTCCTGCGATGTTTTCTTATATCGATGGCGATGAATATGTGTTTCTGGATAAGGAGGACTACACGCCTTACCACCTTAATAAAGAAAGCATTGCCGACGAGGCGCTATTTATTAATGAAGATACCGATGGACTGCTGGTTGTGATTGTTAGTGACGTGCCGGTAGCCTTGGATTTGCCAATGAGTGTGGAACTTGAAGTAACTCAAACCGATCCGTCAATTAAAGGGGCCTCGGCTACTTCGCGCACCAAACCAGCCACCCTGTCCACAGGCCTGGTTGTGCAGGTGCCTGAATATATCAGCACCGGTGAATGGGTTAAAATCAATACCGAAGAGCGCAAATTTCAAAGCCGCGCCGACAAGCACTAGGCTGCGCTGAATATGACTCGTGAAGTCACTATAGAAGACCTGGTAACAGGCGAGGGTAAAGCCGCTGAAAAAGGCGCGTTAATTACCGCTCACTACCGGGGCTGGCTGGACGATGGCAAGGAGTTTGACTCGTCGTATAAAAAAGGCCGCCCATTTCAAACGGTATTGTCGAAAAACAAAGTCATACAAGGTTGGTTTGAGGGCTTACAAGGCATGAAAGTGGGGGGCAAACGCAACCTTTGGGTGCCATCGGAACTGGCTTACGGCGCACGCCAAGTCGGTGAAATGATTCCGCCCAACAGCGATCTGACCTTCGAAATTGAGTTATTGGAAGTGCTTACCCGCGAAGACTAACAGCCTTCACCACATTAGCTGCGGCGCTCAATTCGCCGTGGCTAATTGTCGCTGCCGTGTTGCCGGATAAACAACTCGCAGTCTCCCCCATGGCTGTTATCAATTAAGTACTGAATCTTCCAGCTTTCCTCGATTTTGACAAGCTGAAAGCTATTTACCCCACAATGGCTCAGCTGACCATCCAGATAAAACGCGTAAGGCGTCCAGACCGCGGCGAGATTCCCGCTTTGGTGGACCGAAATCGCTAGCAGTTTTTCATCCAGATACTTGTCGGTTTGGCTCACGAATTCCGCAAATCGCACAATATCATTTTGTTTAATTTCACCGTTAGCCTCAGCTCGCTGTAATAGCGCTCCGCGGGTAAACTGGGCGGTTAATTGCCCACCATTATGTGACCGCATGGCGTCAAACAACGCTTTAACAGGCACTTCAGGGGTCTGCGCGAAGCCTCTGGAACTGAATGAAACCAAGACTGCGATAAGACACAGTGAAATGGACTTTTGCATAGTGAGTGTGACTTTTAAGTGACAAAAACTGCACATTATGAGAATTCTTTGAGGGCGTCAAACTGGCAATTTATTTACCAGACAGAAAGATTATAGATATCTGCGTAGTGGTTGTATAAACAAGTGGTAGTGTTGTCTGAGGGAGCAGAGGCATGGTAGCGGTTTATCAAATCACTCGCAGGAGGGTAAATGCCTTTAGCCGAAATCGAATATATTGCCGACAGCTGGCAGGACCGTTGTCATAAGCTGACGACCATTGTTGATATGCAAACCTCCATAGCGAAGGTGGGGATGGACCTGACTTCGGTCATGCAAATAATTGTCAAACACTGCCTGGTGCTGGTGCAATGTGATGGCGCGGCAATTGAATTTAAGGAAGGCAAAGACATGGTGTACCGGGCGACATCCGGTGTGGCAGAGCCTTTTTTAGGTCATAGTATTCCCGTCGATAGCAGTTTGTCTGGTTTTTGTCTGCAAACTGGAAAAGTGCAGTTGTGTAACGATGTCACCGTTAACCGCCGGGCTAACCAGGCCGCCTGCGCTGAAATAGGTGTTGCCTCGATGCTCCTGATCCCGCTTCATCATCATGATCATACCGTTGGGGTACTGAAAGTATTTTCACACGTAAAGCATCACTTCACATCACGGGATACGGCCGCCCTGAAGCTGGTTTCCGAGCAACTGGCCGCTACGCTTTACTATTGCCACCGGTTTGTGGCGGATAACCTGGTGTATCAGGCCACCCATGACTCAATGACCAATTTGTTTAACCGTTCTGCGTTTATGGAGCAGTTAAATCGTGAACACTCCCTTGGCGTGTCTTACCCGGGGCGTAAATTCGGCATTCTTATCATTGATATGAATGGCCTGAAAAGCATTAATGATGAACTGGGTCACAGAGCCGGGGATAGCATGCTCAGTGAGCTGGCGAGGCGATTGCTAAAAGCATTTCGGCCAGCGGACAAAGTGGCCCGTATCGGTGGTGACGAGTTTGGCGTGTTGATGACAAATATTCACTCCGAAGGCACAATAAAAAGTATATCCCGGCGATTTGAACAATCCCTCGCGTCTGAATTTGAGTTTGAAGGCAGTTACCTTAACCTTAGCGTAAGCATAGGCTGGGCCGTTTATCCCGACAACGCGCTAACTCTCAATGAACTGTTGGATATTGCGGATGCCCACATGTATAAAAATAAAAATGCCTACTACATGGGGGCGCATATTTAGTCTGCTTTCATCCGTTTAGTCACCGCGCGGGCATGCCAGAACGCCGGAGCAATAACCAGTAGCGCAATAGCTATGAGCACCCAGGATGAATGCCATTGGAATTGTGAGAGTCCGGCAAGCCCGGCGGCCACTTCATTGTTTTCGTGTTTTGCGATGGTAATGGACCCCAGTGCAGCCTCTCTTGCTATGGAAAAGCCGCCACTGATGGCACTATGCCAGCCAACCGCTGAAAGCGAGGCAAATGCCTGGTAGCCAATGGCTGAAGCGCCAAATGCCAGCAGACCAACGGCGACAGTGCCGGTGCCAATCAGACCAAAGCCAATTCCACCAATGGACACCAGGCCAAAGGAGATAATCCCCACACTCACCGGGGCAATGGCTACGCCGCCCCAGGCAAACAGAAGACCCCGGGCATAGGTGCCTGCGGCAATCCATCCGTATGCCGGTGAATCAGTATGTTCAGGCATGCCAAATTGAAAATGACAGAGCGGCACGCCAAACAACCTTAACTGGCTAATATACTCACGCTGTTTAGCCTGAGGTTGGTGGGCGCTGGCTAAAAAGGCTTCGGGGTGGGCGATGCGTTCAAGAGCCCTGAGATCTTTCATCGCACCAAACATCTTTTTCACCAGTATCACGTAGCTGATCACTAACCCAACAACAATGAACTGAGAAAACAGGCTCAGGGCAACATAATGCTGTGGAAACATATAGCAGGCTTGTTTTAGTCCCAGCATGCCAACAATATAAATCGCGGCGAAGGCAAAAAACAGGGTGACTGATTTTTTGACCAGATGACGTTCCCGTTTTGTGCGTGATTGCGCGAGACTGGCCTTCAGGCTAAACCAGGAACCAATCAGACCCGAAGTCGAGGCCAGTAGTGCGGCAAGGGAAGCGAACTTAAACGCCGAGCCGGTTTTAATTGCGCTGCTACTTAATACCGCCGCTTTAGCCGGCGGCGAGATTCCGCTGATCATGGTCATCACCGCAGCGGTAAACGCGACACCCGGTTTACTGTGTTTGAGGGTCTCTTCAACAAACACCGACATGGCTGCTTTTAATAGCTTTCGGCCTCGCGAAATACGTTGCTTTACGGCGTCTTCAGTCAGGTCCAGTTCCCGTGCGACCCGCTGAACAGATTGCTCCTCACGGTAAAACAAAATCATCGGCTCACGATAAAGCGGTTCCATGTCGTCGAGCACTCGCCATAGCAACGCCTGATGTTGTTCACTGATGGCGCTTTGTTCTATGGCCGTATCGTCGGCAAAGTCTTCATCTTCAGTTAAGGAAATGTTTTGCTGATGCGCATCCCTGGCGGTTTTACGATAGTGCCGACTGACTTTAAAGCGCAAAATGCCGCATAACCAGGACTTGAGCTTTTCCGGGTCTTGCAGGGTTTCCAGTTTTCGCCAGCCTTCTACAAAGGCTTCCTGGGCAATGTCTTCACTGTGCCGGAAATCGCCAGTGGAAGAATACGCCAGTGAGCAAAGCAGGGTCTGGTAGCGACCGACAATTTCACCGTAGGCATCGCGATTGCCGCCGAGAGACAGCATAACCAGTGTGGCATCGTCCTGCCCGGCTACAGGGGGGCGCTTGTTAAATAAAGTCATAGTGTGATTTCGTTATTACGTTGCTTGTATGTGCCGGTCTGCGCAAAAAAGGTGACAGCATTCTAAAAGAATTTTTTCACTTTTTTTTGTCACCTTTACTTTTTTGCCTGGCTCTTATCCGTCAAACCCGGGTTGCAACCGCATTGTTGCCAGAGGGAGGGAATACTTTAACGGTTTAATCGGAGAACACCTATTATGAATATGCTCAATCAATTATTACGTCACGTGTTTGGATTATTTGCGCTGGGAGCGTTGTTGCTTCCGGTTAGTTCGTTTGGCGCCGGGCTCCCTGCACTGGTTGATGACTTTAGCCATCAGAGTCAGAACAACCTGGGTGTGCAGCGTCAATTTATGAATGACCAGGTTGCCGGAGGGGGCAGTCAAAGTGAAGTGACTGTTAAGGATGGCAAGATACAATTGAGTGGCGATCTGGTGCCGCCCCGTGGCCAGCCGGCCTGGGCCAGTACCATTCTGCTGCTTGATGCACAGGGCCAACCCCGGGATGCTTCTGGTTATGAGGGCATCCGCCTGAAAGTAAAAATTAATCAGGGCATGATGTCGGTTTCGGCTAACAGCAGTGACGTGACCAATTTTGATTACCATGCTGCACCGGTGCTGGTTAAGGCTGACGGACAGCTCCACGAAGTGAAAATTCCTTTTCAGCGTCTGAAGCGCGCCTGGTCTGAACAGACCCCTCTTAATGCCACAACCATTAACAGCCTGAGTATCGTGGCTTTTGCCATGCAGCAGTCGACGTATGATTTCGTAGTTGATGAAGTCGGTTTTTATTAGTCCTTAGTGAGTGAAGTATTATGACAACCGCAACTTTACGCCTTGACTACCTGGATGCGCTGCGAGCCTTTGCCCTGATACTGGGCGTGGTATTTCATGCCGGGTTGTCATTTATGCCGGTGTTCATCGGCTGGGCGGTCATGGATATTAATACCAGTCCGGCAATGGGGATTTTCAGCCTGATCAGTCACTCATTTCGAATGCCATTGTTCTTTCTGATTGCCGGTTTATTTACTCATATGTCACTGCAAAAATACGGCATCAGGACGCTGATTACCTCGCGTGCTTTGCGCCTTGGAGTACCGTTTATTGGCGGGTGGTTTTTACTTAAGCCGTTATTGGTGTCGGGCTGGGTGATGGGCGCGCAGAGTATGCGAGGGGATGCCAGTATAACGGCTGGACTGTGGCAGGGCCTGAAAAGCCTGACGGAGTTACCCGCGGGCATTTTTACCGGGACGCACTTATGGTTCCTGTACTATCTGATGTTGGTTACCGGCATAACTGTTGTTGCGATCACGGTACTGAAACGAATGCCATTGCTGGAAAAAGTACTGACGGCTGCGGGCAGGGCTGTGATGACCTGGCTATGCTGCAGTCGTGTTGGATTTATCCTGCTTTCCCTGCCCGTCGCCTGCTGCTTGTGGTGGATGGAACACTGGGGGCTGGATACGCCGGATAAATCGTTATGGCCCGATTTACCGCTCCTGCTTCTTTACGGGGGAAGCTTTTTGATGGGATGGATTTTCTATCAGCAGGACACTTTACTGTGTAGCTTCATGCAGATTACCTGGAGTAAAGTCGGCTGGCTGGTGGCCTGCGTGTTGGGGGCGGTTTCTCTTTCGGGCTATGAAATGGTGCCAGGGCATCCGTATTACTTTTGGTTTAAAGCCGGGTTTGTGGTGTGTTATGCAGGCATGATGTGGATGCTGATGGCGCTACTGATGGCGGGCTGTAAAACGTTGTTCAGCCGACCCAGTGCCATTATCCGGTACGTTTCGTCACGTGCCTATTGGTTGTACCTGATTCACCTACCCATAGTAGTGTGGTTGCAGGTAGCTTTTGCTGAATTGCCGCTTCACTGGCTCATTAAATTAGGCAGTATTACGCTCATTACGCTGGCTGTTAGTGTTGTTTTGTATAATTTAGTGGTGAAACGATCGTGGCTGAGGATGGTGTTTGCCGGAGCTGGTAAACCCACGGCGGATAAGCCTGTAACGGGGTAAAAATAGCTACAACAGGCTCCGCAGTCGGAGCCTGAATCGGTCCAGCGTCAGGTGGTGCTAGCTGGTGGTATCCAGCACTATGCCGTCGACATAGTTGCGAGGGTAAAGTGAGTCAACAACAAACTGTGGGATAAAACCTTTAGAAGAGGCAACCACCACTTTTGAGTTTATATCGACCATGCGGATATTGAGAATAATGCCGCGGTCGTTATAGGTCATGGTGCCAGACAGAATATATTTGATGTAAGGGTTACGCTCCAGCTCTCCCAGGTTGCGACTAAAAACAAAGTCGCCACTGCCACCAACATGAATAACCCCGGTGGTCTTATAATCGACAACCGGAATGCCAAACTCCTGGAGTTCTGTAATAAAACTCTCGGCCAGTTGGTTGCCCAGTATGTTGGTATGAGCGAGTGAACTATCCAGGTCCACCAGTGATGTGACAGCAACCGGCGTGTTGGTGGAAACATAGCGAATGTTCTCAATTAACTTCATGGTCATTTGCTCGGCGTAATCCCCCAGTAATTTGTGGGTAAACACCGGTCTGTATGTATGCGCAGGTGGCGCCCAACCAGACACGGGCGCGGCTCTGGGAATGTAGGGGTCAACCGGTTGCAGGCGATCCTGGTGCGGGCGGAACTGCGCCAGTTGGTGCGACTGCGGTGATTGAGTTTGTTCTGTTTTGACGGTTGTCATGGGTAGACCGGGTACTGCAGCATAGGCATCTGAGCTTGCACTGTGCTGGTGTGGGGGTTGGGTTTGCGCATGGTCAGTGGCGCAGCAACCGGCTAATAACGTGGCTGACAATGCTAAGCCGGATAAAATGGTGTGATGTTTCATACTACCTCCTTAGTTTATACCTCGAAGATAGTTATTAACCGTTTCTGCTCAGGCCGCCATTGGTATTGCTCTTACTGCCTCTAAGCCAGAGACTTAGCCTGAGTAGCGACAGGTAGTGTGAGTTCGACCCGGGTTCCCTGATGCTGGTGTGCATCGATTGTCAGTTGAGCACCAATAAAGCGAGCTCTTTCACGCATCGATATTAAACCGAGGGATGAAGGGGGAGCAGCAGACTGTTGCAAGCCAATGCCGTTGTCGGTTACTGCAATACGGATAAGCCGGGGTGCATAAATAATATCGACCGTAACTGCTGTCGCATCTGCGTGTTTGGCGATGTTGGTGAGGGCTTCCTGAATGATTCGATATATATTAATCCGAACTTCATCATCCAGTGGGAGCGGCGTTCCCTGGCTGTTAAGCTGACATTGTATGCCAGCACGCTGCATGGTTTTAAGTGTTTCACTGTTACGAAGCACACTTTCCAAAGGCAAGCTGTCGATACCAGCAGGGCGAAGGCGCCCGATACTGCGCTTCATAGCATTATAAAGTTCATCGAGCTTGATGGTGATTTTAGTTGCTTCCAATGCACTCATCAGTTCTTTTGTGGCCGCTGTTTTGGTGACATAGCCATCGGCGCCGAGTTCCAGGGCTTTCGTTATATAGCCAACGTGTTCGTACATGCTAAGCATCAGGCAGCGAACATACGGGAAGTCTGCCTTAATGGCAGCCAACACATCAAAACCTGACGCATCCTGCAGCGAAATGTCGATAATCGCCACATCGATATTCGCCAGGATCTCAAGGTCGGGTAGTTGTTCCAGGGCGGCAACAGCAAACGCTACGTGCCAGCCAAACTCTTGCTCGACAAGGTTTCTAATACCGTCTCTGACTAGCTCATGATCATCAATGATTACAATATGCATCTGCAAATCCTTTTTTAGCGACTGTAGTGTAACGTGACTTAGGATTAGCTTAAATAAGCCAATGGCTTAGAAAGGTGAGGTGTTTGCAAAGTAGACAATTAAGGCTTCAACTCCTACCCGAGTTAAGGTAATGTCACTAAAAACAGTCACCTTTGAAAAGCATAACTAAAAGCGACGTTGCATGCTGTTTAACTCCTACGAATTTATCTTTGCGTTTTTACCACTGACCATTTTGTTGGTGTGGTTGTTTGGCCGGTATTCATCGTTTAAGGCTGTTGTGTGTGTACTGGTTGTGGCCTCTTTGTTTTTCTACGGCTGGTGGAATCCGGCTTATCTGGTCATTATCCTGGTTTCAATGTTCATCAACTACCAACTGGGAAAACGGCTAAGCAAAGCCCGGGATAAACTTACCCTGTATATTGGTGTTTTCCTCAACCTATTGTCGCTGGGTTATTTCAAGTACACAGACTTTGTACTGGAGAATGTCAATTTACTGCTTGATGCACCGTTACCTCTTCCACATGTGGTATTGCCGCTGGCAATTTCATTTTTTACGTTTCAGCAAATTGCCTATCTGGTGGACTCCTATCGCGGCGAGACCGTAGAAAAGCATCCGCTGGATTATGCGTTGTTTGTGACCTTTTTCCCGCAATTGATTGCAGGTCCTATTGTTCATCATAAAGAAATGCTTCCTCAGTTTGCCAACGGCCATGCTTCGATTACGGCAAAAAATCTTGGCCTGGGTTTATCGATTTTTGCCATGGGGTTGTTTAAAAAAGCGGTACTTGCCGACGGGGTGGCAGGTTACGCTAATGTCGCCTTCGCCAACGTTGATAACGGCGTTACGCTGGATTTCTTTGCGGCCTGGGCGGGCGCACTGGCCTACACTTTTCAGCTTTATTTCGACTTCTCCGGTTATTCCGATATGGCTATCGGACTGGCCAGGATGTTCGGCATTATTCTGCCTTTAAATTTTTATTCGCCTTACAAGTCAGTCAATATTTCTGAATTTTGGCGCCGCTGGCATATGACACTTTCGCGTTTCCTTAGGGACTACTTATACATTGCGTTGGGGGGTAACCGTGCCGGCAACATAAATCGTTACCGTAACTTGTTTTTAACCATGGTTATAGGTGGTATTTGGCATGGCGCGGGCTGGAATTTTCTTATCTGGGGAGCCCTTCATGGTGCTTATCTGATTATCTTTCACGCCTGGCGTTATCTGGCGCCTGGTCTTCATGCCATACAGTCGTTTTGGGCCCAAATGATTGGCTGGGCGGTTACCTTTGTAGGCGTAATTGTGGGATGGGTATTTTTCCGGGCAGTCACCTTTGACGGTGCTATTACTATGTTAAAAGGGATGTTCGGGAGTTATGGTGTTTCTATTCCTCAGGGCATTTGGGCGAGGTTAGGAGACGCCGTTACCGGCGTACTTTCACAGTTGGGGATCACCGAATCTGCAGCCGGAAGCAGCGCCTTTGTAGAAGTGTGGCTGTGGAATATGTTTTTATTAGCGGTGGTTTTAATAATGCCTAACACCCAGGATATTTTTAGTCGTGTGGCAGGCTCATTGAGTAAGTTATCTTATGATCGGCGTGACACTTTCTGGCCCGGGTTTAAATGGGTAACGGGGACTGGCTGGAAAGCGAATACGCGCTGGGCAGTTATTTCAGCGGTACTTTTTGTGGCCGGGGTACTCACTTTGTCACAGGTGAGTGAATTCCTGTATTTTCAGTTTTAGACTATGAATTATCTGACTCGTTTAGCCTTATCAATCGTTTTCGTTTTCGCTCTGGTAGGCGGTTTTAATTTTTTGGTGGACCCGTATGGTTTTTACTGGGGGCCAGTGCTGGAAGGAATTAACCAACAGAAAACCCAGGCTGATGAAAGAGTCCGGGAAGTGACACCGTATCGCGCAATGGCTCTGCAACCGGATACCGTGTTAATTGGAAATTCACGGGTTCAGCTCGGCATAGCAGCCGAA
>NZ_CAJXQY010000075.1 GCF_913058315.1 uncultured Alteromonas sp. | reverse complement strand
GATTTGAATTTATTGGTATATCTGGATGTCCTTTTGCGAGAAGGCAGTGTTACCCGCGCAGCAAATCAACTGAGCATCACTCAGCCGGCAATGAGTAATGGCCTGAAACGGCTGCGAGACTTGTTTAAAGATCCCCTGCTGGTGCGCACCAGTGATGGCATGACCCCTACTAAACGCGCTCTGGAACTTCAACCTGTCATTCGTGACGTACTCAGTAAACTGGAAAGTTCAATTCAACCGGAAACCGATTTTAACCCGGCCACCAGCGCACGGACATTTCGGATAATGACCAGTGACTATGCCGAATCGACCTTACTGTTAGAACTGCTTGGCAAACTGGCGGACTGCGCACCGAACATAACCCTGGACTTAATTACCCCCAGCGACGTGACCTTCCACGATGTGGAGCAGGGGAAAGTCGATATGGCCATTAACCGTTTTGATGAATTGCCCCTATCCTTTCACCAAAAAGTGATTTGGTACGATAACTTTGCCTGCGTGATGAATAAGAAGCACCCGCTGGCCAGCCACTACGATCTGGAGACCTACCTGAAAGCCCAGCATATTTGGGTCAGTAAAACCGGTTTCGGAGTGGGCGTAGGCATCGACCCGAATGAAGTGCAAAAGCTGGGCTGGGTAGACGCAGAACTGACCAAAATAGGTAAGCAACGTGATATTCGGGTATTCACCCGTCACTATCACGCCGCCTTACAAATTGCTAAACGCCAAAGCCTTATAGCGACGCTTCCCAGCAAAGCAGCAAAGATCTTTACTGATGATCCGGACATCGTACTGCGTGAACCCCCTTTCGATATTCCACCAATCGCTCTGAAAATGGCATGGAGTGCACTGCTTCATCATGATGCCGGCCATATCTGGCTGCGCCGCCTGATCGGTGACGTAGCAGCCGAGATGCAATAGTTCATCAAAACCATCCGCCGCTTTGAGCTGCTCACTGGTGCTATGCCGGTAAGCAGCCTGTATTAAGCCGAGCACATTCACACCGCTTATGACAGCAATAAAAACCATAAACTAAAAATTTACCTCGCATCCCTCTAGACTGGGGGCTAATAACCGTAGACAGGGGACTTCTATGCAGGATTATATTCAGCGCGGCCGTATGCAGGTTGCGACGATTTTAGACAAGTTTATCAATGAGCAAGCATTACCTGGCTCCGGCGTTGAGAAAGATGGTTTCTGGCAAGGGTTCGAAGCCATTCTGGCTGAGTTTGTCGGTCAGAATAAGGCGTTACTCGCCACGCGTGACGAACTGCAGGCCCAAATAGATGTTTATCACAAAGCAGGTAATTCTCCAACCGGCCCACAGTACAAACTGTTTTTGCAGGAAATTGGCTACTTACAGCCAGAGCCTGAGAACTTCGCCATTGAAACCGCCAATGTGGATGCTGAAATGGCGACCATGGCCGGTCCGCAACTGGTAGTTCCAATTAACAATGCACGCTATGCACTTAACGCAGCAAATGCCCGCTGGGGCAGCCTTTATGATGCGCTGTACGGCACTGACGTTATCAGCACAGACGGCGGCGCTGAGATCTCAAAAACCTTTAATCCAGTTCGTGGTGAAAAGGTAATTCAAACTGCCCGGGAATGGCTCAATACCATGCTGCCATTATCCACCGGCAGTCATCAACAAGCTGTTGGCTACGCAATCGATGGCAATAAAATAGCTGTAAAATTAGCTGACGGTGATGTCGCCACTCTGGCTGACAGCACACAATGGCAAGGCTATCAAGGCTCTGCTGATGCGCCTACAGCATTGTTATTTGTGCACAACGGATTACATTTTGAAATCCAGATAGACAACTCTCATCCGATCGGAAAAACCGACCCGGCGGATGTGAAGGATATTCTGGTTGAAGCAGCCCTAACCACCATTATGGACTGTGAAGACTCTGTTGCCGCGGTAGATGCTGAAGACAAAACGCTGGTCTATTCAAATTGGCTTGGCCTGATGAAAGGCACCCTGAGTATCGAAATGAAAAAGGGTGAGAGTACTTTTGAACGTAAAATGAACCCGGACCGGGAATACACCTCACCAACTGGCGCCAATTTAGCGTTGTCGGGCCGCAGTCTGATGTTTGTGCGTAATGTAGGGCACCTGATGACCAACGACGCCATTTTGTTCGACGGTGAGGAAGTACCTGAAGGCATTATGGATGGGGTAATCACCTCACTGATAGCCAAGCATGACGTACTCGGTAACGGTGCATTCAAAAACACCCGTACCGGCAGTATCTATATCGTTAAACCCAAGATGCATGGTCCGGACGAAGTCGCATTCAGTAACGCGTTGTTCGGCCGCATTGAAGACGTGATTGGCCTTGAGCCGTTTACCCTGAAAATGGGAATTATGGATGAAGAACGCCGCACCAGCGTAAACCTGAAAGCCTGTATTGCAGCGGCTAAGCAGCGCACTGTGTTTATTAACACTGGCTTTTTGGATCGCACTGGTGATGAAATTCATACCTCTATGCTGGCAGGCCCCTTTGCGGATAAAGCCAGTCTGAAAACAATGAAGTGGATTCAGGCCTACGAGAAAGCCAATGTAAGTACCGGTCTGGCCTGTGGTCTATCTGGTAAAGCCCAGATTGGTAAGGGGATGTGGCCGATTCCGGATCAAATGGCGCAAATGATGGAAGCTAAAATTGGTCACCCTAAATCGGGCGCCAATACGGCCTGGGTCCCCTCCCCGACTGCGGCAACGCTGCACGCGCTTCACTACCATCAGGTAGACGTGTTCGGTTTGCAAAAAGAGTTCGCCAGCGAGCGCTTTGATGGGATTAATGACATCATCACGCTGCCATTGCTGGAAGAGCCATCATCGCTGACAGAGCAACAAATTCAGCGCGAAGTAGACAATAACGTTCAGGGTATTCTCGGCTATGTCGTACGCTGGGTTCACCAGGGCGTTGGTTGCTCCAAAGTACCTGATATCAATGATGTGGGCTTAATGGAAGACCGTGCAACACTGCGGATCTCCAGCCAACATCTGGCCAACTGGCTGGCTCACGATATTATCTCAGAGGAAATGGTGAAAGCTTCTCTGGAGCGCATGGCGAAACTGGTTGATGAGCAAAACGCTAACGATCCGGAATATATCGCGATGACGCCGGATACCGCCAACTCCATCGGATTTCAGGCGGCCAGTGAACTTATCTTCAAAGGCAAAGAACAGCCCAGTGGCTACACAGAACCGTTATTGCATCAAAAGCGCAAGGAAATGAAAGCGGCACTGCGAAACCGTTAAGCAATACCTCGCTTCTTATGCGTAAAGCAGGCCTGAGGCCTGCTTTTTTTATTTCAAGCCAGTGAATAGCCCTGAGCAGGTTTATTTTATTTTTGAAAGGTTAAAAATCCAGCGTTATTAGTAAATTGGTATATGCTAATAACATCAGAATTTTTTTGAAGAAACTATGGCAACACAACAAATCGTGCCCATTTTCTCTGGCGGCGGCACCCGACTGCTCGCCCATATTGGTATCCTGAAAGCACTAAACGAGTTAGAGGTTAATTTTAATTCACTGGTGGGGATTTCAGGAGGCTCCATAGTGGCTTCACTGCACAGCTATGGAATGACTAACAAAGCATTGTACGATTTAGCGGTACATACGGATTTCCGACAGTTTCGGGACTTTTCAATACTCAGACTGCTGCGCCATGGCGGACTCTCATCCGGAATAAAATTTGAACAATGGATGGATCAGCAACTTGATGGGATGACGTTTAGTGAAGCCCCTATTCCGCTGCATATTCTGGCCACAGACGTGAACGGTGGTGGCCCGGTGATATTCAGCAAGGAAACCAGCCCGAATATGAAGGTTTCGCATGCCGTGCGCTGTTCTATGTCTATTCCGCTTTTATTCAGTTACACTGTGTATGAACAACACTTACTCGTCGATGGTGCAATATTATCTGAAGATGCGTTATTCAGAGACTGGCAACAGGACGGCACACCTAATATCTGCTTTCGACTCCGCAGTGAAGCCCGTGAACAGCCGTTTGACCCGAAACGCCGGTTTATGTTGCCTCAGTACATCGGCATGCTAATTCGCACCTTCATGACCGCCCTGTCGCGCGAATATGTGCACGCTGAACACTGGCATAATACCTTGGTGATTAATACGGGGGCCGCTTCTTCGGTAGACTTTGATATGTCTTGCGAAGATAAACTGGCACTGTATAAACAAGGCTACGAAACCGCAATGAACTTTTTACCGATAAAACTGAGCAAGTTAACGATCCCTCAGCCGAGCGCCACTTAGACCGGGGTAAAGGCTAAACGTTATAGTATGTACGATACCATTTAACAAATTCACCAATACCGTGCTCAATGCCAACTGATGGACGATAGCCGGTATCGTTTACCAGACTCTCCACCTCGGCATAAGTATCGGGCACATCGCCAGGTTGCATCGGGAGTAACTCTTTATTGGCTGTCATTCCCAGAGCCTGTTCCAACGTTTCGATAAACTTAAGCAGATTTACCGGATTTTGGGCGCCGATATTATAGACCCGCCAGGGGGCTTTACTGGTGGCAGGATTGGGCTTTGTCCCCTGCCAGCTTTCATCAGACTGAGCGGGACGATCCAGTGTACGGATAATGCCTTCCACAATATCATCGATATAAGTAAAGTCACGATGATGATTACCGTAGTTATAAACCTGAATAGTCTCACCGGCCAGAATGGCCTTGGTAAACTTAAATAATGCCATGTCCGGTCTGCCCCAGGGGCCATAAACCGTAAAAAAACGTAACCCGGTAGTGGGCAGTCCATACAAGTGACTGTAGGTATGAGCCATCAATTCATTGGCTTTTTTACTGGCTGCGTAAAGGCTTACGGGATGATCAACGTTATGTTGTTCTGAGAACGGCATGGTTTCGTTGGCGCCGTATACTGAGCTTGATGAAGCATAAACCAAATGTTCGACCTGATTATGTCGGCAACCTTCGAGGATATTCATAAAGCCAACCAGGTTGGCGTCAACATAAGCATGCGGATTTTCTATGGAATAACGGACACCAGCCTGAGCGGCCAGATGCACAACGCGATCAAACTTCTCACTGGCAAACAGTTCGGCGCATACATCACGCTCTTCAACGCCCATCTTTTGAAAACGAAAACTGCCCTCGAACTCCGCTGATTCAAGCTGTTCAAGGCGGCCATACTTTAAATTCACATCGTAATAGTCATTTATATTGTCGATACCGACAACATCATCCCCACGCTTTGCCAGGTATCGGCTTACCGCTGAACCAATAAACCCGGCAGCGCCGGTGACCAGAACTTTCATGTAATTCTCCGCTTGATAGTAGATTTCGACTTAGCGCTTGAAGGCGGCGCCTAAATCGACGGGTTTAGAGTCTGCCGTAGCGTCACCACGTAACCAGTTTCGAAAACCCAGCCAGAGTTTAATCGAAAAATGTTTCACTAGTACAGTAAACGGCATTTTAATACTGTGCCCGCGCACAAACACCATAAACCTGGCAACACCAGACCTGACTGAGTGTAAAGCAGGATGGTCCGGTATCAAAGCGTATTTATAAATTCGCGTCAGCCACTTTAGCTTAGTGCGTTGTGATCTGCCGACTGGCTGAAGCACGGGGTAATTACCGTCAAACCAGGTGTTCAGCAGCGTTAAAACCACTGTAAGCTCCGTTTCAAAATGGCTTTCAATGGCCAACTGCTCAACCCGTTGCCAGAATGGCTCATTGTTAAACTGTTCTGCGAGACACTTTAAATCCACCATATCCCGAAAGCCATGAACCACTTCCTCATTGAGCATGAGGTGAATAATACTATGCATAAACATAGCCGCAGGCTCAAGCGTGTAACGACCGCTTTCCTGAAGTACCACTCCCTCCCAGAACTGTTCTAATGGTGGCGCTTTTCCACTGACAGGCAAAAACAGGTTGTGGTGCAGATCGAGTACCGTTCCCCGGGTTAGATGATAAAGAGGAGGAATTTCATGCGCATATTCACGGTAATACTTATCATCATAATCGGTGATAGATTTATGATACCAAAAGTTATTCAGTAAGGTCGCTTCACTCACTGCCAGGACATCTTCTTTGACCAGCAAATCAATGTCAGAACACAGCCGGCCATTTGCATTTTTAGTCGCTGCGATAATATAAGCTGCACCTTTCAGAAAGACAGGCACCACTCCCTGAGCCATCAGCAATTCATGAATTTCCTGTCCTTCATGAAACACTTGATCATTTTGTCGCTGAGCGTAAACCATGGCTGCGCTAAAATGCGCCCTGACCTGTGCGGGGATCTCGTCCCATGTGTCTGAATCATGTAAAACAAACGCCAAATAGGCTTCCAGGCGGGCAGTTTTTAGCACAAACAACAAAACCTCCCAATCAGACAAAGATAATCGGGTTAGCTGTGTTGGCGCCCTGACCGCCTCGATAAGTTGTTCAAAGGAAAATCTATGAGCCATATCCAACAATCTCATCTAGCAGGAACTCATCCATAAAATTCAGGTTACTGTAATGCACTTCAAACACTTTAACTTTATCAATTAAGCGCCACACCGTATCGAATGCCTGATATCCTAATACATGGTAATTGAATGCATGTTGGCATAACTCTTCGAAAACCTGCGACTTAGCGATGGTGTAGTACTGCTCTTCTGCCAGATTGCCATCGTACTTGGGAAATATAATGCCGGCTATTTCTACCGGCTCCAGAGTTGAATATTCCGCCCAGGTCTGAAACTTAGCATGGGCGACATCGCCTTTCGCCGTATCACTGCATACGTTTGTGACCATCGCGTCAGGCTGCCACGTTTTCACCAATTCAATAGATTGATTTTTAATACAGGCTGGCCGGTAAAGCGGCTCAGCCGTCAGAGTATCCGGATTTATTACCGCCATTTCATCCGAATAGAGCTTCCAGCCATGAATTGCTAACCAGCAGGATAAGGTACTTTTCCCCGAGCCGGGCAATGCCGGAAACAAAATAGCTTTGTTATTTTTAACCAGTACCGCCGAATGCAACAGTAAATGATTGAAATCATGAGTAGCGAGACACCAGTTGAGTCCCCACTCCAGTAAGGCATAGGCCTGTGAAAATGGTAAAGGCTTGAATGGAATACGGGTATTGCTTTCAAATACAATTTGTGGCCTGAGCCATTTACGGATAATACTGCCTGGGGCCAGATTCACGCTGAAATCAGACATTTCTTTGGGCTGACAATCACCGTAAATTAAATCAAGTGCAGGGCTTATAGAAGAAGGGTAGTTATTTACTTTGGCCTGGAACAGGCCCATGTTGATAAAAAATGGCTTCACACGCGTACCAATAAACCCCGTGCTTCGAGCTCTTTAACTATGGTCAACTGCCCATCGTGAAAATGATCAATAAATTCATCAACTGACATTTCATCGTCGGCTTCAACAAAGTTAATGGAGCGTTTTAAACATTGGTGAACAAAGAAGGTTTCACATGTCCGGGCAGTAAAGAAAACTAACCCGGACAAATCGCTAAAGGTTCGGCAATAGACGCTATCTTTTAGCCTTATTAACGGCCCTTCCATTTTCCTGGCTTACCTTTGTCTTTGTCTTTGTCTTTGTCTTTGTCTTTACCACCGGAGCACGCCTCATCAAAAACGTCACTAAACTCGGATTCAAAGGTCGACTGGATAATCCGGCTGTGTCCGTCAGTATAACCCAATTGGGAATCCGTCATCTCAACACCGCCGTTTTGCTTCATCTCAACCATCTTTGCCATTACCACCTGAGCTGTTTCCTGAGCAGCGGCATGATTCAATGGTAAGTTAACGCCGTTATACAAGCCATAATAAACATTGAGGTACACAACAGCAGTATGCTTTAGTATATTTTTTCTGTTCGAAGGTAGATCTGTACCTGACAAAGCCGCTAGCAATGTAGGCGATGTATCATACGCGCTGTCCGAATCGTAGATGTATTTCGCAGCCGCTTCGCTTAATGTAAGTTCAGTATCCTTAATGAGATCTTTTACATGCGTTCTCATTGCTTCGATTCGAGCGGTCAACAAACATTCGTCGTCGTCAGACAAACCATATCTTAATTGAGGGAACACAGAGGCAGCCGACTTCGAATTATGTCCTGGGGTCCAAGTGTTACCCTGAAACCATGAACCTGGCGAGCGCCCGCCGTTTGGCATTTCGATCGTGCCACAGGCATCGCCCGTACCACCACCTGTTTGCGACAGGTTGCCGGACATCACTCCAGACACCGAACATGCACCCCATACAGACTTCATAGGAAGTGACGATACCGCCACACCAGCACCGGCTTTTTTCATAAACTGGCGACGTTTTGTCACTGACGATTGATTTTGTTCAATACCCATACTGATAACCTTTGTCTTCCTTTGAAAAGCTGTCTGCTTCAACGTGCAGACCAATTTTAATGCATCATGAATAAATCGTGCCAACTATCCAAGCCGTTGATATTCCATAAAAATCATTATTATAGGGTACTTATTACCGACATTTTGTAAAAATTACCGACAGTAACAATCAGAAGCCCTCTCACCTAGAGCGCTATATTAGACTTTGCCGCTAGCTTTCGCAAATGTATAACCGGTATTGCGTATGAAATACCAGACGGTTTACTCAGCACTGATTCCTTGGTCTCGGCCACAAACACTTTGTTAATCACACCAACCACTACCCCTGAGTCACTCAGATACATTGGGCTGCCGCTATTTCCGGGGTAGGCCGTGGCGTCAAGTTGATAGATAAGGAATACTTTTTGCAACCGGTCCAGCATATTAATAGACAGTTGGTTCGAGCTGCGCGCCGGTATTGCATCGGGCGTTATCGCGGCAATCATTCCCCGGTGGGAAGCAGGGTAAAGCCCCAAAACCGCTCCAATGGGAAATCCGGTAAACGCAATGTGAGTACCTTCCGGCACGAATTCATCCGGTGCAATTTTTAATGGCGTCAGTTTGGTGTCAATTTTTAAAATAGCCAGGTCATGGGCGGGGTCAATATCAACCACTTCCGCCCGATAAGTTTTAGTGTTCTTCGCATTTCCGGCGAAGACAGCCCGGTATTGAACAACATCCGGATTTAAAGGTGTTGAGACCACGTGATAGTTGGTAGCGATATAGTGACCGTCACCAATGACAAAGCCAGTCCCCTGCAACTGGTTTGCAGGAGAATTCATCGGCGTAGTGATTCCGATCCCTACCACCGACGGTTTAATTTGTTTAATAACGTCTACCATCGACTGGCTTGCCTGTAGCGGTGCAGACAAAAAGATAAATAATAAAAACAGAGAGATATTCTTCATTGCAACTCGCTTTTAAATCATTGAGTATAAACCCCTATTAATCAGGGAACGATATTGTGGATGCAGAAACACTAAAATTTATTGTTAAGCAATTGATCTCGCCAGTCGTCCTGTTTTTCGTTTTGCTGGCTGCAGGCTTAGCATGCCACTATTTAAAAAAGCTTTGCAAATTCACTTATCCATTAATTGGTGCAGCATGCATTTGGATTTTTCTTGCCAGCCAATACACATTCAGCAACTGGTTACTCGCTCCTTTGGAGTATGCCTACCCTCCCTTACAAAAATCTGACAAAATCTGGCACGATGCAGAGTACATATTCAGCCCGGGTTGCTACTACTTTGGTAAGGATTTGCCAGAAGCCAGTAACTGGCATCAGTGTTCGTTAACACGCTTAGTCCAGAGCGCCATCATGGCTGGTTATAAAGCTACCCCGGTGATCGTCACGGGCGGTAATTTTTTAAGGGATAAGGAGATTGTTTATGCAGATAAAGCCAAGCAATTTCTATCTACGCTGATTTCTTCGCCTGTGACCGCTTTGCCAGTTGGCCACAATACAGAACAAGAACTCAAGGCATTATTTAATTATACAGGAGATGTGCCTATTGCGGTGGTTACATCAGCAACCCATATGCGAAGGTTAGTATATCAGGCGAAGCAAATTGGATTTACTCAACTTATTCCGGTGCCAGTTGAACACCTTAGCCCGCCCACTTATGAAGTAACATTGAATATTCCTTCTATTGCCAGTATTTATCATACAGAGAGAGCACTTTATGAATATATTGCTTTGCTTTATGAAACCGGTGACTGGCCGATAAGGTAAAATAGTAATTAGTTGAAATAGCATTGAGTGTGTATTTTTGATGCTATTATTAAGGAACATTAAATGCAGCGCATTTATATACTACACATAAAGTTGATATCAGGCCCCGACGGAAGAGGTGACGGTGTTTAAAAGTACTAGCGCAAAAATTTCCAAGCTATGGCAGTCTTACCAGCGCCTACGCGAGGCAACTGCAATATCAAAGCATTTCTCTACGTTTTTGACGCCCGTTGTTGCCAACGCCGAAGAGTTAAGAAGTGAAGTCTATAAGATCAGGCACAATGTTTATTGCGAAGAGCTTGGCTTCGAGCCGCTAAGACCCGACCAAATGGAAACTGACGAATTTGATGCATTTTCACAATACTGCCTTATTCGACACATTGGTTCTGATGCCTACGCTGGCACTGTCAGATTAGTGACTCCTCGTGAAGAAGGGCAGCTGTTGCCTCTGGAGAAATACTGTCTGCATTCAATATCTCACGACGAATTTACGCCAAACCATTTTGACCGCCATGAAATCTGCGAAATATCACGCCTGGCTGTCCCTGCGCACTTTCGTCGCCGGGCAATGGATAGATTTGCCGGCGCCGCTACCGGTGCGATTAACGAGTCCACCTACTCGGAGGCCGAGCTGCGATGTTTTCCGTTTATTGCCATCGGACTTTACCTTTCCGCGGCATCTTTAGCATTAACACAAGGCATACAGCACGCCTTCGTTATGATGGAACCCCGTTTGGCCAGAAGTATGCGTTTTCTTGGCATTAAATATATTAAGATCGGCCCCACTATTGAATATCATGGCCAGCGAGCGCCTTATTATATTAATGCAGAGATCCTGCTTCGTGACCTGGCTCCGAGCTTCAAATATATGCTTCGCGACATCCAGGTTCAGGTCAATAAACAGATGAAAGAGAATACCTAACTGCCTGCGTTCCGGGTTCGCTTTCATATCGGTTGAAAGTGAACCGCAAGTGAACGGCGTTCATTGTCAAAGAATTTTACACAAAAAATATCCCCACCCTACGAAAACCGACTAAACCACTGAAAAATAACAAAAATACATTTATGGCACACACCATGCATCATTTTATTCGTGGTAACTTTCTTAGTACAGAGGACTGTAAAATGAACAAATTTTCTAAACTCACGAAAGCGTTGTCTTTAAGTGCCATTATTGGCTTAGGTTTCGCTGGTGCGTCCAACGCAGCAAACATCAACTTCAATAATGGAGTTGCGGCAACAGACGGCTCTGGTTTAACCAGCCAGTATATCGATCCAAATTCTGGTAGTGTACCAAATTACTTCATCGAGACTTTCGACCAAGCTACTGGTGCCCCGGGTTTCCCTGGCTCAACAGCGTATACTGATGCAGGTTTTGAGCAAGACTGTGCAGTTAACAGTATTAACGCGAGTCCTATCGGAATCTCAGTATCAGGTAATGCTGGTGAAATCGGTGTTCGTCAAGGCAGTGTGCCAAATACTGCAGCAGCTCCGGCAAATGATTCAACATGTTACGGTTACCTGTCTAACAACGGTTCAGGTACTGCTACAGTTGAGTTTGATTACACTAATCTGCTTAACTACTACACAGCGCTGGCTGGTAATGGTGTTCAAATCGGTATTACTTACCTAGGTTTCTACTGGGGCTCAGTAGATACGTACAACGATTTTGAATTCTATTCAGGTGGTTCATTAGTAACTGAGATTTCTGGTGTTGGTCTGCTTAACCAATTTGGCGGTTCATCAGGTAACCAAACAGCTCCAAGTTCAAACACTTACGTTGAAATCGAGTTTTCAATTGCTGAGCAATTCGACACTCTGGTAATCAATACTTCCGGCGTTGCTGGTGAGTTTGACAACCTCGTTATCGGTCTGAGCACTCGTGAAATTCCTGTTCCAGCTCCAACTGGACTTGCACTGTTCGCTTTCGGCCTGGTTGCTCTTGGTCTGAGATCTCGTTTAAAGAAATAAACGAAAAAGAAAGTTACCGCTAAAAAAGTCGGCCTGAGTGCCGACTTTTTTTACACTTGTAACTTTAGTCTAAAGTACCATTTCATAAACTGATGAATTTTTAAGCGTTTTTTTCTTGGTCTAAAAAATGCATTGCTCCGGTTGTTGGTGACATTAATCAAGGAGCGACTCTATGAAACGTTTTCCCCTGGTCACTAAATCCCTTTTATTCAGTGTCGTACTGGTTTTTAGTGTCTCTAAGCAATCTACCGCAGCATCTATAAGTTTTGGCGGGGCTAACGCCTCAGATGGTTCTGGCCTGACAAGCAGTTTTATGGATCCCATTAACGGCGGTCTGTCAGATTATTTTATAGAAACTTTTGACATCGCAACTGGCGATCCGCTTTATCCTGGCTCTACAAACTATACGGTTTCAGGGTTTGAAAATGAGTGTGCAGTAAACAGCGTTAACAATGGACCGATTGGTGTAAACATCTCTGCGAACAGTTCAGAGATTGCTGTTCGTAAAGGTTCGGTAACAAATGTTGCTGCGGCACCGGCTAATGATACCACCTGTTATGGCTATGCAACTAACAATGGTCAAGGCACTGCGACCATATCATTTGACTATACTAACCTACTCGATTATTACAGTTCTCTTTACGGCTCTTCAACTCAGTTAGGCATTACTTATCTTGGCTTTTACTGGGGCTCAGTGGATGTTTATAATGACTTCTATTTTTATTCCGGAGGATCGCTGGTCTCGTCGATAACAGGGGCGGCATTACTCTCGCAGCTAGGCGGCAGTTCCGGAAATCAAACCAGCCCGGACTCCAATGCCTACGTCAATATCGCTTTTTCAATTGCAGAACAGTTTGACACACTCGTCATTAATACCAGTGACATTGCCGGGGAATTTGACAATATTGTCATAGGTCTGAGTACCCGGGAGATACCGGTAAGCGCTCCGGGGGCAACACTCATCCTGCTATTTGCCTCTGTTATGATTGCCAGCCGAAGGGTTCGTAAAAAATAAATAATCAAAATAAATTCAATAAGAAAGCCGGCAACATGTCGGCTTTTTTGTTATTTCACGCTATAGTTTACTTATACTATTACTCTTCAAAGCAACCCGCTCGTATATGGATATTCATAACCCACTTTCACTTATTTGCCAGCCAGATATTGCTACGCTGATAGCATCTGAGGACGCCGTAAACCAATACGGAATAAATACTTTCGGTAGACCACAGCAATTTGCCGGTGCAATTAAAGTTTATAAAGAATCGGTTATTCCCCAGCTCCTCAAGTTGGCAAATTCGGCAGGGTTTAAACTGCATCCGGTAAGCACTAACAATAACTGGGGCTATGGCTCGATTCTGGTCGATAAAGAGCCCGTTTATCTGCTTGACCTTTCACCACTCAATACCATCACCCCGACCGATAAAGAGCTGGGCCTTATTACCATAGGCCCTGGTGTCACCCAGCAACAGTTACACGACTACCTGATTGAGCATAACTGGCCTCATATGGTGCCGGTTACTGGCGCAGGACCGTCATGCAGCCTGCTCAGCAATGCTTTGGAAAGGGGCTACGGCATCACGCCTTATACAGATCATTTTTATGCCTGCAATGCATTAAAGGCCTATCTTCCTCATCCGGACTTGTGTGAGCAAAAACTCTCTTCTGCAGTGTCAGCTCTGGATCAAAGCGGCCATGACTTTATAGATAAAACCTTTAAGTGGGGCCTCGGTCCATATGTAGACGGTTTATTTACCCAGAGTAACCTGGGAGTAGTTACCGAGATGACGCTTAGACTGGCCAAAAAGCCATCGTCTTTCTGCGCTTTTTATATTCAGATATTCGATGGTGATAATTTTGCTGAGGCTGTGTCTTTCATTCGTGACCTATTGGAGTCTCAAAGTGGCATGGTTGGCTCAATTAATTTAATGGACAAGAGACGCCTCGTATCCATGACATGTGAAAACCCAAATGTCGAACAGAGTCCAATTGAGCCGCTATCAGATGAACAGGTGAACAAGTTAGCTGCAGCCAAGCGACTACCGGAATGGATGATCGTTGGATCAATTTATGGGGAGCAACCGGTAGTCAACTTTGTTAAAAAATACATCAGAAAAAACGGCAAGCAACTGGGCCGGATTCTCTTTTCTGACTCTTTATTGCTGAAATTTGCCCATCAATTCGTCCGTCTACCACTTAATTTTCTTCCTGCATTCAAAGATGTAAAGGGGCAATTGAGCTCGCTCAGTGAAGGTATTGATATCATGCTGGGAGAGCCAAACCAGGTAGCCCTTCCTCTTCCTTATTGGCGAAACCAAGCGATTAAAAGCGATAAATCTCGTCCCCTGGATCCGGCTGCCGAAAACTGTGGTTTACTTTGGTACGCTCCGCTACTGCCAATGAATCCCCAAGCATTAGAACAGTTTGTTTTATTTGTTCGCACAACCATGCTCAAATATGACCTGGATCCGTTAATCACTTTTACCAATCTAAAACACGACTGCATAGACTCAACGGTTCCTTTGGTATTCAATAAACAGAGCAGTGACGAGGAAGCCAAAGCGCTAAATTGTCTGCATGAATTAATTACCAAAGGGTGTGAACAGGGTTTTGTGCCGTACCGGTTACCCATCCATGAACAGCAGCAACTCGACAAGTCATCTGCTTTCTGGAAAACCATAAAGCTAGTAAAAAATGCTATGGACCCCAACAATATTTTATCGCCTGGTAAATACGATTCACAGTAATCAGCCATAAGGGGTATAGTCAGAGTCAAACCAAACTGGTATCTTTGCCTTCAGTATGAGGTAAATAGCCATAAGGAATGGATGCAAATGAAACGGGCCGCGGCACTTCTTTGTGTATTAGTATTAACAGCTTGTTCTCAGAAAACCGCAGAACAACAAATCGCAGATGCAAAACGTCTTGTCCAAGAAGGTGAAGAAATTGCAGCCATTGTCGAGTTAAAAAATGCGGTAGTAACAGAACCTAACAATGCCGAAGCGCGTTTTCAGTTAGGGATACTTGAGTTCCGGCAAGGGTTGTGGGAAGAAGCAGAAAAGGAACTTAGACGCTCACTTGAGTTAGGTTACAACAAGTTACAAGCTTATCCTCTGCTGATTAAAGCTATCTTTTACCAAAATGACTTTTTACGGGTGCTTACTGAATTAGAAGATACTCCCGAGTTAAATGACACCCAAGTCATCAGCACTATGGCGCTTTTTGAGTATCTTGCCAAGTTAAAGGCCGGTCAACAGAACCCGGTTATTCCCACTAAGCGCCTGCAACGTGAAGATTTATTAATTGCTCAGGCTTATCAAACACTTGAATCAGGTAAACCGCAGGTAGCTAAAAATATTACCGAACAGTTTATAAGCCCGGAAACAGAGCCGTTTGAAAAGCTACTTCTGCAGGGCATGATTGAGTCGCTCATGGGGAATCATGTAGAGGCAATCATTGCCAACACCAAGGCATTAGAAATTTTCCCTACCTATCATGTAGCGCGGTTTCTGCTCGCCGAACAGCTCATTGAAGATAAACAACTCAATCGTGCCGATGAAGAAATCAATAAGCTACTGGCTTTAAATCCGAACAGCGGGCATGCCAATTATTTAAAATCACTTGTTTACTTTTACCAGAATGAATACGAGCAGGCCTATAACCTCGCAAACCTGGCCTTACAGCATAATGCAAAGCCCGCGTTGGCCAGTTTTATAGCCGGGACCAGTGCCTATTACACCGGCCGGCTGGAAAGCGCTTTACGATTGCTGTCCACAGCCGCTACAACCTTGCCTCCCGCCCACCCTGTGCACAGAATGCTTGCTCAGGTAAAGCTGGAATTAGGCTATGTAGATGAAGTTGCAGGTAGCCTCGACGACCTGAATATTGAACCCGGGCAAGGGGCTGAAATATACAGCCTTGCCGCACTTCAAAAGCTACAACAAGGCGAGGCAGCAGAATCAGAATCACTGCTCAACAAAGCAAAATCACTGGACCCAAACAATCCGGTAGGACTATTGAGAGAAGGTTATATCCTGCTTGACGAAGGTAAAGACGGCGCCGCCGACTCACTGGCCAAAGCACTCGAACTTGCCCCGGATCTTAGCGAGGCCTGGATCCTATTGGCTCAGGCCAAGTACGAAGAAGAAGGGCTGGCGTCAGCCTTAACGGTTGCCGACAAATGGGCTGAACTGAATGAGTTAAATGGTGAGTTGTTAAGAGGGATCATTTACTTAAGAGACGGGGATGAGAAACAGGCCATTTCACACTTTACTAATTTGGTAAAGCGGGACCCAAACAACGCGGGAGCCCTTCGCTACCTTATGATAGGCGAAGCGCGCTGGGATAATTTTGATAAGGCGATTGAATATGGTGAAAAACTACTTGATTTAACGCCCAATAATCTGCAAAACCTGGTTGATGTAGTGAACATCAAACTAGCAATGGGTCAGGAAGGGGAGCTGGAGAGTTTTCTTAAACAACGTATAGCCAAGTTTCCTGAATCAGATGCAGCGAGCTCAGCCCTGGCACTATTATATTCGCGCTCACAGCAGCCCCAAAAGGCTATCAACTTACTAAAAGGCATCGTGGAACCGCAAAGCTTTGGCGTTTACCAGGCGTTAGGCGATGCTTACGTCTCTGTAAAAAATTTCGACAAAGCGATTGAAACCTACCGTGACTGGTCACAAAAATTTCCTACTGATAGCCGTAGTTGGTATCGACTCATAGCGGCTTACCAAATGGTGAATGACTTTGATAGCGCCTTAGAAGCCACCCAGAGTGCACGCCGTTATCTGCCCAAAGACGACCGCCTTATTCTTGTAGAAGCACACCTTGCGGCATCAACAGGACGGTTTGCACAGTCCAAGCGAGCCATCGACTTACTGACAGAAGATAGCAGCGAGTTGGTTAATTTAACCCATACCAAAGGTTTGCTGGCACTAAACGAAAAGCGTTTTAGCGATGCCGTTTCATTACTATCTGCTTACTATGAAACCAACCCGGGTTTTGCGGTTGCCCGTTTGCTGGCACAGGCGCATGCTGGTTTAGGAGAGGCAGAAAAAGGCCTTGAATATCTTAAGTCGGAAGCTAGCAAGGAACATGACACCCTGGTCTTCAAGCTGATAAGTGCAGACTATGCATCGTCATACGGAATGTATGATGCCTCGATCGAACTATACACGCAGGCCTTGTCTCAAAAGCCAGACGACTTTGCTGCGCTTAATAACCTGGCGTCAGTTTATACTCAGTCAGGCGACTTAAACAAAGCCGAAGAATTCGCTAAACGAGTTATTGAAATCGCCCCGGACTCGCCTTATGCCCTCGATACTTACGGTTATGTTTTATTGAGACAAGGCAAAATACCAGAAGGCCAGGCGTTTGTTGAACGAGCTTTGGGTAAAGATCCGAATAACAAGGAAATACAACTACACAATGTAGAGGCCCTGCTCCTGAATGGTGAGTTGACCCAGGCAAAATCAATGCTGTCCCGAGTTCGTCCCGCCACGCCTTTACAACAAGCATTATATAAAGAACTAAAAAGACGTCTTGATGAGCAGAAATAGCATCGACTGATTGATACCGTGCTGACTATAGACGTAAGGGATAACTATACTCTGGATGAGGTAGCGGCAACGCTTACCTCTCTTGAGAGTTCGATGCCCTCGGTTCCATTATTTTTGAGTTTATTCTGGATCAGGCCCTGGCTTGAACTCTGCGAGACCCCGCCTCTCTGGTTAACTTGCCAGCATGATGGCCGCGTGGTGAGCAGTATATTTCTGTCGACCAGGGGTTACCGACTACCCAAAGAGCCATTCTCTTCCGGCTGGTTCAATAAAACGGGCGAGCCTAAACAAGACCAAATCTGGATAGAATACAACGATATACTGGCACTTCCGGAGTATCGCCAGGCAGCGATAAACTGCTTGTTGGATTGGTGCGAAAAACAGCCCCAACAAAAGTGGATCCTGGAAATAACGGATAAAGCAGCAGACTGGCAGCATCATCCTGCTTTTAATATCGAGGTTATGGACATTCCCGCTTTTCGGGTAAAACTCAGTGACGCCTACGAAGACTACAATGCGTTTTTGTTGCAATGCTCCAGCAACAGCCGCAGCCGAATTCGCAGAGCCATGAAATACATGCAGCAGCACTATGGCGAACTTTCTGTAAAGTCCCTTGGAGCACAACCAGATCCAGAATCTCTTACGCGGTTGATGTCATTACATCGGCACCGATGGGGAAATACCAGCGAGGGAAGCGGTTTTGATAACCCTTTGTTTGTGCAGTTTCATCAGGCATTAATGGCTAATAAGCAACAGCACACTTATCATTGTGAGCTACTGGGGTTTTATGCTGGTGAACTTTGCCTCGGCTATACTTATAATCTCCTTAGTGATGACACCGTGTATTTCTATTTATCCGGAATTGAATACGCTGAGCAGAGCAACCGTTTTCAGCCCGGTCTGATAATGCACACTCTGGCGATAGCCTATTTTGCCCGTAAAGGATTTAAAGCCTATGACTTTATGGGCGGTGACAGTCAGTACAAGCGCTCTTTGTCCAATGAGCAATACACCTTAACGGCGGTCCACTTACTCAAAAGAACCTGGCTTACGCAACTGTTAAGTCTGATAAAAACCGTGACGCGGCGCTTTCGTTAAAAATATTCCCGCAAGAGGTGTAATCCGTGATTAATGTTTGCCCTGTAGCGCTGTTTAACGGTACAGTTACACACAGGTTGATTCCCCATTAACGACAATAACTACAAATACCGACACATGCTGGAACCTAACTATTTTACCCTAGAAACGCCCTCACAAGATATTAGTGCAAGGGTATTGTTCTGTGTCGGAGTGCCTCTTCAGCAAGGCCAGTATTTTGCTCTGCAAAAGTTGGTATGTTGTCGTGACGATAAAGAAGACGTCAAAGCTACCGTCACACCCACAGGCTTCTGGCCGGATAATTCCATAAAATGGGTGCAGGTGCGCGGGGAAACCACCACTCAGGGGTTGAAAAATGCAAGCTTTGCGATTGCTGAAGCACCAAAGCGCAACACAGGTTTAAAGCAAAAATCTCCCGAAATCATTACTTCTGAGCGCGACGTCTCGATTCTTTGTGCGGAGACCTGTCTGACCGTTGCTACTGACAAACCATTTTCAGGCACGCTCACCGTTGCCGGAACCGCCTACCGGTTTGGTATTCGATACCAGTTCAGGGCACCTTTTGAAGTGCTGCAATCACAGTTGACCGACTGGCATTATACACCCGCTTACGACAACAATTCCGCAGGAGAAGCTTCATTCATTGAACTGGTCCTGCATTATCAGTTATCCTGTCAAGCAGCGGCTACCCTGCCTTTGGAGCTTTCGGTAACGCTAAAATACTTTGCCCATTTTGGCAGATGTGAATTACACACCACCCTGTTAAACCCCAATCCGGCTGAACATGCCGCCGGCACCTGGGACCTTGGCGAAGAAAAAAGCTTGCTGGTAGAAGACTTTGCCTGGTTTGTTAAATCCGATCAAAGCATCGCATACCTTAGTGATGACAGCTCAACACTCTCCGGTAAAGCGCCGGTTAATACTCATAGTACGTGTTGGCAACGCTCCAGTAATGGCGAGCACTGGGATAGTCCAGTGCATGTTAATCAGGACCGTAAACTCAGTATTTCCAATCCTTTGAGCGTCATCGACATCAATGGGATAAAAACCGAACAACCAGTGCGTCTTACCCCTGCGGGCTATTTAAAACAGGACGAAGCGTGCCTACACTTCAGTCCGCAAAAGTTCTGGCAGAATTTCCCCACCGCATTAACGGCCAGTCCGACAGAAATTTGCTGGCATTTTTTTAAAGCCGAGGCCGACCACCCGGTTGAGTTACAACCGGGTGAACAAAAGTCGCATTGTTGCGAACTCGCCTTTTCTGGCAGTGCTGTAAATTACCTTAAAGCAGACGCCCGTCTTAATCCGCAATGGGTAACAGAATGCGCCGTTATCCCCTGGTTTTCTTCGTCACTGGTTTCTGATCCACTTCAACAACTGATAGATCTTGGCCAGACAGGCGAGCAAAACTTCTTCGCTAAACGGGAAAACATCGACGAATTTGGCTGGCGTCATTTCGGTGATATTTACGCAGATCACGAAACAGCAGAACATCAGGGCGACGCTCTGTTTCCTTCTCACTACAACAACCAGTACGATCCGTTATATGGCTTTTTAAAGCAGTGGCTGCTAAGCGGCGATGAGAAGTGGAAAGAGCTTGCCGACGATTTGGCCAGGCATATTATCGATATTGATATTTATCATTGTGACTATGACAAGCCTGAGTATAACAACGGGTTATTTTGGCACACCGATCATTACCTCCCGGCCGAGACCGCTACGCACCGAACTTACTCGAAACATCATAAAAGTGATGCGTACCAGGATCATGCCGGCGGCGGTGGACCAGGAGGCCAGCACTGCTATACCAGCGGCCTGCAGCTGTATTACTTCCTTACCGGTTGCTTACAGGCGAAAAAAACAGTATTGGGATTAGCCAACTGGATCACCCAGGTTTACGAAAGTGACGGCACCCTATTTGGTTTGCTGCTGCAATTCAAAAACCGCCACCGAAAGGATTTAAAGCAGTTCAGCACAGGTAATTATCCGCTGGACAGAGGCACTGCCAATTACATGGTTGCCCTGCTTGATAGCTACGAGCTCACAGGCAATACCCACTTACTGGACAAAGTCGCTCATATCATCCGCCACACAGTCTCTCCTGATGATAATATCGAAGGAGAGAGAAAACTGAGCAACGTCGAGGAATGTTGGTTTTATACTGTTTTCTTTCAGGCTGTGTGTCGCTATCTTACCGTCCAGCAGTGCATTAGTGAAAACAGCGACTTTGCATATGCCAGAGCCTGTCTGCTTCACTACGCGAAATGGATGGCACAAAACGAATATCCCTATCTGCAAAAGCCGGACATTTTAGAGTACCCCAACCAAACCTGGAGTGCCCAGGATTTACGTAAGGTGCATGTGTTAGCCGTTGCCGCAGCTTATGCGGAACCGCAATGGGCAGACCGTTGTTTACAAAAGGCAAAGGAATTAAAAGCATACATCGTAGCAGCCCTGACTCACAGTGAAGAGCGGCAGTATACCCGTATCCTGGCGCTGGTGATGCAAAATTACGGCATCGATACCGTGTTAGAAAACACGCAGCCGCTAAAGCCCGCACAAACGAATCCAGCCCAGAGCCAGTCCCAGCGCAAAACAGGCTGGCAAAAGGAATTATTGCAGGTAATAAAACAGTTCTCACCACAATATGAGTGGCAGCAATTGCAAAAGCGTATTCCGAGATTACGCAAAAGCCGGTGGAGTTAGGCATGGAAAGCGTTTCGTTTATTATTCCCCATAAGGGGCGTGAAGGCATGTTAATTGAAACCATTCGCTCAATTGCCGCTCTGGATTATCCCCATGAGCAACTGGAGATCGTGCTGGTTTCACAAAATCCGTCTGTCTCAGCAGATATCAGGCGAGCGGCTGGCACCATTAACCTGCAGGTCATCGAAAGCTCCCCCAACAACACCATTTCCACCTCGCGAAATATTGGTGCTAAACGGGCGCAAGGCAGCTACTTTGCCTTTTTGGATGCCGACATAGCTTTATCGGCCAACTGGCTGAACACCTGTCTTAAGCTCCTGCAGAACCGCCCCGCCACAAAGCTGGTGAGTGCCATGCAATTACCCTCTGATATGCCTACGCCACTTGAGCATATCCGGGTGGCTCTGAGTAATGCGGACGTTGATTGCACGGTTAGCTTTTTACCCGGGCGAAACCTGTTGCTCAGCAAGGACACCTTTTATCAGGCAGGCCAATTCCCTGACGATTTGGTTACCTGTGAAGACTACTACTTTACCGATAAGGTTAATCAACTCGGTGAACTTTACTATACAAGCGAGGCACAGTACGTCCATATTGGTGAGGATAAACAACTCGGGGCAATGTTTAGTAAGGAGATCTGGCGAGGTCAGTCAAACCTGGCTTCCACCCGGGATCGCCACATTCCATTAAGAGAATGGCCAAGTTTTATTGTTCCGGTGGCGATTCCCGGCCTGCTTTTATGTGCGCTGTTACTGGCTTTAACCGGTTATTCAGGGCTGAGTCTGTTAGCGCTGGTGCTGTCTGTACTGCCGGTCTTAGCGTACAGTGTGCGCCTGTTCAGACTCGTCGCCGGTAAAACGTCCTTCTGGCAGGTCTTAAAATTCTACAGCGTTTATTTCCCGGCCCGTGCTATTGGCACTGTGGGCGGCATTATAAAAACCATCGGAACTTCCTCACATGGCAAATAAAAAAATAAAAATTCTGCAATTTATCTGTTCAACCGGTTTTTATGGTGCTGAACGGTGGGTGCTGGCGCTGGCCAGTCATTTGCCAGAAGATAAGACGACCTCTGTTCTGGCCACAACGCTGGAAGATAATTCACAGGGTCTGGAACTGGTTCGGCAATTCAAAGCGCGTTGTGGCAACACCTTCGAGCTACCTATGAAGCATAAGTTCGATTTTTCGGTGGTCGATAAGCTGGTCGAACTTATTAAAAGTGAAGATATCGATATCATCCACACCCATGGTTATAAATCAGATATTCTTGGCGTGTGGGCAGCCCGTAAAGCAGGTATACCGTGTGTGGTAACACCTCACGGATTCGAAAATGCCAAGGATATAAAACTACGCATGTTCATCTGGCTTGGCTGTCAGGCAATGAAATACGGCGATGCCATCGTGCCACTTTCGCGCCAACTTCTGACTGACATGCAACGCCTGGGCGTTAAAGCAGAGAAGACTCACTATATTCAAAATGGTGTTGATTTGTCCGAGGTTGAGTCCGTGCGCACCGATGAAACAATTCCTGCCAGTACCGAAAAACGACGGGTTGGGTTTATCGGACAAATGATTAGCCGTAAAAACATCGATGATATTCTGACCATTTTTGATGATTTACACCAGGAAGGAATGGACATTGAATTGCTATTCCTTGGCGATGGCGACGACCGTGCCAGACTGGAGGAAATCGCTGCGACTTTACCCAGTAAAAGCGACATTCATTTTCTCGGCTTCCGTGATGACCGACTGGCGCTGCTCAAAACTTTCGATCTGTTTGTCATGACCTCAACACTGGAGGGAGTGCCACGCTGCCTGATGGAAGCCTGTGCCATGGGGACCCCCGTAGCGGCCTATCAGATCCCGGGGATTGACCAACTCATCACTCACCAGCAAACCGGATTACTCGCCCCTCTTGGCGAGCGGGAAACACTCAAAAGCTATTGGCGTGAGATGTTATCTGATACTATCAAAGCCAATGAATATGGCTTACAGGCAAAAGCCTATGTAGAAGAGCACTTCTCGGCGCAGCGAATGGCCAACGAGTATATGGTGCTTTT